>NZ_JBSFDB010000061.1:0-43830 GCF_053593695.1 Streptomyces sp. NPDC002144
CGCACCCAGTCCGTCTTCAACGCCGACTACGCCGCACGCGCCTGCGCCGAAATCGACGGCACCACCCTGTGCGGCAAGTGGTACGTGGACTAACGAGTCCCATGGGCCACCGCCCCTCCCCCACAGACGGTCGGCGGCCTCGCAGGTACCTGACGCAACATCCGCTGGGTGGCCGTCAGGGCGGGAAGAGGCGGGCACGGCCGCAGCCCGTGGTCCGGGCGCAAGGCGGGGATTCCCTCCGAAGAAGAGGGAGGGCGGCGCGGTTACGCAAGCCGCGCCGCCATCGAGGCCGCGCTCGCGCAGAAAGACGCCTATGTGCTTCGCGACCTCCGGTAC
Organism: Streptomyces sp. NPDC002144; assembly: GCF_053593695.1. Taxonomy (NCBI): domain Bacteria; kingdom Bacillati; phylum Actinomycetota; class Actinomycetes; order Kitasatosporales; family Streptomycetaceae; genus Streptomyces; species Streptomyces sp. NPDC002144. Next base: position 337 of record NZ_JBSFDB010000061.1, read on the forward strand.
TCCTCAACCACCAGGTCGGTGAGCTCGGCCACCGATGTCTCCGACGTGCGCTTGTCGAAGGTGATCTCGCCGTGCTGGAGCAGGTTGACCCGGTCGCAGACCTCGAAGACCTGGGCGTAGTTGTGAGCGATGATGATGACGGAGACCTCGCCGCGGGCCTTGAGGTCGTTGACCAGGTCGAGGATGAGGGCGCCTTCCTTGGCGCCCATCGCGGCCAGGGGCTCGTCGAGAAGGAGGACCCTGGCCTCGGAATAGACCGAGCGGGCCACGGCGATGGCCTGGCGCTGGCCGCCGGAGAGCTTGGCGACCTCGACGTCGACCGATGGAATGTTGACTCCCATCTCGTCCAGGTGCTCCTGGGCGATTTTACGCATCGCGCGATTGTGCAGCAGCCGAGTGGGGCGGATCATCTCCCGGTTCAGGAACATGTTGTGGTAGACCGTCAGCTCGTTGACCAGCGCCAGGTCCTGGTACACCGCGTCGATGCCGAGCGAGCGGGCATGGTCGACCGACTTGAGCGTCACCTCCTCGCCGTTGAGGAGGATGCGGCCCGCGTCGGGCCGGTGGAAGCCGCAGAGGATCTTCAACAGGGTTGACTTTCCAGCCCCGTTGTCACCGACGAGGGCGAGTACCTCGCCCTTGTTCAGGCGCAGGTTCACGTCCCGCAGCGCGGTGACCGCGCCGAAGCCCTTGGCAATATGCTCCACGGAGAGCGCGGGTGTCGGTGTCGGCCCGGTCGACCCGCTCATCGGCGGCCTGCCCTTCGCAGTCTGGCCAGGTGCACGTTGAGCACCATGGAGAGGATGATCGCCGCACCGAGGATGATGTTGAACGGGTTGGCGTTGATACCGATGAGGTTGAACCCGTTGCGCAACTCCGCGAGGACGAGCGCGCCGAGCAGCGCGCCGACGACCGTCCCCGAGCCGCCGGCCAGCGCCGTACCGCCGATGACCGCGGCGGAGACGGCGGTGAACATCGGGGACGCGCCATCCGCACCCGCAGCGGTCGGGTCGATCGAGTCGACGCGGAAGGCCTCGAGGAGGCCGGCGAAGGCCCCAAGTGCGCTGGTGGCCATGAAGTTGCCGAACTTGATGCGACCGGTTTTGATCCCGGCCTCGCTCGCGCCCAGCGGGTTGCCGCCGGTGGCGATCGTGTGCAGGCCCCAGCGCGAGCGGGTGAGTACCACGTGGAAGTACGCGACGATGATCAGGCACCAGATCAGTTCCGACCAGTCCGACTGCCCGAACCAGCCGCGCACCCCGTGTGCTGCCTCGGGGATCTGTGCCGGGTAGGCGTGCGACGTGGTCAGCATGATGCCGAGGATGAGGAAGAGCATGCCGAGCGTGGCGACGAACGACGGTACCTTGAGCACGACCACCACGAAGCCGTTGACGAGTCCGATGACAGCGCCGGCCAGTATCGAGCCGATGATCGCGATGATGGGGTACGTGCCGTAGTAGTCGATCATGTAGTGCATCAGGAACGGCGACAGTGCGAAGACGGCGCCCACCGACAGATCGATCTCCCCGCTGACCAGCAGCAGCACCATGCCCGCCGCGATGATCGCGTACGGTGCCGTCTGCTGGGAGAGGTTGACCAGGTTGTTGCGGGCCAGGAAGTCGGAGTTGTTGGACCAGAAGTACAGCAGCAGGCCCACCGCGACGATGAAGATGGTGGCCTCGCGGCGGATGACGAACGCCTCGAAGGCCAGGCGCAGCGGACCGTGCCGCCGCACCGGCGGGGTGCCGGCCGTGATGGTCTTCCCTCCGGTCGTGTCCTGCACGGCTCGCTCGCTCATTGGAGGACCATCCCTTCTGCAGCCCTCACGGGTGGGGTTGTGACCTCTCGGTCCCGGCGAGTGTGCGGCCGCGCTCGCGTTCTACGCGATGGCCGGCATGAGTTATGTCGGCCCCGCCGGGCCGAGGCCGTCTGTTCGGCTCCGGGGACCCGCCCCGCAGAGGGCCGATGCAGGGCATCGACGTGACGCCGGCCCGGCTGGGCCGGTACGGCGACCCGGCCGGCCTGCCGGTGGACATCGCGACCATCCGCGGCCTGGTCGTGGACCGGCTGTTGGCTGCCAGTCACCCGGTGGTGCCGACCCACGCGGTGATTTTCCGCTACGCGACCAGCCGGCCCGCCCGCGTGGCGATCACGGCGTTCGCCGACAACAGCCGACACGGCGCTGACTGGGCCGCGAAGATCTGCACCGCTGCCCAGGCACGCAAGAAGCGCCACGCGCAAGCCGTCCGGATCCTTGCCCGCGCCTGGCTCCGCGTGATGTGGTCCTGCTGGCGCGACGGCGCCTGCCACACCCCCGCCGTCCACCAGGCGAACAACAAGGTCAAACCGGTCACCGAGACGCCCCTCGCGGCACAGCGGTCGACTCAGGAAACTCATGCGTGTGCTATGGGGCCGGAGCGCTTGACCCACTGCTGTTTCGTGCTGGAGCCCTCGAACCGGGTCCTGGTCTCCAGATAGGGGTCGACATTGTCCTTGGTCACGAAGAGCAGGCCGGTGTCGGTGACACTCGGGATCACCAGTCCGCCGGACAGTTTGTACAGCCACAGGTAGAGCACGCTCAGGAAGCCCTGCAGATAGGGTTGTTGGTCGATGGTGAAATCAAGGTCGCCCGCTTTGATCGCGGTGAGGGTGTTCGGATTCAGGTCGAAGCCACCCGCGACCACACCCTTCTTCTTGAGGCCGTACTTTTTCATGACCTTGCCGATGCTCTCCGTGGAGCCCGCGTCGACCGCGAACAAGCCCTTCAGGTCCTTGTGTCCGCTGACATACGCATCGATGGTCGACAACTCCTGAGGAAGTTCCGCGCCACTGGCGACCGACTTGAAGTTGATCGACTTGCCGGATGCCTTGATCGCATCGGTGGCCCCATCGATGCGCGGCTGGATGTTGAGCGCTCCCGGCGTGGCGATGAACCCGACCGCGTCCCCGCCGGAGGGCATCAGCGAGGCGATGCGGCGGCCCAGTTCGACCCCTGACTGGTAAAGGTCCTGCCCGACGTAGCAGAGCCGGCTCGTCCCCGGATCCCCTTTGGCCCCGTCCGCGTTGTACGAGATGGTGGGGATGCCGGCGCTGAGGGCTTTGTCGACGGGTGACGAGAAGGCGTTCTTGTCGACGACCGCCACCCCGATGCCGTCGGCCTTCGCGGAGATGGCCGAGGTCATGGCGCTGACCATTTCAGGCACGCTCGAGTCCTTCGAGCCGGTCCACTGGAACGAGGCGTCCAGGAGCGCGCAGGCGTCGGCTGCGCCGTACTGCGTCGGGGTGAAGAACGGGTTGGTCGTGACGTGGTTGACGAACACGAACTTCCACTTCGGTGTCTTCGGGAAGTCGCCGACGCCGTCGCCCGTCTTGTTGTCGTCGCTCTTGTTGCTGGCCGAGCAGGCGGACAGCAAGGCCGCCGCGGCGGCCGAGGCGCTGACCATTCCCGTGCCGCTCAGCAGTCGCCGCCTGGTCAGCCCGTTCAGGCTGAGCGTGTCGACGGCCCTTTCCACCTGCGGATCGATCTTCTTCATGATCACTCCGGCGTGTTCGGCCCATGATGCCCGGTATTTCGAACGACGTTCGGCACATTTGGTGGGGCTGAACGTAGAACTGGCCTGATAGGTCGTCAAGGCCTTGAGAAGACTACGGTTTCGTCAATATTTGTGCCTGGATCGTCCATCCCGCCACGCTTGCGCCGGACCTACGTCGTCAGCGGTCCGGGACTGGCTTCGGCCTCCGGATAGTACCGGCGGAGCACGGACAACCCGAGCGCCGCCCGCCGTACGCGCTCGCGTGCGGTCGCCACGGCCAGGTCGGCAAGGTGCGCTCCGGAGGGATACAGGGACGGCGCGTTCCGTACCGTGAACTTGAGGTGGACAGGAGCCGCCACGCGCACGAGGGCCGGGATCTCGTAATAGCGGACCACGCCGCCGAAGTCGTCGGCGCCCTCCACATAGACGTCCAGAGGCGCGTCGACTGCCGCCCGGATCGCCGCTATCTGGGCAAGAGTGAGATCGATCGGCAGGTTGATCGTGGTGACCCCGAGGTCCTCGAGCACCCGTGCCGCCGCAGGATTGGCCGTCGGCATCGATATCGACGCCTTGATCCCCAGGTCCGGCGGCAGGTCGCCGGACTGCCGCATGCGGCCGAGCACCCACAGCTGGCCGATGTCTGCCACCAGGACGCTGCGCACGCCGAGGTCGCAGCCCCGGATGACGTCCTCGACCCCGTACGCGAGCTGGTCGGCGCCGCGCAGCACCGCGGCTGCACCGCCACCCGCGGCGGACGTGGCCTGGATGCCGATGTCCCAGCCGCCGCGTGGTCCAACGAAGAGGCAGACCTCCACCTCGCGTTCGCGGCCGAGAGCCACCATCTGCTCGATCTCCGGGTCGGCGAGGAGCATCATGCCACTGCCCTGGCTGATGCGATGTATCCGGATCCCGCGCCGCTCGGCCTCATCCATGACCGCCTGGAACGGCCCTGGGCCTTCGACCGACGGGATCTCCACCCGGTACTGCGCGCCGTCCGGGAATCGCTTGTCCGAGTCGGGCAGTTCCCCGAGGTCCCGCTCCGGCAGACCGAGTGCGGACAGCGACCGCCGTGACCTTTCCATGCCATCCATCCGGACCTTCCTTCGATCGATATTCCGAACTTTGTTCGGCATCGCTGCGCTTGGACGGTAGGCAGCCGACGACGAGCCGTCAACGGTCCGCGAAGGCACCTTTGGAACGGGCATCCGGGATGTCACATGTCGCACCCCGCTTGCTCCGTCAGGGCGCCGAGCCAGCAGTCGCAGGAGGCAGCGACTCGGTGCCAGCGCCAACTCGTCCGCGTCGTCGCAGCTCTCGCACGTGAGCGACCGCACCGACATCCCGTCGCCCTCGCAGAACACGCCGATGAGCCGTCCGGTCCTGCCGACCTCGACCTCCGTCAAGAAGTACCGCCCGTCCGTACAGCCGAGTTCGGCGAAGGGCCAGGAGCGAGTGCAGGGAACCGGCCGGCGCGGTGGCCTGTACTCTCCCGTCCGCGATCTCCAGTCGCAGCGCGTGCCGCGGGTCCAATGCGCCGTTCCAGTCCTCCGGTGCCACTCTCGACACGGACCTCCGCCCGCACCCAGGTGTAGCGCATGCCGGGCGCGCCGGACCCGGGACCGCGCGAAACTGAGTAGCTGTTCGGACCAGGTCTGCATACGTTCGGCCGCATGGCTGACGACTGCTTCGCGCATCCACGACTCGCCGCGATCTACGATCCGCTCGACCCCGACCGCAGCGACCTCACTGCATATCTGCAGATGGCAGACGAGTTCGAGGCTCAACGAGTACTGGACATCGGTTGCGGCACCGGGGTGTTCGCCCTCCTCCTGGCCGACCGCGGAATCGAGGTCGTGGGTGTGGATCCCGCTCAGGCATCCATCGACGTCGCCCGGACCAAACCGGGAAGTGGACGAGTGCGATGGATCAGCGGCGATGCGACAACCCTTCCACCGCTGCAGGTTGACATTGCGACGATGACAGCGAACGTCGCTCAAGCCATCGCCGACCCGCAGACGTGGCAGGAGACCCTACGAGGAACCCATGGAGCACTGCGGCCTGGCGGGCGTCTGATCTTCGAGACGCGCGATCCGTCCAGACGGGCCTGGGAGGAGTGGACCCGAGAGAAGTCCTACCGCGTGACCGAGATTCCAGGCGTCGGCTCCGTCGCGAGCTGGGTTGAACTCATCGCGGTGAGCATGCCTTTGGTGACGTTCCGTTGGACCTACCGGTTTGCAGCGGACGGACAGGTGCTGACATCGGATTCGACGCTGCGCTTTCGAGAACGGGACGAAGTCGAGGAGGACTTGGACGCACACGGATACGTGGTGGAGGGCATTCGCGATGCGCCCGACCGCCCAGGAAGGGAGTTCGTCTTCCTGGCGCGACGCCAGTGACCTTCGGTGACCCATGCGACTCAACTGTGAGGACGCAGGACACCAGCCCGTCAGTCGACGGCGCCACCGTGCGGGACTTAGCTTGTCAGCGAGCCTCGGCGGATTCGTCAGGCGCCGCGACGGGACGCAACACGGTCAGAGTGCCTTCCTGACGAGCGACCATCGCGAAGGTGAACCTGTCCACCTCCAGGCACAGGTCGACGTCGTCGGGATGAACACCCTTGTATCCGTGTCTCACCCCGTCAGCAAGGTTGGCGGCTGCCCGGGAACTCCTCGCACGGTGGAGATACGGGCCCACCTCGGCATCACCTCCGGCGAGATGCTCACCGATGTATTCCGCGCAGGCCAGGTCCTCAGCCGCCTGGCCGTCGTCGCCCGTGACAACGAACGTCACCGGCCCGGAACCATCGGTCTTGAGGAACCGCGCAGTCGCGCCGGCCACGACGAAACTCGCGCACAGGACGAGCGGCGCGCTCGCGACAGCCAGCGCACCGACGGTTCCCGCCGTCGTCTTCTGCACCACCGTGCGACCGGCCAGATCGAGCGCCCTGATCACACCGGGCGAGTTCACCGCGTCGAAGCCCGACGCCGGGGCACCGTCCTTCAGAGCCAGCCAACCCGAACGACGCTCCTTCAACGCCAGTGCCTCAGCATCGGACGAGGCCAGAACAATCTTCTCTGCACCACGCGAGAACACCCAGGCAGCCACAGTGAAGGCCCGCATCACGTCGATGACGACCGCAACACGCGGCACGCCAGCCATCTGCGGAATACCGACGAAACGATGGTCCATCTCGTCATTCTCTTCGACGCCACATCGCTGGACGCCGAGCAGTTGCCCCTCGTCCTGTCCGAGGAACTGGCCGTCCGCGACGACCGCCGCTTCCGCCAGCTTGCGAGTGCCAGGTCGGTTTCGCTCCCTCCGTGCCACGGAGTAAAGGACCGCTGTCGGTTCTGGGCGGAGGCACGACCTGGTCCCGTGTTGTCTCCGTCCGGCCCTGCGGCATCGTCAGGATTGGCGCTCGGGATGGGTGAGGTTCGCTCCGGTCGCCGGGTCGAATACGTGCGCCTTGGTCATGTCGACGAGCAGCTCCACCGGTGCGCCCTCGCGGGCGCGCGTGGCGGCGTCCAGGCGTGCCACGATCTGCTGGACCTCCGAGCCGGTGTCGCGCAGACCGGAGTCGGCCGCCAGTTCCTCCAGTTCCGCGGTCGTCGCGGACCCGCCCTCTGCGGTGAAGTACACGTATGCGTCGGAGCCCAGCGACTCCAGTACGTCCACGTTGGCGGTGAAAACAGGGCCGCCCTGGCTTGGTCGAGCCGACAGCGCTGCGTCCTCGAAGGCCTCGGGCCGTAGGCCGACGATGACCTCGCGGGGTGCGTTCTGCCGTTCCAGTGCCTGCCTCGTACGGTCCTCGAGGGGCAGGTCGCCCAAGGGCGAGCGCAGCACACCGCCCTCCAGGGTGGCGTTCAGGAAGTTCATCGCCGGCGAGCCGATGAAGCCCGCGACGAAGAGATTGCGCGGCAGGTCGTAGAGCTGGGCGGGCGTGCCGATCTGCTGGACCACGCCCTGCCGCATCACGACAACCCGGTCGCCGAGGGTCATCGCCTCGGTCTGGTCGTGGGTGACGTACACGGTCGTGGTGCCCAGGCGCCGTTGCAGGCGGGAGATCTGGGTGCGCATCTGCACCCGGAGTTTCGCGTCCAGGTTGGACAGTGGCTCGTCCATCAAGAACGCCTTGGGATCGCGGACGATCGCCCGGCCCATGGCCACCCGCTGACGCTGGCCACCGGAGAGATTCGCGGGTTTGCGGTCCAGGTGCTCGGTGAGGTCGAGAATCCGGGCCGCCTCCTCCACCTTGGAGTTGATGGTGGCCTTGTCCACCTTGGCCAACCTCAGCGGGAAGCCCATGTTCTCCCGCACGCTCATGTGCGGGTACAGGGCGTAGCTCTGGAACACCATGGCAACGTCGCGCTCCTTGGGAGCGAGTTGGTTGACGACCTGGTCACCGATGCGCAGGGTGCCTTCGGTGATGTCCTCGAGTCCGGCGATCATGTTCAGGGTGGTGGACTTGCCGCAACCGGAAGGTCCGACCAGGATCACGAACTCGCCGTCGGCGATGTCGAGATCCACGCCCTTCACGGCAAGGGATCCGTCGGGAAAACGCTTGGTGACTCCCTCGAGGGTGATCTCGGCCATGCTGGTGCCTCCTTGCCTTCATGCCTTGCGGTCCGGGTGCCGCGGTCGGTGTGCCCTAGCGGTGGCCTGCCTGTGTGGTCGGCCCGGTCACCCCTTGACCGCGCCGGAGGTCAGTCCGGCGACGATCCGCCGTTGGAAGAACAGAACGAAGATGATGATCGGAACGGTGATCACGACGGCGGCGGCGGCGATCGACCCGGTGGGCTGCTGGAACTGCGAGCTTCCGGTGAAGAACGCGATGGCGGCGGGCACCGTGCGCGCGGCCCGGGTGGAGGTCAGCGAGATGGCGAACAGGAAGTCGTTCCAGCAGAAGATGAAGACGAGGATGGCTGTGGTGAACACGCCCGGGGCGGCCAGCGGCGCGATGACCAGCCGGAAGGCCTGCGCTGGCGTGGCCCCGTCCACCTTGGCGGCCTTCTCCAGGTCCCACGGGATCTCCCGGAAGAACGCCGACAGGGTGTAGATCGCCAGCGGCAAGGAGAAGGTCATGTACGGGATGATCAGCCCCACCCAGGTGTCGAAGATCCCCACGATGCGCTCGATGTTGAACAGCGGGGACACCAGGGAGATCGGGGGGAACATGGCGATGAGCAGCGACATGCCGATGAGGACCCGCTTGCCCGGGAACCGGAGCCTTGCCACCGCGTAGGCGGCCATGGTGCCCAACACCACCGCGATGACCGTCGAGATCAGGGCGATACCGATCGAGTTGATCAGTGCGCGGGTGAATTCGGAGGTCTTGAAGATGCCCCGGTAGTTCTCCCAGGTCCATTCCCTGGGAATGTAGTTGCCGTCGGTGAGGGTGCTGGGCTTCTTGAACGACAGCGCGGCGATCCACCACACCGGGAACAGGGCGTACAGCACCACCACCACGTTGATGACACCCCAGCGGGTGGCGTGCGTCTTTCCCACGGCGGCCATCAGCGCTTCACCTCCGCGCCAGGTGCGGCCGCACCGAAGAGCTTGACAAAGGCGAAGGCGATGATCCCGACGGAGATGAAGATCAGGACCGAGATCGTCGAACCGATGCCCAGGTTCAGCGCGGTGAACAGATTGTCGTAACCGAGGATGGACACGGAGCCTGTCTCGTGGGCGCCCGAGGTCAGGATGTAGATGTTGTCGAAGATCCGGAACGCGTCCAGCGTGCGGAAGAGCAGCGCCACCAGGATGGCCGGTTTCATCAGTGGCAGCACGACCTTGAAGAACCGCTGCCGGGCGGTGGCGCCGTCCACCATGGCCGCCTTCAGCGTTTCCTCGGGGACCAGCGCGAGCCCCGCGAGCAGCAGGAGGGCCATGAACGGGGTGGTCTTCCACACCTCGGCGAGCACGATCAGCCACAGGGCGGACCACTGATGGGTCAGCGGGGCCGATCCGCTGGGCAGCAGCTCCGCGAGGTAACCGAGTTGCGGGGTCCAGGCGTACTGCCAGGAGAAGGCGGCGACGACGGTGACGATGCCGTAGGGGATCAGGACGGCGGTGCGTACGGATCCGCGACCGAAGATCGTGCGGTGCATCACCAGAGCGAGGCCCATGCCGAGGACCAGTTCGATGGCCACGGACACGCCGGTGATGAACAGCGTCACCCAGAAGGCCTCCCACCAGAACGTGGAGGACAGGACCGCACCGTAGTTGCTCAGGCCCACGAACTTCGCCTGTCCCGGGAAGCGCAGGTCGTAGCGCTGCAGGGACAGGTAGACGGCGTATCCGATCGGGTACGCGGTCACGGCGAGCATGACGACCACGGCCGGCGAGCAGAGCAGCCAGCCGAGCCTCCGCTCCTGCCTGGCGCCGGCCGAGAGCGCCGCCCGGTCCTGCCTGGCCTGCTTCGCCTCAGGAGGCGGCGGGGCTCCGGCCGGTTCCGCCTGCATGCTCATCGGGGGCCGCCTGAGGATGGGACCAGCACTCGGGAGCGCCGGCCGAGGGGGTAGTGGTTCATGGGATCACTCCCTTGGATTGCAGAGCATCGTCGATCTCGCCCCTGATGGTGGCGACCGAACTTACGGGCTTGATCCCGGAGGGCGGGGACAGGGTGTGGGACACGGCGATCGACACGTTCTGGTAGGCGGGGGTGAGCGGGCGCACGCTCGCCAACTCCAGGGAGGCCAGCACCTCCTTGGCGAAGGGATACGCCTTGACGAACGGCCGCTCGTCGTACAGGCCACGCAGGGTGGGCGGCAGGCCGCCCAGGAGCGCGGCGGTGAGCTGGTTCTCCCTGTTGCGCAGACACAGGGCTGCCTCGAAGGCCAGTTGCGGGTGGCGCGAGTAGGCGCTCACGGCCAGGTCGATGCCGCCGATGGTCGGCCGTGCTGGGCGGTTCGCATCGACCCTCGGATACGGCGCCCAGCGGAAGTTCTTGAACAGTGCCGGATTGTTCGCCTTCATCGACGGATAGACGAACGGATAGTTGATTTCGAACGCTGCATCCCCGGCCTCCATGGCGAGACGGTTCTGGTCTTCCATCTGGTTGGACAGGGAGGGGTCCGCCGCCACGGAGTGCGCCAGGTCACGCATGATCGTGGCGGCCCGCACGGCGGGCGCACCGAGGGAGGGCTTTGTCGCTGTCGCGTTGAGGATGGAGCCGCCCGCGCTGTTGATCAGGGTGTTGAACCAGACGGTCAGGCCCTCGTACTGAGCACCCTGGATCTCCACATAGTGGGGCTTGCCCTGCCGGGAGAGATTACGGGCCATGTCCAGCATCTCTGCCCAGGTCTTGGGCGGGGTGGGCACCAGGTCCTTGCGGTACCACAGGAGCTGGGTGTTGGTGTTGTACGGGACGGCGTACAGCTTGTTCTTCCAGGTCGAGGTCTGCAGCGGTACGCGCAGGGTGCCCTCGATGGCATGCTGCTTCGCCGCGCCGGTCCACTCGCGGATCCAGCCCGCCTCGGCGAACTCCGCCGCCCAGGTGACGTCCAGTCCCAGGATGTCGAGCGAGTTGTCGTGGGCCGCAAGCCTGCGGACGAGTTGCTGGCGCTGGCCGTCGGCGGCACGTGGGAGCTTGTTGTAGCTGATCTTGTAGCGGCCATGGGACGCCTGGCTGCACCGATCGGCCGCCTTCTGCAGCGCGCCGGAGTCGTCGGGGAAGTTGTACCAGTTCAAAGTGGGTCGGCCGGACCCCTCCCCGCTGCCGCACGCGGCGAGTGCCGACGCCAACAGAGGCAGCACGGCAAGCGCACGCAGCCGTCGCATCCTCCCCTTGGGGCGCCTCCAGACCGGAAGGGGCCGAAAGCCGGGCCTCGCGTCCACGCGCTCCACACCTCGCTTCCGGGTCGGTGATTACGAGAGTCGGATCCCGCAGCCGTTCTCTACACCACGAACGCTAGACACTACATAGAGCAACAACAAGTACATATGCGTGCAAATGGCGGACATCGTTCATTACCGCTTCAAAACTCACGACCCGCGCTACGACCTGAGCCCCGCTCACCGCAAAGACCCACCTGGCGAAAACCACCACTTCGCCACGTGACCCGGCCGAGGCCCGACAAGACCCGGCGGTGCGGCGCTACGCCACGGCGAACGGACCACCGGGAACGTGGTGCGCCTTGATCCCGCACTCGCCGGCGATTACCGAGCAGCTGATGCCGACCCCACCGGGGGCCGCGACTGCATCACGACGTAGGAGACCGGCTTCCGCCGCCACGCCCAGGACAGCATGCCCACCCGGGCCCTGCAGCAGGGAAAGGGGCCCGGCAGCACCTGCAGGACGAACCAGACGATGCGGTGGCGGTGCAGGGTGAACCCGGCCCGTCGGCGTATCTGTCTCGTGCTCCTTCCAGCACACCGCCGCGGAGCAAGTCCCGTCCGAGCGCCTCACCACTCACTGCGGAGCCCCTGTGGCCGGAAAGCACACTGCACCGCTGCGGCGGAGAGGAGGGTCGCCCGCAGGCCCGCGGAAATCACGCTCACCACTGGGCGCCCCTGCGCCCGATTCGACGGACGCCGGTACAACTGTTTGACGTCGGCGTGTGTCTGATGCAGGGAACTTTTCTTTCCCGGCTCACCGCCCATCTTCGTCACTTCTCCCAGGGGTTATTGCATGCTCCGCTCCGATCACAGCTTTCGTACACTCCGCAGGACCGTCGGAACCATCGGCGTCGGCGCCCTGATCACGTTGAGCACCGCTCCCTGCGCCGTGGCCGATGGCTCCGGGACCGAGCTGGTGCTGGGGACCAGCTCACCGGTCAGCGGAGTTCAGCCGGGGAGCACCTTCGAGGCGCCGGTCACCTTCGGCAACAAGGGCACCAAGACGCTGGAGAAGGTCTGGCTGCGGTACACCGTCACCAAGGGGTTGGATTACGCCGACGTGCCCTCGAACTGCGTGCGGTGGGACATCCACCCCTACGACGAGCTGCCGGCCAGATCGCAGATGATGTGCGAGTTCGACCAGGCCGTAGAGCCGGGTGTCGTCTACGCGCCCGAGAAGCTGAACCTCAAGGCTCTCGACCGGGCACTGTACGACGATCTCGATGTCGCCGTCGGGGACTATGACTTCGGCCCCGACGAAGGCGCCCGCGGGCCCGTGCGCGGAACCGCTCCCGCGGCGAAGCTGGTGGAGCGGTCCGGCTCCGTTCTCCCTGGCAGTGGCTCGGGGGGCTATGCCGAGGCCCGGGTGCGGGTGAACACGGCGAACACGGCCGACTTCCAGGTGTCGGGAGCCCGGCTGAAGGGCCGGGTCGGAGACATGATCGACCTGCAGGTGAAGTTCATCAACGCCGGCCCCGCCTGGGTGCTGGTGGAACCCGGCCCTCCGGTGCCGACACGAGTCCTGATCAAGCTTCCCTCGGGTACGACCGCGGTCAAGGCACCCAACTGCAACAAGCCGGCAGCCGGGACCTACGACTGCTACATCGCGCAGGGCTGGGTGGAGGAGGACCAGGTGAACACCTACTCCTTCAGACTGAAGATCGACAAGGCGGTCGTGGGGGCCAAGGGCTCGGTGGCCCTCACTGCCGAATCCCGCCCGTACGACGTGAACAAGGCAAACGACAAAGCCGACATCCCGCTCGACGTCCTGGGCAGCGGGTCGGCGGGCGGTTCGCCTTCCAGCGGCGGCAGCGGGACGACAGGGGGATCCGGGACCACCGTCAGCTCCTCGGCCACCGGCTCTTCGGGGAGCGCCTCCACCACCGGCGGTGACCTCGCCGCCACCGGTTCCGCTCCTGCGCTGCCCCTCGCGGGCACTGCGGCCGCGGTCGTAGCCGCCGGTGCGGGCACGGTACTGCTCGCACGCCGCCGGGCGGCCCGGCGATAAGGCCTTCGGCACGCACCCCCGAGGGCTCACGCCCCGCACGGCTCGCAGGAGCGGTTCGCTCGCAGTGAGCGCAACTGCAGCCTCATAACGCACCAACCTGTCGCTGCACAACGGCGTACCGCCCTGTCGCATTATGAGATCGTGCGTACTCACCTTTCGTACCAGCCCAAGGACGAGCGGCAGGCAGCGTCCCTCGCCTCCGCACTCGGGCGGGCCGGCGCCGATGTCGTGCCCGATGCCCACGCCGACGCGGCCGGGACCGACGCCGTCGTCCTGCTGTGGTCATACGCCGCCAAGGCCGCCTGGGTCGCCGCCCAGGCGGACAGCGAACGCGTCATACCCGTCCGCCTCGACGACTGCCCCCTGCCGCCCCCGCTGAACCGACTGCCCCAGGTACGCCTGGCCGTCGGCGTGACGGACGCGGCAGCGGCCGCGATCGTGCGCCTCGCCCTGATCGACACGCCCTCCGGCGACCAGGGAACCGAACCCGAACACCCTCTGGTCATCAGCGACTTCGGCTCCCTGGGCCAGTACGAGACGTGCCCGCAGTGCGGTGTCGGCAGTGACCGGCTGCGCCCCTACGTCACCGTCGACCACCACGACGACCGTGCCCTGCGCCTCGTCATCTGCGGTGCGTGCGGCTGGCAGGACTACGGCGACCTCTGACCAACCCACACCGGCCCAACCCGAACCAGGCAACCTACGGAGCCCACGGGACCAGACGGCAGCGGCGTCGGGCCGCGGGGATACGCTCCTCCCGGCACCGTCGACCGCGACGTAGGCGGTGGCGCCGCGCGAGTAGGCGGCGCCACCGGAGGCGTTCTCACACGGCAGGACACGCGGCCTTGACGGTCTCCACCGTGAGGTGGGTGAGGTTGCGCCACACGTATGGCCATGAGCAGGTTGTGCTCTGTGGCCGAGGACGCGGGAGTCGTCGAGCCGGACGGGATGGTTGCCGAAGGGAGGACTTGGGCTTCTGTCCGTCCTCGGGCCGCCGGTGTCCGTCCGCGGGCCGTCCCGGCAGCCGCGTGCCGGTCCCAGTCGCGCCCGTCTCGGCCCGGGCACCGGCCTATCGGCAACGTCTCCGACCGTGGCCAACGCGCTCCTCCCCGCCGAGCAGCCGCCGGGCGCCACCCGATGCCGTCGCGCAAGACCGAGGACCACACCGCCACATCAACCCGCCGGTGCGAGGATATGAAAGTGCACGAAGCATCGGAAACCGCTCCACTGCGATCAGCCCTGCAGCAGACGGTGGCCTCGCTCGACGCCCTGGTCGGCATGGTGTACCTCTTCGACGGGCCCGGCGGTTGTCTGCCACTGCAACCAGCGCTGACCTGCGGAAATCCGGAGGGATTCGGTCTCGCTGAGGAGCAGGTCGAAGCCGATGCTGCGGCGGCGGCCGCTCGGGCGGTACGTACACGCACGGTGGTGTGGCTGCCGACATCTCCCAGTCAGGCGTCCGCCTCGCACTCCGGCGTGGCGGCCGTTGCGCTGTGCCGCGACGGCGGCACGCTCGGTGCGCTGTCCGTCGTGACCGGTCGACCGGAGCCACTCGGTGCCGCGCAGCGAGCCCTGCTCGAGGTGGCCGCACGGTGGATCGCCGACCTGCTGGCGGCCGGAGCCGCGAACCCGCACACGGCAGCGCCCCTCCGGTCGGCTCGGGAAGCCGTGCGGATCGGCGCGTGGGACTGGAACATCCGCACGGGCGACATCGTCTGGGACGACGAGATGCCACTCGTACTCGGCATACCCTCTGACTATTTCGACGGGCGGATCGAGACCTGGCGCGGACTGATCCATCCCGAGGATCTGCCGGCCGTGGTGACCAAAGCGGAGCAGTCCCTGCGCAAGGACGGCGAGTACGGGGTGAGGCACCGGGTGCTCCGCCCCGACGGCACCGTCGGATGGGTGGAGGCCAGGGGCAAGGTCCTGGACGGGGACGACGGCCGTCCGGCCCGTATGGTCGGCCGCCTGTGGGAGACCACCGAGACGCGGGCCGCGATGGACTCGGTCGGACGGGCCCTGCAGCACATGAGCGACGGCTTCCTCGCCGTCGACTCCGGTGGGCGGATCATGTACGTCAACGAGCGGGCCCAAAACCTCCTCGGCCCCTCGGACGACCTCATCGGCCGCGCGCTGTGGGAACTGCCGGCGGTCGCCGTGCCCGCCCTCGAAGCACGGTGCCACACCGCGATGGCGGACCGCGTGGCCACCGGTCTCGATGTACGGTCGCCCACCGACGGGCGCTGGTACCACCTGAGGATCATCCCGGTGCCCGACGGACTGACGGTCTATCTGACCGACGTCACCGACAAGCGGGAGATGCAGGCCAGACGCGCCGCCGAGGAGCGGGCGGCCGCCGAGCGAACCGCCCGTATCGGGGACCTGACGAGGGCACTCGCCGAGGCGCTCACGGTGAAGGACGTGATCGACGCCGTGGCCGAGCGGTTGCTGCCGCTGGTCGGAGCCACCGGGCTGATCGTGCACGCCTCCGGCCCCGGTGGCGGACGGACGCTCCAGTCGGTCGGCTACCCACACTCCTACATCGCCCAGCTCCCCGACCGGCCCGGGAACAACCCTCTCGACCAGGTGCTCAGCGACGGTGTGCCGCGATTCGTCGACTCGCCGCAGGACCTGGAGGCCCGCTATCCGGGACTCGCCTCGTTCGCTGCCATCGGAGGAAAGCGGGCCTGGGCGTTTCTCCCGCTGACGGTCTCCGGGCGCGTCGTCGGCGGTTGCATCATTTCCTTCGAACGGCCGCGCCGCCTCGCGGACACCGAGCGCGGACTGCTGATCGCGCTGAGCGGACTCATCGCGCAGACCCTGGAGCGCGCCAGGCTGTACGACGCCGAGCATCACCGCGCACAGGAACTGCAGCGTGGTCTGCTGCCGAGGGCGCTGCCGTTGGTGCCGGCGGTCACGGCCGCCGCCCGTTATCTCCCGGCCAGTGAGGGCACGCTCGGCGGCGACTGGTACGACGTCATTCCGCTGTCCGGCGACCGTGTCGCGCTGGTGATCGGAGACGTCATGGGTCACGGCCTGTCCGAGGCCGCCACCATGGGACGGCTGCGTACCGCGGTACACACCCTCGCCGGACTGGAGTTCCCACCCGACGAGCTGCTCTCGCACCTCAACGATCTGGTCAGCGATCTCGGGGACGAGTTCTACGCCACCTGTCTGTACGCCCTGTACGACCCGGCGACCGGTAGCTGCACTGTCTCCAGCGCGGGGCACCCGCCGCCGGCCGTGGTCGGTCCCGACGGTACGGTCCGTCTCCTCGATCTGGTGGCCGACCCGCCTCTGGGGGCGGCCACGCCCCCCTTCGACACCACGGAGCTTGTGTTGCCCGAGGGGAGCCTGTTGGTGCTCTACACCGACGGGCTCGTCGAGTCCGCCCGCCGCGACATCGACACGGGCATCGCGCAGCTGACCACCCTCCTCGCCACCATCGCGGGCGCCACTGCGCCCCCGATTCTCTCGACCGGACCGGGCAGCCGGCGGGACCATCGGGCGCAGACGGAGGAGGCGCGCCGCCTGGACCGGATGTGCGCCTCGCTCACCGACGCCCTGCTGCCTCAGGGCGAGCAGACCGGCGACGACGCGGCCGTGCTCGTCGGTCGGGTCCACGCCCTGGGTGACGAGGACGTGGCGGTCTGGACGCTCCCCGAAGATCCTGTCGCGGCCGGGCAGGCCCGCTCCCACATCCGTCGACGGCTGGCCGAATGGCAGCTGGACGAGCTGACGATGACGACGGAACTGCTTGCCAGCGAGCTGGTGGGCAACGTCGTACGCCATGCCAGAGGTCCCCTGCGACTGCGCCTGATCCGCAGCCGCAGCCTCATCTGCGAGGTCTCCGACGGAAGCCTCACCACTCCCCGCATCCGCCGCGCCCGGGACACCGACGAAGGGGGGCGCGGGCTGCAACTGGTCGCCATGCTCAGCCAGCGCTGGGGTGTGCGCTACACGCCGGACGGCAAGTGCATTTGGACGGAGCAGCCACTGCCAGGGCCCCTGCCCGCATACACCACGGGGTGAGCAACGACCCGGGAACCCAACCCCGATGGAGAAGATGCGCGGCCGTGGTCGCCACGGCGACCCCGGTGACCCTCGCGGCAGGCATGAGGGGTCCGGCATCAGCCGGTTCCGAGAACGGGACCGACACCTCGCGAAGTCACCCTGCTCACCGGCGATCGTGTCGTCCTCGGTGCTGGGCTGCCGCGTGAACGGTCCGGTCTGGAGATGGCCGAGGGAGGCGAGAAGGTATCTTTCCAGGTGCTCACGCTGAAGAACCGCACCCTGGTCGTCCCTGGCGACGCACACCCCGGAGGGTTGGGACAACGCCCTGGGCGTCAGCCAGGCCCGCATCTTCGCTCTCCGGCCCGAGGCCCGCAGCCGCCTCAATACCGGCTACATCACCCGCGCGTTCCTCGGCGCCCGCGCTTGTGCCGCAGTGGGCCGGGGTGCCGTGTGCGCACTCATCGCCGTCGCCGCGCTTCTGGCCTTGGCTGCATCCCTGACGGGACGGCGAGAGCGCCACGGTGACCGAGCCGAGCGGCCACAGCCTGCCGGCACGGCGCGCTGAGCCCGCCCAGAGGACGGCGAGGCCTCGATCCGCGTTCAGGCGAGGGCTCCGGCAGCGGCATCCTCGGCAGCGCCCGCGCAGTCACCGCCGTCCGTCGCGACAGGGTCCACATCGCCCGCAGCCCCGGACATGCGACGGCTCGCCTCGCCGAGCCCGTCGGCCAGCGCTCGCACCTGCTCGGGGTTGAGCGCGTCGAAGAGCAGCTCCCGCACCAGCTCCACATGTCCGGGCGCTGCCCGCTCCAGCAGCGCCATGCCAGCGTCTTCGAGTACGGCGTAGACCGCGCGTTCGTCGCTCGGGCAGGACCGCCGGCGCACCAGCCCGGATTTCTCCAGCTGCCCGATCTGATAGGTCAGCCCGCTTTTGGAGTTGACCAGGGCACCGGCAAGTTCGGCCATCCGCAACTCCCGGTTCGGTGCTTCACTGAGCCGGGCGAGGATCTCGTACTGCAGCCCGGACAGGCCGAAGTCCCGCTTCAGCCGCTGCTCCAGCCGCCGGTACAGCAGCGCGTGCGCATTGGTGAAGGCGTTCCAGGCGCGCTTCTCCTCATCGTTCAACCATCGCGTATGACCCATATCACCACTTTACCAGTTGTTCAAATTAGAACTTAGCCCTACCTTGACGCCTACATTCAAATTTGAATTATAACCGAGGAGGCATGGACCACCAGGCTCGAGCCGTTCGTTTCGACCAGTACGGTGATCGTGACGTACTGCGCATCACCGAGCTCCAGACGCCCGAACCCGGACCGGGGCAAGTCGACGTCAAGATTCGGGCTGCGGGCGTCAACCCCTTCGACGCGATGCTCCGCTCCGGGGTGATCCGGGATCTGGTCCCGGTGCAGTTCCCCGCCGGCCAGGGCAGGGACCTCGCCGGGGTCGTCGTGACCGCGCGCACGCTACGCACCTCGCCGTCCCGGCGGAGCAGCTGGTGGCCAAGCCACCGCGATGTCCGCCTTGAGCGGCAGCAGGGCCTGGGCGATCGTGCCGATGGTCGCCTCGTCCACCCCGGCCTCCGTGAGCGCGCCGGCCAGGTGGTCGAGGACCTTGCCGAAGGCGTCGTCCGTGATGGACAGGCGTTCGTGGGCCTTGCGCATGGAACGGCCGGAGTAGGGACGAGTGGCGCCCAAGGCCTGGCCGATGAAGCGCCGCTGGTGCTCCTTGAGACGGTCCAGGTCCACTCCGGTGAAGTACGGCTGGAGGTCGGGATCACCGAGGACCTTGTCGTAGAAGATGTCGACGACGGCCCCGACGGCGTCCTCTCCCCCGAGCTGCTCGAAGAGAGTCGGGGAAGTGGCCGCGGACGGCGTGCCGGAGGTGGTGTCGGTCATGGTGTCAGCGTTGCGCCGCCGTCTTGCCGGACCGTGAGCAGACGGTTTCGGGGGTGTCAGAAGGCACTCCGCCTCGCCCAGGACCGTGGTGAACTCTTCGAAACCGGCTCCTCACGCGCCGGATGGACGCCGGAAACACGGGTCACGGCGGGTGTCTTCCGGGGCAACATCCCTTCGGGAATGGCCGGTTGATTCCCACAGCGCCATGCCCTCGCTGTGCTGGCCCAGCATGCGTTCGCCTGGACCTGTCCGCTACAGGTGTGCGTTGTGACGGCGCCGCCGGTGCTCATCTTCCACATGATGGCGTGCACCCCCGGCATGGCACCGCCGGGAGCGGCGAGGTCGTAGCGGAAGATCCGGGCGGGCTGGGCGACACCCCCGGTGGTGCGCCATTCGTTGGCGACGGCTCACCATGGACCGCAGCACCAGCCCGTACAGCATCGAGCGTCCGCTGACGTCCGCGGTCCGGGACGCGGCTGTGCGGGAAGCGTACGGCGCGGAGCCTAGGAAGGGGGCTTCGCCGACGGCTGGGTGGCTTGTAGGTCGGCGAGGAGTTCTGCTTGGCCGGCCAGGACGCCGGACAGGATGGTGCGTGCGACCCTGAGGAGTTCCGCGATGTGCGGGCTGGTCAACGAGTAGTAGACCGTCGACCCCTCCTTGCGGGTCACGACCAGATTGGCCCGGCGCAACACCGCCAGTTGCTGGGACAGATGTGCCGGTTCGATGCCGACCTCGGGAAGCATCTCCGCCACCGCGTGTTCGCGCTCGCTCAGCAACTCCAGTACCCGGATGCGTGCAGGGTGGCCCAGCGTCTTGAAGAACTCGGCCTTGAGCTGGTACAGCGGCGCGGTCATCGAGGCGACCCTTGCTCGGCACGAGGAAGCGACCGCGCCCGCGCCGGGCACGCCCGGATGCCCGCCGTACTCCGCAGCCACTCACTGGTCAAAGACATGCGCCCATCCTCACCCGCGACGTCAGTTAGGTCCGAACCGCACAACTGGGACCGGGGCATCGGATCCCACGATGACAACCAGTGACGACCTCATCAATTGCCGAGATTAGCAACTCGGTGGATCACCCGGACGCCCTGGCCCGGCCCCGGACCGGGGTGCACAGAGCACGTGTCGGTGGGGCATTGCTCACCGAAGGGCGCTCTCGGAGGAAGAACCCGTCTGCGGCTGAGCGGAGGCGGCAGGGAGGACTCCGGCTCCTTCCAGATGCTCGCGGGCGCCCTGGATGGCCTCGGGAGTGGTGTCGTACTCCCGGCCCTCGTGCCGCAGCAGTTCCAGCGCGCCGACAGAGTCGAGGACCTGTCGTTGGTCCGCCCGTATGCCGGAGGCCAGGACGAGGATGCCGCGCCGGTTCAGTTTCTCCACCGCGTCCTTGAGGACCAGGGCGCCGCTGGCGTCCATGGTCGACACGCGGGACATGCGCAGGATGACCACGCGCACGTCCGCCACGTCGGTCAGCTCCAGCAGGAACCGGTGGGCGGCGGCGAAGAACAGCGGTCCGTCGATCCGGTACGCCACGATGTGTTCGGCGAGCAGCGCGTGTTCCTCGGCGGTGTGGTCACCCTCGTCCAGCGGTACCTGATCGAGGCGGGCCTGCTGTGCGACGGCACGCAGAGCGAGGGCGCCGGCGACCAGCAGTCCGATGACGACCGCGTAGACGAGATCCAGTGCCAGCGTGGCAAGGGCCGTGAGGACGAGGATCAGCGCGTCGGAGCGGGTGGCCTTCACCATCGCTCGCAGGGAACCGACCTCGACCATGCGGATCGCCGTGGCCAGCAGCACGCCCGCCAGCGCCGCGAGCGGGATCTTCGACACGAGGGGCGCGGCGGTGAAGACGATCGCCGCGAGAACGACGGCGTGGGTGAGGGCGGCGAGCCGGGAGCTCGCACCGGTCCGGACGTTGACCGCGGTGCGGGCGATCGCACCGGTCGCCGGAACGCCGCCGAACAGCGGGGCGGCGATGTTCGCCAGGCCCTGGCCGAACAACTCCCGGTCGGGGTCGTGTTTCTGGCCGACCGTCATACCGTCGGCGACCGAGGCGGAGAGCAGGGACTCCAGCGCGGCCAGTGCCGCGACCGCCGCAGCGGGAGCAAGGAGCGTGCCCAGCGCACCGGGCTCGAAGAAGCCCAGCGAGGGTGCGGGCAGACCTGCGGGCAGATCACCGATGGGCTTGGCTGCGTCAAGACCGGCCGCCTGCGCCGTGATCGTCGCCGCGATCACGGCCAGGATGGAGAACGGCACCGTGGGACGCCATCGGGCGCCGGCCAGCATGACGGCCGCCACAGCGACAGTGAGACTTACGGCCGTCCAGTTGGGGGACGTGGCGAACTCCTCCGCCGCACGCCAGGCGACGACCAGGACGCGGTCGCCCTCAGGCTTGGGTACGCCGAGAGCGTTGGGGATCTGCTGCAACCCGATCACACAGGCGATGCCCAGAGTGAATCCCTCCACGACGGGCGCGGGCACGTAGCGCATGTACCTGCCCGCCCGCGCCGCGGCCAGCGCCACGAGCATCACACCCGCCATCAACCCCACGGTGAGCACGCCGGTGGGACCGTACCGGCCGACGATGGGCACCAGCACCACCGTCATGGCGCCCGTCGGTCCGGACACCTGCAGGTTCGACCCGCCGAAGACCGCTGCGAGCGCTCCCGCGACCACGGCGGTCGCCAAGCCCGCTGCCGCGCCCAGTCCGGAGGAGACGCCGAAGCCGAGCGCGAGCGGCAGGGCGACGATCGCCACGGTCAGGCCCGCGAGCAGATCCCGGCGCGGGTCGCGTCGCAGTTCTGCCATGTCTGTACGGGAGGGGAGCAGGGAAGCGGTGCGAGCCCAGGCACGTACGAGCAGGTTGGCCTGGTTCGGTGGAACGGTCACGATCCCTCTGCTTCCTTACACGCCCCGCCCGGAGCCGATGCGAAAGGCTGTGCCCGCGGCTACCACGGGACCACAGCCTTCAGCATCTAATGAATTGCGAAACTTGGCAATTCATAGATCTGTGATCCCCCCCTCTTCTACCTCATGCCGGTGCTGGAGGATGGCGCGGTCCGGTGCCGTGTCACCGGCCAACCGCCCTACGCGTTCGCGTACTTCGCGCCGGACGAACACGGCCTGCTCGGCCCGGAGCATCCCGACATCGGCCAGGCAGTCCCGCCCGGCGCCACCGCAAGCGCGCCAGCCCGGCCGCGCTCACGCGGTGGCGACGGCCGTTGCGACGTATATGGCGGTCAGGAGCGAGGCGCCCGCGATCATCGTCCATTTCCGAGTGGCGACTCCGATGGCGGCGTCGCCCACCTGGGCCGCGGCGGCCGCGGACAGGATGAGCGAGCCGGCAAGACCCGGCCACGCAAGC
Source organism: Streptomyces sp. NPDC002144 (assembly GCF_053593695.1). Classification (NCBI taxonomy): domain Bacteria; kingdom Bacillati; phylum Actinomycetota; class Actinomycetes; order Kitasatosporales; family Streptomycetaceae; genus Streptomyces; species Streptomyces sp. NPDC002144. Next base: position 22,986 of record NZ_JBSFDB010000061.1, read on the forward strand.
GGTGCGACAAGGGCCGCCACCCCCAGTGGCACTCCCCTGGTCGCGTACATCCAGCCGTAGAAGCGTTCCCCGGCGGTTGGCGTACCGCTCTCACTGAGCGCCGCCGGGCGTACACCCCCCACCAGCGCGAAACCGATGCCGGCGACCGCGGCGACGGTGTTGGCCCCGAGGAGAAGATTCACGAGGCGTTCTCGGTCGACGGTTCGGTGCCGTACTTCGTCCAGACCTCCGCGACGGCGTCGCGGGACAACGGCTGCCCGGACTCGACCATGGCCTTGAGGTCGCGGAAGTACTGCCCGTACAGGTCCGGAGTGAAGGTGTTGAGCATGACCGCCGTGTCGTCGGTGACGTTGGCGAAGGTGTGCGGTGCGCCCGGCGGGACCATGACCCACGTACCGGCTCCGGCGTCGTAGTCGTCGTGCCTTTCGCTCGGCACGGAAGGATGATCACGGCCGAGCGGAGTCGCCCGAACGGGCTCGGCAACCAGACGGAACGCACCAGGTCGGCGATCGTCGCGGCCGCCCGCGAGCTCGCCGACAGCGGAGCGGAGATCACGATGCCGGCGGTCGCGGCCGAGGCACGGGTCTCCGAAGCGACCGCCTACCGCTACTTCCCCGACCTCCTCTCGCTCCTGCGTGCCGCCGTGATGACGGAAGATCTGGTCGCGGTCCTGCGATCGGCGACGCGCAGCGACGACCCGGTCGAACGGGTCGGTCAGGCCGCGGAGATCCTCGGCCGGGCAGTGCTGCGCAGGCAGGGTGCCGTCCGGGTGGTCGTCGCCTCGACCATCGCGAAACCCTCGACGTCCAAGGACCGTCCCGCCCACCGCTTCGGACTCATCGAGCACGCTCTCGCCCCGTGGACCGCCCGGTGCGGCTCCGCGCAGCGCGCGGAGGTGGAACAACTGGTCCGCGGCCTCGCCCTCGTGATCAGCGCCGAGTCGCTGTTCGCCCTGATCGACCTCTGCGGCCTGACCCCGGACGACGCGATCGCCAGCCTCGCGACCACCGCTCGGCAGATGACCGCGGCGGCAGTCGCGGCCACCTCCACGATCACCTGACCGACAGAGATCACCAACAGCGTCACGGCATTGCGTCTACGGGTGCGTGTCCGTGATCGCGATGACCTCGTCGAGGCGGTCCAGGGCAGCCTGCAGCTCGTCGACCTTGGCCTGGATGCGATCGCGCTCGGCGCGAAGCATGGCGCGTTGCTCGGCGTCGGTGTGCCCGGTGTCCCAGCAAGGAAGGAGTTCTGTGATCCTTCGGCTGGTCAGGCCGGCGGCGTACATCTGCTGGAAGAAGCGAATCCGGGAGATGACGTCTTGCCGGTAGAGGCGCTGGCCGGACGGGCTGCGCTCCGCGACGAGCAGCCCCTGCTGCTCGTAGTAGCGCACGGCGCGGACCGAGACGCCGGCACCGCGCGCCACCTCGCCGATGCGGATCAGCCGCTCGGTCGCGGCCTCTGTGACGGTCATGGTGGTCCTCTCACCCCGGTCCTGACGGCCGGCACTTGCCTCTGACGTCAGCGTCAGGTTTTAGCGTACCGGGCATGGACATCAACAACTCAGTCGCCCTTGTCACCGGAGCCAACCGCGGCCTGGGCCGCGCCTTCGCCCAGCGCCTGCTCGAACGGGGCGCCCGCAAGGTCTACGCGACGGCCCGCCGGCCGGAGACCGTGGACCTGCCCGGGGCCGTGGTACTGCCCCTCGACATCACCGATCCCGCATCCGTGAGGACCGCCGCCGAGGCCGCCCCGGACGTCTCGCTGCTCATCAACAACGCGGGAATCAGTACAGGGACCGACCTGGTGACCGGTTCGCTGGAGGCGGTACGGCACGAGCTGGAGACCAACATGTTCGGCCACCTGGGAATGATCCGGGAGTTCGCGCCGACGCTCGCCAGGAACGGCGGGGGCGCGATCGTCAACGTCCTCTCCGCCATGTCGTGGTTCGGAGGCAAGGGCGCCAATGCCTACCACCTGACCAAGGCCGCCGCCTGGGCCATGACCAACGGCGTCCGCCTGGAACTCGCCGAGCAGGGCACACTCGTGACAGCGGTGCACCTCGGCCTGGCCGACACCGACATGGCCGCGGGCTGGCCCGTGGACAAGCTGGCGCCCTCGGACCTGGCCGACGCGGCGCTCGACGGTGTCGAGTCGGGTTCCGCCGAAGTCCTCGCCGATCAGTGGAGCCGGGACGTCAAGTCCCGGCTGCCGCTGACGCCGGAAGAGTTCAACGCCGCGATGGACCGTGCCCTGGCAGCGCTGACGGCAGCCTGAGCGGCCCTGGGGCCGGACTGGCTTCGGTCGGTTCCTTCTGAGGACGGTCGACACATCCCCGTCCGCAGTTGTGGATCTTCATACGGGCCAGAGGTGCCGGCGGCCGCGGGAGGCCTGTACTCGGTCACAGCGGTACGCCGTGCACCTCGCCGCTCGCGGTCGCCGCGTACACGGCCTCTTGCGTCGGGTTACCGGCCACGGCGAGCACCTGGCCGCGCAGGTCGAAACTCTGCCCTGCAATGCCCTTGATCCCGTCGACGACATGCAGCCGGCCCTGCCACCCACCCCACACCACGCTGGATCCGGTTGCGTGCAGCGCGAAGATCTCGTCGCCTCCTCCGCCGGTGCTGCGCCACTTCTCCGCTCCTGTGGCGAGGGCCCGTGCGTGCAGCACCCCGGCTGTGTCGCCGACGACGACCGTGTCACCCATCCGCACCGGCGCGGCGACGATCGGCGCCCCCAGCCGTACCGTCCACCGCACCGCACCATCGGCCGCCGCCACGCAGTGCAACGCTCCTCGCATGTCGGCGAGGTACACAGCGTCCCGCACCGGCAGCGGCGCCGCCCGCACCGGCGCCTGCAGAGCTACCGGCACCGTCCAGACCGCCCTGCCGTCGGCGTCGTCGAGAGCGTGCAGAGTCCGTCCTTGATCGGTGAGCACGTACACCCGCTGCCGGCCGGCCACCAACGCGGTGATGCCCGGGCGCAGTTCGCCCTGCCACCACAGGCGGCGGGTGTCGGCGTCGAAATGGTGCACCTTTCCCTCCGTGTCGCCGAACAGAACACTGCGTCCGTTGAGCAGCGCCGGAGCCGGACCGCTGCCTTGCGGCTCGGGTACCGCCCAGCGGCGCGTCCGGGACGCGCTGTCCCAGGCCTCCAGCCGCCCGGCGGCGTCCTGGACGAGGATCAGCCCCTCTCCCGCGCGCAGCCGCACCGGCGGCCGGAATCCGACATCGGTGCGCTGGGCCTCGCCCGTCCCGGGGTGCATCCAGTGCAGTCGGCCGGCTCCGTCGGCGGTGACCACGGTGTCGTTCCCGACGGCCGCCACGGCGTGCGCCCACTCCCCCACACGTCTGCTCCAGCTGTGCCGGCCCGGCCGGAACGGCACGGTGATGTCGGCCTCGTTGTCCGCGCCGCGCAGGTATTCCGCCAGGAGGGCGCGGTGTGTGTCCAGTGCCTGCCGCACACCGGCCGGCAAGGTGACATCGCCGGGCTCGCCGAGCGCCGAGCGCAGTTCCCCGAGCGAGGGCCGGTCGGTGGCACGCTCGGCGAGACAGGCGGCGAGCGTCCGCGCCGCCGGGTCCGACGCAAGCGCGGACACATCCGCCGCCCGCCGGGAGGGAGTGCGCGGCCCCGGATAGGGCGCGTGGCCGGTCAGCATGTACAGCAGCACCGCGGCGATCCCGAAGACGTCGGTGGCGGCGTCCGTCTCGGCCAGGCCCTCCAGTTGCTCGGGCGCGCAATAGTGGGGATTGCCGAAGGCCTGGTCGAGGGGCCGGGTCAGTTGCTGGCCGCGGATCCGGGTCAGGCCGAAGTCGATGATCCACGGCCCGTCCGCCGTCAGCAGGACGTTTCCCGGGTGCAGATCGCGATGCAGCACTCCTTGGTCGTGTGCCGCGAGGAGGGTGTCCACCAGGTCGGCACCCAGCGCGTGAGCGGTCGTGGCCGGCAGCGCCCCGCCGTGTGCCGCCACCACCCGGTACAGCGAGGGGCCCGGGATGAACCGGGTGGCGATGGCGGGCGGCCTGTCCGCGTCGAAGTCGACGGACAGCAGTTCCGGGATACGGACGCCCGCCCCTCGTAGGAGCGCCTTGCTCTCCTGGCGGAAGCGCTGCAGGTGCTGGTCGTTGCCGGAGTACTCCTGTTTGAGCAGTTTCACGGCCGCCAGGGTGTACGGTTCGGCGCCTGCCGCAACGGCATGGTCAACGGGCCGTCTGCCCAGGTAGATGTGGCCGAAGCCGCCGGTGGCCAGCCGGCCCACCAGCCGGAAGCCTGCGGCCTCGGCGGGGTCGGACGGCTCCAGGGGGACGATCGGGGCGGGGTGCGAGGCGGAGGGCTGCTTCACCTGCGCTCCCGTCACCGGTCGGACGTGTGGGAGAAGCCGATCCCGCACAGGACGGTCGACTTGCCGAGTTCGCACTCCCCGCGGTCGGCGAGACGGGGAGCGTTGGCGCGTACGGGCTCGCGCACACACTCCACGGCCAGCACCCTGCGTCCGGAGGAGCCGCGTCCCCGGACCCTGACGCGGGCGCGTACCTGGGCGACCTCGACGTCCTTCGTGAACAGACGCCCGCCCAGCGGGTGGTGGACCCGGTCGCCGGAGCGCAGGTCCGTGATGACGAGGGTCCCGTGCAGCAATGGATTGCGCCTCCGGTACGCCGTCCACCCCGCCAGCGCTCCACCGAGCACCAGCACGAGCAGCAACGGGTACAGCCACACAGGTGGCTCCCCGGGCACCTGACCGTGCAGTCGCACCCGCGCCACGGCGGGGGCGGCGAGCCGGAATTCCGGGTAGCCCAGTGCCCCGTGGACCGTGGGCGTCCAGGACGACGTCACGTCGGCGGAGACGGCCAGTCGCGTCTCGAAGGGCTCGGTCGACGTGGTGAGGGCAGGTACCGCGTCCTGGTGCCAGACAAGGGTGAGGCGGTAGGTCCGCCGTGCTCCCGGTCCCAGGACGACGGCCCGCTCGGGCAGCCCGGCCGAGGCCACGGACGGGCCGCCCCCGTCGGTGCGGGCGTGCAGCACGACCTGCAGCGGTACGTGGTGGGCGGTGGAGGTGACGGTGAGCCGTACCGTCTGCCGCCGTGCGCCTTGGCGGTCGCCGGTGGCGAGGTCGAGCACGCCTGAGCCATTGCCGGAGGTGCCCTCGGTCAGGGACAGCCGCACTCCCGCGTCGGCGTCGTCGCGCAGGGTGCGTACCGCCTTGTCGGTCCGCACCCGGTCCTTGGCGCTGTTCAGCTGTGTTCCCAGGGCTGCCGCCCCTACGGGCAGGATGCGTGGCGTGGCCACGACCGCGCCCAGGATGTCGGAGACATGCGTGTCGTCGGCGAGCGGCAGCCCGTAGCCGACCACGGTGCGGTCCTGACCGAGCGCCCGGTAGCGTTCGGCGAGCTTGCGCCAGCTCGGTGAGCCCAGCTTGGCGTAATCGCTGTCGGGGGCGTTGATCGCGCCGTCGGTGAGCAACAGCACCGCCGCCACCGGGGTACGGCTGTCGCGCAGCTGGTCGGCCGCGGCCTCCAGGGCGCTACCGGGATCGCTCGCGCTCTCCGTTGCCCGCGCCGGCAGGTCGTCGACCGCGTGTCGTGCCCGGGCCGCCGGGCCGAGCGGATGGACCACTCCGACGGAGCGCCCGAAGGAGACGAGCGCGACCTGGTCCGAGGGCGCGAGACCAGCGAGGAACGTCCGCAGCCGCTTCTTCACGGTGTCGTACTGGGTGGCGCCGTCGGGGCCGCGGTCCTCCATCGAGGAGGAGGTGTCGACCAAGACGACGTAGGAGGCGGGTACGTCGTCGACGTGCAGGGAACGGCAGATCTCGTCGGGGGACGGAGCCGCGGGCAGATCGTCGGCCCGGGGCGCCGAGGCACCGAGGAGCAGCGCGGCGGAGAGGAACAGGGCGGTGGCACTCGCGCGAACGCGCAGCGCGGACGAGGTGGATGTGAGCATGGGGTGCCAACTCTTCCTGGGCGTGGCCCGGTCGAGATCCGCGGGTGATGAACACCCCCGCGGGCGGGCGGTTCACGGATGGACGGGGAGTACGGGGTCGGTCGCTCAGCGGCGGGTGAAGTGCAGCGTTCTGAGCAGCTCCCGGCGGTGCCGGGCCTCCTCGCGCAGTTGCTCGTTGCGGCGGATGGTTTGCGTCGCCTGATCCTCCTGGGCCAGCAGTCGGGCCTCGGCGGCCTCGAAGTACTCGGTCCACAGCCGCTCGCCGAGGCGCTCGCAGGCCTCCTGCTCCAACAGGGCCCGTTGTTCCGGTCCTGCCGGGTCGCCCTGCTCTCGGTGGGCCTCCCGGTAGGCGTCCAGCAGCTCCAGCACCGCCGTTCCGGGGCGCGACCGGCGCTCCGCCCACGCGGCCAGGGGGCCGCAGAGCTCCGCCCGGGTCGCTCCGGCGCGCCGCGCCGAGCGCAGCCGCCGACCGAACTCCTCGGCGCTCAACGTCCCGTCGCGAGCGGCTTCGCCCAGTGCGTACAGGCGCAGTGTGTCGCCGATCTGCGGTACGGACTGCGCCAGCCGCTCCAGCCAGTCCGCCTCCTCGCCCTGCGGCCGCCAGCCGGGCGCCGTCAGCAGGTCGGAGACCGCCTCGGCGGTGATGCGGCGCGTCACGGGGTCCGTCGGCTCCTGCACCATCCGTTCGGTCACGGCCCGGGCCGCCGCGGCCGGACGCTGTCCGGTGGTGGGGTCGAACCGCAGCAGACAACGCAGCAGGGTCTTCGCAGCGGTCCTGCGCCGATGCTGGGGCAGCGCGTCCAAGTGGTGCTTCAGCGTGTCGGCGTAGCGGTCCCTCTCCGCTCTGGTCAGCTCCTCTGCATCGCGGGGCAGCGCGCTCGGCGCCTCGCCGGACAGCGCGCACAACAGGTCCCAGCGGGCTCGCGGCGCCAGTCCGAGGGCACCGCGCGGCCCGGCGGCCAGGGTGGCCCGCAGCCCTTGGGATTCGGTGCGCGCCCCGCGCAGGCGCAGGACGCGGCCCGGCCCGCTCGCTCCCAGTGCCTCGCTCAGCTCCTCGAAGAAGGACGCGCTCAGCACGACGTCGCCCCGTCCGCAGGCGACGGCCAGGCCCAGCAGGCGCGCGGCCTCGTCGGGATGCTTGACGGCCCACCGTGCGGGCTGCGGCCGCCACACAGTTACCTGCGGCAGCAACACCTCGTACACCCGGGCCAGTTCGTCACCGGCGCCGCTTCCCAGCCACTCCAGCCAGCGGCGGACCGAGCCGGCCGGCTCGGGGGTGCCGGCTGCACCGTCCAACAGGATCCAGGTCAGCTCGGGGCGGGCGGCCACCGCGCCACGCGCGAGGGGCATGGTGCCGGGAACGAACGGCTCCAGCGACGGCAGGAGGTTCAAGGTGGCCGTGATGTCGATGTCCTCGCCCGAGCCGTCGGCGGGGTCCACGAGGTAGGCGAGGGCCTGGTCGACGACGTCGAGGTTGGTGCCCTCCACGCGGGTGGCCCGCAGCAGGCTGCTGACCTTCTCCTGCGCGGACGCAAGGCGTCCGGCGCGCAGGTCCTCGCGCAGACGCTGCTGCAGCGAGGCCGCCACCTGGGGATCGCTCAGGTGCGGGGGCAGCAGCGACAGGTCGGTGGAGGCGCCGGACAGCTTGGCCCGGGCCATCATTCTGGCGGTCCTGTGGCTGGTGTGCGGATTGCTCAGGAAGCCGTCGACCACGTCGTCGGCCACCGGCCCGCCGCGCAACACCTCCGCCTCGACGTGCAGTTCACCGTCCATCGCGGACAGCAGCCCGTGCGCATGATGCGCCGCGGACAGTCCGGCGTGGGCGCTGTCGGGCAGGGCCGTGCACCGCGCCAGATGGTCGAGGACCAGACGGCCCCCGCGCGACTCCCAGGCATGGATCAGCAGGTCGTGGTAATGGCGCGCCATGGCGGACAGCCCCTCGATGCCGACGGCGCCACCCCAGGGAGCACAGGCCCGCCCGGGGGCAGGACGCCCCCAGGACAAGCAGATGCGGTGGTTGGCACCGGAGGACGTCGCGGTGGCGGCCGACAGACGGGTGCGCAGGACGTACGGCAACATGGCGGCGATGTTGTCCAGCAGCCGCAGGCGTTCCAACGGATCGTCCTCCGGCGCCCCGGTCACCACCACCGGCCCGTCCAGCAGCAGGGCGGCGACCGCCGCATGCCAGTGCAGCAGTGTGTCGCTCGCGGAGACGAACTCCTCGTCGAAGCCGTTCATCAGGTGTCCGCCCGTGGACAGCGGCAGGTGCACGGGGCCGTGGAGCGCGCCGGACTCGCCACCGGCGGCGATCCTGGACAGTCCGCTCCGCCCTGCCAGCGCCGCCCGGGCCAGGGAGCTCCAGCCCAGACCGTGCGAGGCCGCCTGCTCATAGGAGACCCAGAAGTGTGTGACGTGGTTGATCGGCCGGCTGTGCACGTCGGCCGTCGCGGTCCGGTCGAGGACGAAGACCCCGAAGGACAGCCGGTTGTCCGGGGTCCTGCCCGGGCCGACCGTGACCCACGGCAGCTGGTCGGCGGGTGAGGGTGTGCCCGGAGACCAGTGCTGGATCGCCTTGGTGTAGTCACTGCTCCACTCCGGCGGCCAGGCCGCCATCACGTGGAAACCCGCCGTGCTGTGGGGACGCTTGCCCCAGACCGCCCAGCCCGCGGTCAGTCCGGCGCCGTCGGAGGACATGAGCGGACCTTCCTCTCTCGCTCGGGACGTCATCGCTGACCGGAAAGGCCGCGCAGAAAGAGGAAGGGTTCCATGACGTTGACCGGTCGGGGCGGAGCCACGAACCTGACTTTGTCGTCGACGGCGTTGACCAGCGAGGGGTTGTCGAAGTCGAAGCCCCGGTCCGGATCGACCCAGAAGCCGACGGCACTGCACACGAAGTAGCCGACGCGCTCAGGCACGAAGTAGCGGCTGATCTGGTTCCTGATCTCGCCCAGACTGCCGTGCGGGAAGCGGTCGCACAGGTCGTCGAAGAGCCGTTTGGCATCGATGGCCTCCGGCTGGCCGGTGCGCGGGTTGAGCCGCACGTTGCCGTGTTCGCAGGCGAACCGGAACACGTCGTCGTCGTCGAACTTGGCCAGGCAGACGGCGATGCTGTGCGGCAGCCGGTGCCCTTCGCGGTGCCCGCGCATGGCGATCTCGGTCGCCACCCCGTCCAGGACCTCCGTGAAGAAGTCGGCACTCTGCCGCTCGTCCTCGTCCACGGGCCCGTTCTCGCCGTTGACCCGCCACTCCCGGGCCACGTCGAGGACGTACACCATCGCCCGTGAGTCGGCCAGGTCGGTGACCAGCCGCGGCCCCATCAGCGCACCCATCTCCGAGCGCAGGTCGAAGGCCTCACCGGGCATGTCCCGCAGGGAGACCCGGAACTCGAGGACGTCCGCCCCCGGCTGGACGCCGCGGCGCCACCGCCGCTTGCCACCGGTTCTGCGGGAGTAGGGAGTTCCGCCGACATCTCCGACCAACGTCAGCCCGACGGGCAACTGCTCGTCCTGGGTGGCGCTCGGAAAGACACGTTCGCGGTAGAAGGTGTGGGCGAGATCGCTGAGGTACTGCTTGGAGGCGTGGTCCTCGGGAAACACGTTCCATGAGCCGTACGCGGGATCCATCAGCGCTCGGGTGAGCGCGGCCAGCAGGGTCGACTTGCCGCTGCCCATGCCGCCCCACAGCGTGATCGTGGACGCGACCTGCTCGTCCCCCTCGACGGACGGGGCCGGGGCGAGGGAATCCTCCTCCGCCGTGGACCACTTCGCCGGCGGCTCCTTGCCCGGCCCCGGCCGGGTACGGGGCAGCGGCGGCGACAGTTGTTCCACACCCTCGGCCACCGCCACGTCCTCCTGCACGGGGAACGTCAACGGCGGGGCGGGCGAGGGTGCGGAGCCTGGCAGGGCGAGGTGCTGCTCGAAGGCGGCATACGGGCTCTTGCGGCCGCTGTCGGCGCGGCTGCGCCCCGCCTGCTGCACCTCGGACTCCGTGGCCTCGTCTCGGTCGTTCATGTTCCCCCCTCGGTCAGTGGCCTCCGCGCGGCACGGAAGCCCGTTACGGCGCCCGACCTCCCGTCGGTACGCCTGGGCGGCGCTTACGGCAGCCAACGCTCCGCTCGGCCCGCCGCCAGCGCGAGCACCGGATGCCCGGCCTCACGGCTGCCTTGGCCGGTGTCGGCCAGCAGGCCCGTCACCACCCGCTCCGGGTCCTCCTGCGCGTCGAAACAGCCCTGAGCACCGACGTAGGCCCATGCCTGGCGGGCCCATCGGGCCACGAAAGGCTCGCCGTCGTCGTCCATCCAGTCCGGCTCGTCCACCACCGCCAGACACACGAGCTGCTGCTCGTGACGCAGTCGCTGCAACGCGGTCAGCCAGTCCAGCCGGTCGGGACACACCCGTACGGGCGCCCGTCGGCGCACCGCCTGTGGTGGCCGGCCATAGGGATGGGGCGGACGTGATCCGACGACGATCAGGGCACGCCGGCTGCCCGGGCGCCACCAGCCCTGCCGGGCGTCCAGTTCGTACGGGACGTGTTCGAGGCCGGTGGCGAAGTCATGGTGCAGCGGACTCGGCGTCCACTCCTCCAGGATCCGCAGCGCTGAGGAGGCGGGGCAGAATCCGGTGCGGTACTGGATGGGAGTTACGTCGCCGGGACCGGCCAGCGGCACGTGGTCCCGGTAGCCGATGAGAGCAACCCGCAGCGACTCCGGATGGCGGGTGCCGTCCCGCACTGCCTCGACCACGGCCTGCGCCCGGCGGACGCGCGCGGCCAGCTGGGCAGCTCCCTGACGACGCCGAACCGCCGTCTCCACGGCGAGGACCAGGTCGACGGGCCGTGGAGGCGCGAGCCTGCGCGGCAGTCTGTCGACGATCGAGGTCCAGGCGATGCTCTCCGGCCACTGACCGCCCTCGTACAGAAGCCGCACCCGCCCGGGACCGTCGAGCTGGTAGCGCAGCGTCGCCTGTCCCCCGGCCGGGAGCACCACATGGTCGGCTCGGACGGCATGCCAGTCGGCGGGGGCGTCCTCGGTGGGCCCGGTGACCACGACGGCACAGGCATGCGGCTGTTCCCGGTCGTCGGGGTGGACCCCTACCCGTACCTCGGCCAGTTGTTCCGCGGACCCCCGCCCCGGCACCGATGCCGTACTGCCCGCCCAGAACAGCGGCTGGCGTACCAGCTGCACGGCGCCGGTGGACGGCCGGACCCGCACGGCGGCGAACCACAGGGTACGGCGCAGTGGTGTCGGGGCGAGCAGGTCGTCCGGACTGTCCGGCCACCCCGCCGGCAGACGCAGTCGCAGCAGGGCCGTGCGCGGGGCGAGCCGTTCGACGGCCTGTTCCAGGCAGCTCCAGCCGGCCGCGCGCACCGCGATCACGAGCGGTGCGTCGCCGGCCTGCGATTCGGGCAGCCGCCGCAGGCCCCGCGCCAGCACCTGGCCCAGAGTCCTGTCGAATTCCTCGGCTTTGATTTTCCCGGTCGCCAGGTCGAACAGACGTGGTATTCGACCGAAGGTACGGTCCGCCTCTCCGGCGAAGGTGTTCCACTCGGCTTCGAAAAGGACGTCACTGCTCGGAAAAGCGTCACCAGTGTCACCCGTGACGCGACTGAGCCGAATTCTCTCGCAGCCGAATTCCAAGAACGTCGCCACTGCCATCTCCCCGCCGGCGAGTGCCGTGGCGAGCCAACCCCGTCCTGCCGGAAAGAGGTGCCGCCGCTCTTGGTCACGGATTTCCCGCAGCGCCGCCTGCCATCGCTCGGCCGGATGACGGCCGACCTCGGTCAGACGATCCCTGACCATATGTTCGAACTGCTCAAACGCCCGCTCGGAACCCCGCTCGAGGTCACCTGCCGCAGTGTTGCCCAGTACATGCACCACACGGGCAGCGGCCGCCAGAATGTCGTCACGGTCAAACACCCCGTCGTCGTGCTGCGTTCTCACATGCCCCCCAGGAAAGGACCACGACACTCGTATCACGGCCCTTACCTCACATAAATCGAACGAATGACGCTCCATCGCTACCGAAAAAGCGCACAAATGAACGAATACGCCATTCTGTAATTTGTGTGACGGTCGTGAAGATACACGAAAGCCCGCCACTGATGGAGGGGTCGGTGATTTTTTTCCTGAAGGGCGCCGACGGAAAACGATCAAGTCGCCATTCGACGTCGGCACAGGACGGCCGGCCTGGAAAGCCGCTCCGCCGGACGTGCACCGTACTGCTGACACGTCAGGAGCCCCGTCCCGTCTCCCCCGCGCGCACCGCAGCATCCCGCCTCGTCCCTGTGATGCGGGGCCATGCAGTACAGACACCCTTACGGTGACGAGCGCCGCGGCCGAGGAGCGGCTGACCATGTGGTGCGCTTCGCGCACACCGCGGTAGCGCCCGGGGCCGCAATGGCGCAGGGCGTCGTCGAGGAGGTCGGGCAGGATCTGGCGCAGGCGTGCCTTATCGAGATCGGCGGTGGCCTGCGATGTGGGCGCGAACCTCGTCCCGCATGCGCATTCCACCCCAACGAGCCTCAGCACGGGGAGCAAGACCTTGACGATCTGCCAGCTTGCAGGGCGTTTCGATGGCGTTCGAAAGGATGGCTGGTCTTTACGGGCGGCGCCTACCGTGTGACGCAAAGAGGTCGATCACGGCGAGTTGTACCGGTCGACCGAGTGGCAGGTCCTCACGGGCGTCTGCTCGAACTGGCGTCACGGTGAGGCCCCAGGCAGGGAGACTTCTGGATGCAGTTGCTCACAAAGCACGTCACCCGTACAGCTGTGGCACTCGCCCTTGGAGCCGGCGCGCTCATCGGGGGCTCCAGCACTGCCTCAGCTGCCGACGTCCATCCCCAGTACGTGACCTACAAGTGCGATGCCGGGCGGGCCTGCGTGTACGACACTTCCGGTGGCGTCTGGAACATGGACGGCTGCGGAGACAACTGGATCTACGGCCGTTTCAACTATGCCAGGGCCCACGGCAACAGCTTCACGGTGTATTACGTGAACGGCACCTGGGATTACGTCTGGGCAGGAGGACAGCGGACCCTGGACGGCAACAACTACGTCGAGCGAGTGCAAGTGCATTGCTGAGCGCTGACGACACAAGCAGCCCCTTCCACTGCCAAGGAAGGGGCTGCCTTCTTGAATGCCTCCGCCGAAGTTTCCGAGGTCGTGACAGGCCGGTGGCGGAACACAGTCCATGCGCTGCTCGGTGCCCGCTCGAGAAGATGGCACCTGCGTATCTGTTGCGGGGGCATCGCCGGGAAAGGGCGACTGTGGACCAGGTGCTCGCAGAGACTCATGTCAATACAGTGGGCAACTGGGCAGACGACGCCGGGAACTCAACACGGCACGAGCCACGCGGGCCGCAGCCGACAGGGGTATGCCTGTGGCCGCCTCGCGCCGCCCAGCGAGGCGCATCGCCGTCCGCGCTGCCCTGGCGGTCGCTTCCGCCTGGCGGCTTACCGGTACGCCGCAGAACCCCAGCCCCCGGCCGTGCGGGGGCAGGACCGAGCAAGGGCTGAGAAGGGCTGTCCGGCCGGTACCCATCGCCGGCACGCGGCTCTACGCTGCGGACATGGTGACTCCGTCCGAGGGCCAGGACAGCGACGTCGTCGAGAACATGGGCGCGGACCGTCCGCTGCTCCGGGAGCGCTGGCAGGCGCTCTCGCGCCGCGCCCAGGCGACGATCGCCGTGTCGTCCGGCGCACTCGCCCTGGGCATGCTCCTCGGCTACGCCGCGGCCACCCGCCCCCAGCCCGGACCGCCCGACCCGGTCGCCGCCACGAGCGTCCGGATCACCGGCGTCGAGATGCCGCACCGGTACAGCCTGGACTTCGGCATCACCGTCCGCATCGCCTCCGCCTCCCCCGTGACGTTCACCGGAACGAGACAGGGCTACGACGGCTTCCTGCAGACCCGGCCCGCCCCGGGCGCCGCGCTCCGGCCCGGCCAAGCTCTCTTCCTGCACGCACGTATCAACGTCTACTGCCAGCTGCCCCTCCCCCCGACCGGAACGCCCCTGCTGTTCGTCACCGTGCGCAACACCCGCCGAGAGGGCCAGGCCCCGGTCCTCCCCACCGCGGCCCAGTCCGCCGACATCGACCACGCTGTACAGCAGATCTGCAGGCACTGACGCGACGTCACCCCACCCGCGACACCAGCAGCCCCACCCCCATGCCACCACATCAGCCAGCACACGCCCGCCCAGCCCCGTCAGGACGACAGGACCCGGCCCCCGAACACCACCTCGCCGGCCCTCTCCCGCAGGTGCACGATCCAGGACCCCAAACGCCTGGACACCGCCCTCGCCAGCAGCAGGCCAACCAGTGGGCCGTCACCATCTGTGCCGCACGCCAGTTTCACGCGCGTGGGGCACCGGCGGCTGGCGGCCGGCAGCCGCAGATCACCCGGTACGGTCTACGACACTGTCCGGGCCAAGCCCAAGCCCGGACAGCAGACAACTGGGCGCCGAAACCGTGTCACCGTGCTGCAGGAGGGGCCATGACCGTAGCGATCTTGCGTTTGACGGCGGGTCTCGCCGTCACGAGCCTCGGGATAGGCCTAATGATCCACTTCAGGGGCGAGGCGTACGGCGGCCACTCACCGCACAACCGCTGGCCAATGATCATTCTAGGCCTGGCCGTGGCGATCGCCGGCATAGCCATCGCGGGCTGACAGGCCAACGGCAAAGCACCGCCCGTCCCAACACACACGTACGCACCCGCCGCAAGGAGTCCCGCACTCCGGACCCGCCGCGTCGCCTCTACCGCCCCGGACAACCGCCACACACCGGCGCTACCCCCGCTCCCGACACCACCGCCCGGACCGGCACGCCCACGAACAGAACTCCGCGCAGGCCGGACTCCCCGCCTCAGCCTCCGGTCGCGACATCGGCGTCACCATCCGCTGCCAGGTCCTCGGTGACCACCCAGGGGGCGGTGTCCGCTTGGACCTGGCCTCCTCGAAGAAGAGCCGACGTCCACGCCCGTCCGCCGACCGCGCCCGGATGAGCCGGCCGCCCCGGAAAGAACTGAGCCACCGGTCCACACCGTGAAAGGATGCCGGTCCAGGTCAGGGGAGGCGGGGCGGTATGGGACTGGACTACAGCTACGAGATCTTCATGCCCCCTCAGAACGTCCCGAGGGCACTGACCCGGCTGGCCGAACTCGCTTCCCCACGCCGCGACATGCCCCGGCTTCCGGTGACCTTGCCGGGCGGAGAACAACTGATCCTGCCGTTCACCTCGGCCTACGAGACCGAACCGGTCGACTGTTCAGCAGGCGGCCCGCTCGAACTGGACACCTCGATCCTCATCGGCGTCGACGACGCCCTGCGCGAGTTCGCCCGCGACGGTATCGATGAGGAGGGGCGCGCGGCCGTCGGGTACATCTATCTGACGGTGAGATTCTCGCCCGCATGGCACCCGAACTTCGCATCGCTGCAGTTCACGGCGGCCACTTCGAGCATGAGCCGGATGTTCGTGCAGTCCACGAGCGTCAGGAAGACGTTCACCGACCTCACCGCCACCACCGGTGGCGTGTGCTGCCTCCTCGACACCGAGACCGACATCTTCGACATCTGCTGGCTCAACGGCAAGACGCTCACCGGTGAGACCGTACCCGGCACCCGTTTCGCACGCTTCCACGATCTCGTCGCCGCCTGGCGCGATCCGGTGGCGTAGAACGGGGGACCACGCTTCAGGGGTGCCGGGTCCAGCAGCAGCCACCGCTCGTGCGGGCGCCGCGGGCGCGGCGATCGGCTGCGCCTTGATCATCTGCCGGATCAGGCCGCAGCAGCCGTAGCCCTGCCCCGGATGACCCAGGGTGCCGGAGAGCTCTCCGCAGAGCGCAGGGAGGCACTGGACGAGATCGATCCTGGCTGGGCCCAGAGTTGGGTCGCTGTACCTCCCGCAGGCAGGTCCGTGCGAGCCGGCTGGTCACAGTGCGCCGGTGGTGCCGGCCGACGTCAGCGGAAGAGGAGGTCGACGTTCTTCTCGATGCAAAGCTGCAGGGGGCAGGCCGTGGAGCCTGCCGCTGGAGGACCGTGTTCTGCTGGTTCGCTGGGTACTGGCGCACCAACCTCACACCGCGCCAACGGGCGCCGCTGTTCGGGGAGTCGAAGTCCACGGCCGACCGCTTGGTCGACGGCCTCGGCCCGGCGCTCGCGATCCAGCCACGCAAGCGATTCCGCCGGGACACTGTCCTGATCGTGGACGGCACAACGGGCACTGATCAGGCCGCTGTCACCCACGGGACGCGCCGGTTTCAGCTGCGTCGACCGGTTCTCAGCCCAGCGGTACCTATCTCACCGCCAAGCCCGTGACCCCGGTCCTGTACGCGGGCCGCGCCTTCGACGACGCTGCCCACGTCTTCGGCCACCCACGCATCGGCAGGGAGGACTTGTCGTAGGCCGTCAGTAGTAGCGTCGCAGCTGTGGCCACAGCTTTGACCACGGCTGTGCCGTCCCCGAGCACAGGTCGATCGACGCGCCCTGTTCCTCGTTCTCGACGTTGTGTCCATTGTCGACGCGGGCGACCTCGCGGCAGCCGGTGAAGTGCCGTTCGATGTCCGTGGCGTCCCGCTGCCGTACGAGGAGGACGGGGCCGTCGGCCGAGTCCGGGGGCCGGCCCCAGTCCGCGTAGCTCATGTGGCCGGAGTAGGACCGGGGCAGACCGCGGGCAGGGCCGTAGCGGTCGAGGGCGCCGGCCTCGCCGTAGTTCTGGGCGAGGACGACAGCGTGGGCTCGCTCGTCCTGGGGGATCAGTAACCAGCCCTGGCGGGCCGCGTCCGCCAGGGCGGGCCAGCCGATCTGCTCACCCTGCTCCTTGTTCACCGCCATGGGCAGCGCCAACGCGCTCGGCGGCAGCAGCGGCAAGGCCACGACCGCGCTGATCGCCGCCGCG
Organism: Streptomyces sp. NPDC002144; assembly: GCF_053593695.1. Taxonomy (NCBI): domain Bacteria; kingdom Bacillati; phylum Actinomycetota; class Actinomycetes; order Kitasatosporales; family Streptomycetaceae; genus Streptomyces; species Streptomyces sp. NPDC002144. Next base: position 39,818 of record NZ_JBSFDB010000061.1, read on the forward strand.
AAGACGAGCGCCGGCACCCACACCAGCGGGCGGTGCACGTGCAGCCACGCGGCGAGCGGTTCGCAGCCCGCCGCGAGCAGCACGATCAGCAGCGGGACCGTGTAGTAGCCCTTGCCGCCGGCGGCCAGCACAAGAAGGCACAGCAACGGATACGCGACCGCCGCCGGGCGGGCCCAGCGCAGGGCGGGCTCTCGCCACAGGCGGCGCCAGCCGGCCACGCAAACCGGCACGAACAGCGGGGAGAGGAAGACGAGTTGCTCGGGTATGAAGGCGATCCGGTTGTCCGCACCGTCGTCCGCGCTGATGCCGTGCGCCACGGTGAGTTCGGGCCAGCCGTGCTGGGCCTGCCACCACAGGTTGCCGCCGGCCACCGTGAGCGCGACGGCGGCGCCGGCGAGGGGCCATGCACCGCGCAGGACTCGCCGTGGGCCGACGGCTGCGATCCCGGCGAGCAGGGCCACGAGCAGCGCCGCCACCAGATACTTGTTGAGCAGCCCGACCCCGAGCGCGGCGCCGACAGCCAGCCACCAGCGTCCCTCGCCGGTGCGCAGCAGCCGTAGGGTGCACAGGCTCAGCACCAGCCAGGCCAGCAGGTCGAACGTGGCCGTCGACACCATGTGCCCCACCGCCAGCACTTGGGCGCTCACGGCGGTCAGCGCCGCGGCGAGTACCTGAGCGCGGCGCCCTGCGCCCAACTCCCGGGCCAGCAGAGCGGCCACCAACACCGTGGCCGCACAGGCAAGCGTGGCCGGGACCCGCAGCGCCGCGGGTGTGTTCCCGAACAGCGCGCTCGCCGTGCGGGCGATGAGCGGGGTGAGCGGCGGCTGGTCCACATAGCCCCAGGCCGGATGGTGTCCCGCTGCCAGAAAGTACAGCTCGTCGCGGTGGTAGCCGTACCGGCCGGACAAGAGGGTGAGCACAGCCGCGAGGGCGACGCACACAGTGGCAACCGGAAGGGGTGCGAAGGCGGGCAGGGGCGGTGAACTACCGCCGGGCGGTGCTGCTGGTGCGGGCGGGCAGACCGGGGATGCCGTCACCGCGTCGCCGGGCGCGACCGCGCCTGTCGCGGATGCCGCCCGCTCGCTCTGGTGCTCGTGCCGCTCCGGATCCGTCACGCCCGCCCCCTGGCCGACCGCCCGCTGGCTTTCCCCGGACACTATGGACCACCTGCCACCGGGTCCATACCCCAGCGCCGAGTCGATCGCTGTAGGCGGGATCAAGGGGACGCGAGGGCACGCGCGCGCAACGCCTTCAGCCACTGCACGATCCTGGGTCCGGTGCCCGCTACGGCGGTTCTCACGGCTGCTCTCGGCCCGCTCACCGGGCTCCTGTCCCAGGTGGTGATCCGTGAGCTCGCCCTCCAGCGCGGACTCCAGCACTTACCCGCCTGCCGCACAGCCCGAAGACCTCCGGGCGGCGGGCGAACAGGCGTGTCCCTACCACCCCTTGTCCTGCCAACTGGGCGATGTGCCCTCAAGGCCGCGTCGGCGGTCGTCCTCGCGCCCTGGCCTGCGAACGGATCGCCGACGCCCGCATGCTGCTCGGTGCCCGCCAAACCAGAACTGCCGTCGCCGCCAAGCTGCGCGTCTGCCGATGGACCCTCAGCCGCGCCCTCGACACCGTGTCGTCCCGCTGACGGTCGCCACCGGGTGCCAACGCTTGACGGCAGCGGACAGCCCCAGCCCATGCGCGGATCGCATAAGAGGACGGTCTAGTGGTCGCCTCGGTGTCCGTCGCGGACCACCGCCAACCCGCCGACCCGGGTCGTGATGCCCGCGGGCCCGCGTCGGGCCGAAGCGAGCACGCTGGCCGGTCGGCCGAGGGTGTCACCCTGCTCCACCTCGATCGCGACCGTCAGTGCCCCTGTCGTGTCGAGCAGGTGGGCGGCCAGGCAGCCGGTGCTGTTGGCATTGGCGACGTCCTCGTCGACACCGATCGCCGGCGCGAACATCCGGGCCGCACCCGGTCGGTCGCCCACCGGCGGTGCGTACACGAAACAGCCGAGGAGCCCGTACCGCCGGCACGCCGCTGTCAGCCTGCCCAGGTGTGGGTTGACTCGGAGCAGCGCCGGCCGGTCGTGGACCGGCACCAGCATGCGTGGTGCGCCGGGCGAGGCGATCCGTGGCGCGTCGGTCGGATGCAAGGCGTCCGCGGTGAGCCCGAGCGCGGCGACGATCGCGGCGCGCTCGTCCGGTGCCGGGTGACGTAGCGCGACGAGGCCCTGGTCGAACCACACTTCGATGCCGGCGGTGCGGCGGATCGCGACGGTGTCGAACGTGCGCCCGCCGGTGTGTTGGCGGTCGTTCAGCTCGCTCAGCGCGGTGCGGGTCAACCGGACGGCCTGCGCGGCGACGGTGCCGTGGCCGCAGCCGGACAGTTCGGCGGTGGCGGTGAAGAAGCGGACCGGGCAGCCGCCGTCCGGCGTCCGCCCCGGGCCGAGGAACGCCGTGTGCGAGGTGCCGGCCGCAGCGGCGACCGCACGCCGGTCCGCGTCGGTCGCTGCCGGGTCGTCGTCGGTGACGGCTGTGGGGCTGCCACCCCGGCCGTCGTGCCGCACGCACGCCTCAACCACCGTGATATCCGGCCAGGACATCGGCCCCCCCCTTTGACGCTCAACCAAACTGGCAACCACGAGTGGCGTTCCGCCGATGACCGGACCTGGCCGAGGCGGCCGACCGAACGCGTCCCGGGGCGTGGCGTCCTGCCTCAGCCGGTGGTCGGCGGCCACCCGCCGGCTGGGCCCGCCGGTCAGTCGACGCCTTCGATGATGCGGAAGTCGCGCTCGAAGCCGTCGGGGAGGGCCACCAGCGCCTTCTGGTAGGCCTCGCTCTCATATGCCGCGACAGCCTTTTCAAAGCTGTCGAACTCGATCAGAACGACGCGTTGCGTGATTCCGGCCTCGTGGGCGACGACTCGACCCCCACGGGACAGGGTGCGCCCGCCCCCAGCCCGGACAGCCGGACCGGCCAGCTCGAAGTAGACAGTCAGGCTCTCAGGGTCGGAGGTTGCGGGATAGACACTGGCCCAGTAGCCCTTAGCCATGGAAACCTCCTGTGTTCGGCCGGAGAGGTCCGACTTCGAATCGACACTCAGATCGATCGATCCCGGCGAGGGGTAATGCGGTCGGTTGGATCGTCATATGCGCAGGCTAGGGCCGGATGTGTGGCCGAGGGAAAGACCGGTTCGACATAGACTCAGAACGCATCGTTATCAATCGGCAGGGAGGGCACGTGGCGCCGGACACGGTGAGCCTGCGGTACTTCCTGGTGCTGGCGCAGGAGTTGAACTTCACCCGCGCGGCCGCACGGATCGGTATCGCGCAGCCCGCACTCAGCGCCCGGATGCGCCGATTGGAGGCGGAACTCGGTACGGCCCTGCTGGTCCGCAACACGCGCAGCGTCGTATTGACCCCGGCCGGTGCGGCTTTGGCGGAGTCCGCGCCGCCCGCACTGGCGGCGCTGGACCAGGCATGGGACACCGCCCGGAATGCGGGGGCCGGGGAACTGGGCACGCTACGCATCGGATACAGCCTCAGCACGGGGGCCGAGACGACACCGGCCCTGGTGGACAGGCTCATGCGCAGCAGCCCGGGACTCGAGGTCGGCGCGGTCCCGATGGCGACACCGGAGATCTCCCCCGCGGTCGCCGACGGCCGCATCGATGCCGGGATCACCCGCGGTGAACAGCCGGGGCGTGGCGTGCGCCGGTTCCTGCTGCGGCGTCAGCGCGTCGGGGTCCAACTGGCACAGCATCATCCGCTGGCCGAACACCCGGAGATCGAGATCGCCGACGCGGCCGCGTATCCGCTGCGGCTGCCCGACCGTACGGCCAACCCCGTGATCCACGATCAGCTGTCCGCACTGTTCCGCGACACCCGGCCAGACCTCCGATTGCACACCTCCGCAGTCTCTTTCGACATGTCTCAGCGCGACCTGCGCGACGGGCTCACCCTCGCCCCGGCCGGTGAAGCCGCGGCCACGACATCACCGGCCGGCCTCACGTGGCGACCGCTG
>NZ_JBSFDB010000062.1:0-43026 GCF_053593695.1 Streptomyces sp. NPDC002144
ATCACCCACTACCCCCAACTCCACCCAGACCAGCGGCGCCTGCTCGGCCACCTCGGCCTCACCGAAGATGAAGTGGCCCGCTTCCACACCCGGCCGCACCGCCGCCGCCCGCTCGCCTGTCGACGACGCTGAAAACGCTCATTAACCTCGCGGACGATCACGCCGGGGTGACGCCCGGAGACGGACCGCGCCCGGAGCCGGACGATGTGAGGCACCCGGAACTCGATGGCTCCGGGAACGCATCCCTGCGGAAAAGCGGCCGGCAGCGGTGGTAGTGCCTGCACTACCACCGCTGGGCAGCGCGCGGGATCGATGCCTGCTACCCGTCGGGACAGGCTGGAATCCAGGAATTGGGAATCGTCCAGCAGGGAGTTGTCCCGTGTCGCACACTCGTACTTCAAGGCCCCGTAATCGTCGGCGGTCGGTCCTGGCGGCATCGACGCTCGTGGCACTCGGGCTCACAGCGATGGGCATCACCACTGCGAACGCCGACCAGACCCCCACCAAGTCGGGTGGTGCGGTGCAGAAGAGCCTGAACGCTCTTGTAAATGACGATGGCTTTCCCGCCGCGCTGGCCTCGGTGCAGGACCAGACGGTCACATCCGCAACTACACTGCCGGAGTGGGCGACCGGAAGACCGGTTCCAAGGTCCCAGTCGACGGGCAGGTGCGGATCGCCAGCTCCACCAAGATGTACACGGCGATCGTCGTCCTGCAGCTCGTCGGCGAGGGAAGGATCAACCTCGACGCGAAGGTCGACACATACCTTCCGGGCGTTATCCGCGGACCCGGCGGCGACGGCCGGAACATCACCGTACGGCAGCTACTCCAGCACACCAGCGGACTGCCCAACTACACCGAAACCATGCCGAAGTTCGCCGAGTGGCGGCACACCTACGTGGAGCCTGACGACCTGCTCGAGATGGCTCTGAAGGAGAAGGCGTCGTTCGCGCCTGGCGACGGCTGGGAATACAGCAACACCGGCTACACCGTCGCAGGACTCATCGTGCAGAGGGTCGCCGGCCGTCCGATCGGTGAGGAGATCACTCACCGGATCATCGACCACGTCGGCCTGCGGCACACCTACTGGCCGGACGCCGGCAACCAGACCATCCGCGAAGCCCATCCACACGGCTACGCGTCCGATGTCCGCGGCGGGCCGCTCGTCGACGCCACCGAGGTGGACCCCTCCTGGGGCGGGGCCGCCGGGCAGCTCATCTCACGCCCAAGCGATGTAAATCGTGTCCTCACTGCCCTGCAGGACGGCAAGCTGCTGAAGCCCGAGCAGCTGAAGCAGATGCAGACCTCGGTTGCAACCAAGGGACTCCCCGACGGCTGGCGCTACGGGCTCGGCCTCGTCGAGATGAAGCTGAGTTGCGGCGGCGTGGCCTGGGGCCACGGCGGCGACTTCGACGGCTACGAGAACCGCAACGGCGCCACCGCGGACGGCCAGGCGGCCACGGTCGCCGTGACAACCCTTCCCTCCAGTCCGGAGTCTGCGGAACACGTCAACGCTGCTCTCGACACCGCACTGTGTGCGCGGTGACCCGAACATCCCCCACCCACCACCTCCGCCACTCGCAAGGGGAATTCCATGTCCCATCGTCGTAACTCGCTGCTCGCACTGAGTGGTGTCGTCGCCGCTCTTGCGCTGACCGTGCCCGGTGCGAGCGCGCTGGAGAGCCGTGCCGACGCCTCCGTGAGACAGCAGACGCAGGACGCACAGGGTGGCCGCACCGACGCCGCCGTGCGCAAGAGTCTGAAGGCACTGGTGGCCAAGGACGGCTTCCCCGGCGCGCTGGCCTCACTGAGTGACCAGAACGGGCACACCCGCAACTACACGGCCGGCGTGAGCGACCTGAAGACAGGAGCCGAGGTGCCGGTCGACGGTCGGCTGCGGATCGCCAGCAACACCAAGATGTTCACCGCGACCGTTGTCCTGCAACTGGTCGGGGAGGGCAAGGTCGACCTCGACGCGCCGATCGACACGTACCTGCCGGGCCTGGTCCGTGGTGAGGGGATCGACGGCCGGAACATCACTGTACGGCAGCTGCTCCAGCACACCAGCGGACTGCCCGACTACGACGAGGAAGTCTTCCGGGATTACCTCACCAAGCAGCAGCACCACTACTTCGAGCCGCGCGAGGTGCTCGACCTGGCCCTGACCAAGAAGGCCCTCTTCGCCCCGGGCACCAGCTGGAGCTACAGCAACACCAACTACATACTTGCCGGCCTGCTCGTGCAGAAGGTCACCGGCCGGCCGATCGGCGAGGAGATCACCCACCGGATCATCGAGCGCATCGGCCTGCGGCACACCTACTGGCCGGGCGTCGGCGACCAGACGATCAAGGGCCGGCACCCGCACGGCTACTTCGCGTCCGCGCCGAACACCCCGTACACGGACGTCACTGAGAACGACCCCTCCGCGAGCTGGGCCGCGGGCCAGCTGGTCGGCACCCCCAGTGACCTCAACCGCTTCCTCAGCGCGCTCCTCGACGGCAAGCTGTTGAAGCCCGCGCAGCTCAAGGAGATGCAGACCACCGTCGAAGCCCCCGACCTCGACACGGTCGGCGACGGCCGGTACGGTCTCGGCCTCGCCACCTTCAAGTTGAGCTGCGGCGGCTTCGCCTGGACTCACGGCGGCAACGCCCCGGGCTTTACCACACGCAACGCTGTAACGGCGGACGGCCGGGCGGCCACCATCGCGGTCACCGCGCTTCCGACGACGCTCCCCGCCGCGGAACACATCGAGGAAGCCCTCGACACTGCGCTCTGCAGCTGAGCGTCGCTCGTCCTGATCTGGGCCGCCCTGGCAAGGCGCGGACGCCACCGCCTACCTCGCTCGGATGCTCACCGACCCCGCCGCGTACGCAGGGTCTACGCTATGGCCGCGGCCACCGCACGATCTTCGTTTGTCCACACACCAACCGATGATCACGCGGTGGCCGTACCCGTTCCCGGCCAGGTACGGCCACAAGATCGCGAAACCAGACTGGAATACTAAGCCAGGGGTTCCCAGGTGAAGGCACCATCAACGCGCCGGACCCGGCCGAACGGGACGTCGGCGAAGTGGATACCGAACCCCATCATCCCCTCGTCGGCTAGCCGACCGAGCACCCGGCGCCGGAGCTTGGACGACTCGCCGTCCGCGGCCTCCCCCACGATCACCCAGTCCGGGTGGGCCACCTGCGCCGGAGAGTGCAGGACGTCGGCGAACGCAAGCAGCCGCTGACCGCGGGACGTCACCTCGTATCCCATCTGCCCGGCCGTGTGGCCGGGTAACGCGATGGCGCGCACCCCCGGGAAAACCTCGTCCCCGTCCGTCACGATGCGCAGCCGTGCCGCGAGGGCGTCGGCGATCTCCTCGGTCACTCCGAACGTCGTGTGTCGGTCGTCCCATTCCCTCTGCGAGACGAGGTACGCCGCATGCCCAAAGGCAGGGCCCGGCATGTCCGGCCCCGGGTGGGCCGCCCAGCCCAAGTGCTCCATGTGGAGGTGGGTGATCGCAACTGCCTCGATGTCTTGCGGGCTACGACCGAGCTCGTAAAGGCTGTCCAGGAGCGAACCCCCGTACATGGTCGCCATGCCGTGCTCCATCATGGAAACCGGTTCAGCGAACGGACCGTAACCGGCGTCGACAAGCATGGCACGCTCACCGTGTTCGATCAGCAGACCACCGGCGCTGATCGTCAACCAGCCGGACGAGTCCAAGTACTGGCCGTTCTCCGCCCACGTCTCGTCCGATGTCGCCGGGTAGAGGCTGCGCGGGACCATCTTCACCGCGCCGTCGGGCACATAGCTCACTCGGAGGTCCCCCACTCGCAGTGAACGGATGCGCGCCGGCTGGCGCAGCCTGTCCATGATGTCCAGACTCTTCAATTCCTCTTCCTCCTCGCTATCGGTCATCTTCCATCAGACTAATAGTTTCATCGATTGGGGTGCACGTCCCCTGCATGGCACCGACGGTGACTGCACAAGCGCATCCTTTTTGGCGGCTTTTGGCACATAGTGGGCGCAAGGAGGCGAGGGAGACCCGGGAGAGGTGCTCAATAACATGAGACTAATAGCTCAATAGCGTAGTGACGCCCCGCGCGGACGATCGCCGCCTACACTTCCTCGCGTGAAGGAGAACGGTGACGGGTCCCAGGCAGGGACGGATGGCGAACCAACCGCAAGGGACTGCGCGAGCGGGGCCGCCGATGACTTGTCCGCTACCGCGTACGCCGTCCTCGGGGTCCTGTCCATCAACGGTGAAATGCTCTCGGCCGGCGAGATCAAGCAACGGACGGCCTTCGCCCTGCGCTTCTTTTATTCGGCACCCGCCGTCAGCCACATCCGCCGCGAGCTACGGCGTCTGCTCGCCCTGGGCCTGGTCCAGGACAGCGAGGTGTCGCTCGGCGGCTCCCGCCACGCCCAGGTCTTCCGCATCACCCCCGCGGGCGAGCACACCCTGCGGCAGTGGGTCGCCGAAGGGGCCGATGCTGCCGTGACGGTCAAGGACCCCACACTCCTCCGCATCTTCCTGGGCCGCGGTGTGCCGCTGCCGAGGCTGCTCGCACTCGTCGACGCCCGCCTGCGGCGGGTGGACGAGGACATCCGCGATGTGCTCTGGGGCCACCGCCGGGCCGCGGAGATGGGGCTGATCCCACACCAGGACCGTCGATACACCATGGCCGTGTCGCAATACACCCTGCGGGCCCTGTACTTCGAGCAAGGCAATCTCCGCCAGCTCCGCGACACCCTCGCCGGCTACGACGAGGAGTCGTTCCAGCAAGACAACAGGTGGCCGCGCGAGGAACTCAGCTTCCGCCCCTCGGACGTCCCCCAAGACCCCGCTTAGTACTACAGCAGCACTTCGCTGTTTTCCCTGGTCAGGGGCGGCTTGGGTGAGTGTAGTGAGCTGGTTGCCGGCCCGTGTTCTTTTTCCCGGGCCGCCCCTCGATCGTGTGCAGCCGACGCTGATAGTGGCAGCGGCGGGCGACGGCTTGGCGTCGTCTGCGCCAGTGTGACCATCTCAGTGTGCGTGCGCTGATTTAGGGCTGGTGAACGGCGCGGGATGAGTGGCCAGTTGCCAGGAGTCGCCGAACTTCTGCCACAGTGAGGGGTGCGAGGCAGGAACCGTTTCTGCTGCCCCCTTTGCCGCGGCATCGGCGGCCATGACGGACAGGAAGGCATGCGCCAGCATGGCCAGGGTGATGTGCCGCATCCAGCCGGTGTAGTGGCGGACTTCGTACTGGTCGAGGCCGCATTCGTTCTTCGCTGCCTGGAAGGCTTCCTCAATCTGCCAAGCACACTGCACCTATGAATGGGTATCAGGTAGCTGAAGTGCCGGTTATCGGGCGTGAGGGCCTCTTGCGGCTGGTCTCGGTAGTCGAGCGGCTGCGGGCTCGGCAGGGTGAAGAGGAGAGCGAGTCGTCGTGGACGACGCAGGGGGCTGCTGCCCCAGAGCCTGACCCGTCAGGGCCTGGGCGAGGAGGTGTGGGCGGGGCTGCCGGAGGTGAACCGGCTGCTGGCGGTGCGATGGCTGGCGGTGCTGGCGGGCCGGGCTCTTGCGGAGGCGGCAGCGGGAGCGCCGGTGAGCGATGAGGCGGGCCGGTCATGACGGCGCTGCTGCCGCGGGAACGGTCGGGGAGCAAGGTGACCGACCGGCAGCTGACCAGGCTCGCGGTCGTCTACGTGCGGCAGTCCAGCATGCAACAGGTCGCGGATCACCAGCAATCGACCCGGCTGCAGTACGCGCTGGTGGACCGGGCCGCTGCGCTGGGCTGGCCCGCCTCACGGGTGGTGGTGATCGACGAGGATCTGGGCCGTTCCGGGGCCAGTACGGTCGGACGCTCGGGGTTTCAGCGCCTGGTCACCGAGATCGGGCTGGACCATGTCGGCCTGGTACTGGGCATCGAGATGTCCCGCCTGGCACGATCGGGAAAGGACTGGTATCAGCTCATCGAGTTGTGCGCCCTGTCCGGTGCACTGCTGGCGGACACCGACGGGGTCTACGACCCGGCCGAGCACAATGACCGGTTGCTGTTGGGGCTGAAGGGGACGATGGCCGAGGCCGAACTCTATCTGATCAGACAGCGGATGCAGGCCGGGCGGGTGAACAAGGCCCGCCGCGGAGAGCTGGCCGTGCCGCTGCCGATCGGCTACGTGCGCCGGCCGTCCGGCGAGACGGTCCTTGACCCTGACGAGCAGGCACAGACCGTGGTGCGGCTGGTGTTCACGAAGTTCGCCGAGCTCGGCACCCTGCACGCGGTGCTGCGCTGGCTGGTCGAGCACGGGATCGAGCTGCCCGTCCGGTTGCGCCAGGGCCCGGACAAGGGCGATCTGGAGTGGCGGCGGCCGAACCGGATGACGCTGCAGTGCCTGCTGCACAGTCCGGTCTATGCCGGGATCTACGCCTACGGGCGCCGCCGCATTGAGCACCGCCGGCAGCAGCCGGGGCGCCCGTCCACCGGCAGGGTGGTGCGTGGTGAGGACGAGTGGCTGGTGTTCATCCCCGACGCGCTGCCTGCCTACCTCACCATCGAGCAGTACCGGGCCAACCTGGCCCGGCTCGCGGTCAACGCCGCCCGGGCCGAGACCCCCGGCACGGTCCGCAGCGGCCCAGCGCTGCTGACTGGGCTGGTGCGATGCGGCCGCTGCGGCAAGCGCATGACCGTGCGCTACCACCAGCACTCGGGCAGCGCCCGCCCCGACTATGTGTGCGCCCGGCAGATGACCGATTACGGGGCCGGGGAGCGCTGTCAGGCCCTGAACGGGGCCTGCGTGGACGCCTTCGTCACCGCGCATGTGCTCGCGGCTCTGGCCCCGGCCGCGCTTGAGGCCTCCTTACGCGCCACCGAGCAGGTCCTGGCCGAACGGGCCGAGCTGGTGAAGATCTGGTCCCAGCGGCTGGAACGGGCCGCGATCAGCGTCGACCGGGCCCGGCGTTGTTACCGTCTCGCCGAGCCTGAAAGCCTGGTCGTACGGCAGTTGGAGAAGGACTGAGAGCAGGCCCTGGCCGCCCAGCAGACCCTGCAGGAGGATTACGACCGCTTCACCCGGACCCGCCCGCGCACCCTCACGGCCGCCGAGCAGCGGGCCATCACCGCACCGGCCGGCGACATCGAAGGTTTATGGCGTGCTGCGACGACCACCGCCGCCGACCGCAAGGAGATCATCCGTGCGCTCGTGGAGCAGGTCACCGTCACCGTGCTGGGCATCAGCGAACGCGTCACCGTCACCATCACCTGGGCTGGCGGCCAGACCACCACGGGCGAGACCACCCGCCCCGTCGCCCTCCTGCAACAGCTCAGCTACTACCCGCAGATCAAGGAGCGGGTCCGTGAGCTGGCCGGCCAGGAACACCGCGCCGAGGCGATCGCCCGGCGCCTGCACGCAGAAGGCTTTCGCCCGGCCCGCGGACGCGGGGACCGGATCAGTGCCACCGCGGTCAAGGAGAGCCTGCGCGAACTCGGCTGCCTGCCGCCGCCCGCCCCCGGCTGGCCCCGCCGACCGGGGAAGAACCCGGCCGCGATGAGTGGTGGCTGGACGACCTCGCCGCCGAACTCGACATACCCGCAGTCACCCTCTACTCGTGGATCTACCGCGGCTGGGTGACCGCCCGCAAGGAATCCCGGCGCCCTCACCGGTGGATCCTCCACGCCGGACCCACCGAACTCGCCGAACTCCGCGAGCGACGCACCCGCCCGCCCGGCTGGTACACCCGACTCCGCTGGACCGACACCGAACCGCCCGCCCCGGCCCAAGACGAAGATCAGACAGACATCACCTGTTCGAATGGGCCCGTCGCCTCCTTCAACAACATGGCGACTCCTTCGCGCGCTCCGCTGCTCGAGCACCCGGATCGCGGACCTCGTCCAAACGGTTCTCACCCCCATTTGACCAAATCAGACCGATGATGGAGAAAAGCTCACGTCTGAAACGGATTTGCCATGGTGCTGCGCAACACTGTGGACATCAACCGTAGATAGGAACGGTCGATGAGGTACCGAAGTGATAGGCCGAGTACCATTAACGGTCTTCCGATCTCGGCGATTTAGGGTTCGGGAAACAGGGCGCCGATCATAATCCATTTTTCCGTCCAAGTCGCGAGTTCGGCGCGCACTATCAATGAGCTTTCTTCCCAGGCTTCCGCAAGTCGATCCGCAGCGACACGAATGTTTCCGTCATGCACTCGCAGGGCGATCCACATGGCAGCCGCCTCGGGCGGGCACAGAAGCACCCCCTGTGCAGTTACAAGGAGCAACTCCCCACTCGTTAATATCGAAGTTTTCACTCCGGAGCCGAAGTGAAATGATGAAAAATGTGATTCTCTCAGCGCACCCTCCATAAGATTTGGTATTCTCCATCATGCTCTGTTCTCCATCGGCTAGAAGGGCAGTACAGCTGACGCTGGACCCTTAGCCGACTGATCTCCGGCCAGCAAAACACCGGCAGGAAAGTCGGGACGGTCCACTGCCACGAGACCCATGTATGTGGTGCGTCCCCATTGGGCCGTACAGTCGACCGATATGCCACACTGCAGGAGGCGTTCCTCGAGCCGTACCATCCTGGCCTGCAACGCTCTGCGACTCATCGGTCCCTCTGCCGTGCCTAGCATCAGACACAGATCGTGACAGCACCACGGCCGCGACCCAGCACAAAGGAGGTCGAACAGGACCTGCTGGGAGCGGTGTTGTGGACGGAGAAGGGCGTACTCCCACGCATCCGCCATCGCCCGCTGCGGCGCGGGCTGCCTCATGTCCAACCACCGGCGCTCCGCGGCGATTCTGCTGCCGAGCTCTTTGGGGGACGTATCGCGGGGAACGACGTTGGCGGCCCCCGCCGACAGGAGTTCCGCGGGCTCTGTGCGGTCGGGTACGAGCACAAGCACGGAGGAAATTCTGCTGAGCACGCGTACGCGTTCTTCGAGGCCTTCGCTCCAGCGGCGACTCGGCACGTCCAGGACGGCGAGCGGAATGCCGGCCTCGTGCTGCAGCAGGGCGCCATAAGCAAGTTCGGAGCCCCACGCGTGACTCAGGGGAGGCAGGACATGCTGACTGCGCATGGCACGGAGCAGGGGCGCCGTCTCCTGTCGCCCGAGCGAAATTACGACGCTCACAGGATAGGTGACGTTCTCCTCGGTCACAGGTGAGCGAGTGGCTGCTGGGTCGCGGATTTCAGCGATGAGCATGGAAATGCCTCAGCCAGCCACGTCTCGCGGGCATCCCAGAGGGAGCGTTTTCACAGGCAGAGTGCTCCACCCCGGCCCTCCCGCCCGCCGGCGGGGCAACCGCACTCAAGGGGGCAAACGTACCTGTACCTTCCCGCATCTCCTTCTGGCCTCCGTCCGACACTTGACCTGGGTTCGGTGCTCTGCGCGCAAACGGGCACTGCGCGATTCCCGCGGCAGGATCCAGGGGGGCACACGCGTCTACGCCCCGCCGTTTCAGGTGCGCCGCCCGACGAGGCGCGGGTAACGCCACGCAACACGATGAGGATCAGCCAGCCGCCGTCCACGGGCCCGAAGCTGCGGGCGACATCGGCTCGCTCCAGCGTGTAACCCCTGTGGAGGTACTGGTGCGCGCCGAAACACACGCCATATCAACGCCCTTTGTAAGGGCTGCACTGTTGGCACCGTCGGTGACTCTAGGCACAGACTCACCGTTCCCTGCGGGCAGCTGAGCAAAAAACGGCACGGAAGACCACCAAGGCTTTCCCGTCTGTACCGACGACGAGTAAACCGGTCGAGGACGCGAGATATCCCATGGCCGTCGTCGGGAGAGACCAGTGCGGTGCGAAGGCACCTCGTAATCCGACGGAATCTGGTGCCGGCGACGCGCCAGTGGAGAGGGCGTCAAGGACCACCGCACGCTGGAGGAGTTGACGCTGGCCCGCGACATCGACACCGCTGCCGCAGCCCTGGTTCAGCCCCTCCCCTTGACCCGTTCGGCAAGACCAACGTGCAGATCAGCGCATCGACTTGGACGTATGGTACCGGCCCCCTTCCGGAGGCGATCCAGTGCCGTACGGCCACAACTGCTGGCTCTCCGGGAGGTCGTGTTCCGGCTGAGTCCCATGTTCGGAAGTGTGCTGGCCATGTCGGCCCTCCTGTCCCTGCGCCTCCGTGATCGACACGCTGCGACTGACCCGGGCCACGGTGAAAAACCTCCCCGCGTACACCCTCGACTTCCTGATCAAGCACCTCGGGCTGGACCTGGCCGGTCCGCCGAGGCGGGGCCCCGACCGGCGACCGGTATCGAACCGCGTTCGACGCCTACATCGCAGCGCAGCTCCTGGTCGTTCTGGCCCGCCAATACGACACCTTCGAGGACGTGGTGGCTGCCGCCGTACCTCCCGGGCTGCCTGGAGCCCCGAGCCGGAGCCGAATCTGACCTTGTGGTGACCGGCTCTGGCTGATGTGTGGGACTGCGCCGGGGGGGTCCGCCGGTGAACGAACTGGCCACACATCCGTCTGACCCCATACGCCGCGCCGGAACTCGACGCTCTGCCCCACTACTACCGCGCCCGCCGCAGACCCTGGTGATCAAAGTACCCATGGTGGCCGCCGCCGACTACATGCACGCCGTCCGCCGCACCCTCGCCGACGTTCTCGACCGGCACCTCAACACGCCGTCCCGGCCCCCGGACCCGGGCCGTCCTGGGGCTCGCCGTCCGGGACAGGGCTCAGCCCCGCCATGAGTTCCGCGAAGGCGCGGGCGGCGTTGCCAGAGGTGAAGAGGCGGTCGAGCCTGGCGCGGGCCAGGCCTCGGTGGAAGGGGCCTGAGCGGGTGTCGTCGCCGGCGTCGTGGAGGGTCCGGGTCAGCCAGTGGGAGAACTCCTGATCGTTCCAGACGCGGCGGAGGCAACGCTGTGAGTAGGTGTGCAGGCCGGTGTCGTCGTGATTGAGGACGGAGTCCCGGACAGCGCGGACGAAGATGTCTGCGTCGTGGAGGGCGAGGTTCATACCCTTACCTCCCAGAGGGGAGACGATGTGGGCGGAGTCGCCGACGAGGAAGAGGCGGCCGTACTGCATGGGATCGTGGACAAGGCTGCGGAGCCGGAAGACCTCGCGGTCGGTAATCGGGCCGGGGACGAGGGCGGGATCGGCGAGCCGGGTGCGCAACGCCTCCCAGATGCGATGCTCGGGCCAGGCGTCGGGGTGGTCGTCGGGCGGGCACTGAAGGTAGTAGCGGCTGGTGTGCGGGCCGCGGGCGAAGTGGGCAGCGAAGCCATGCGGGCTGACGGCGAAAAGAGGGCAGGCCGGGGGCGGCGCGTCGGCGAGGATCGTGAGCCAGCCGATGCCGTGATCTAAGGTGTGGGCGGTGAGGACGCCGTCAGGGACGGTGGCACGGCTGATTCCATGCTCACCGTCGCAGCCGGCGACGAAGGCGCAAGTGATGGCACGCAGCGTGCCATCGGCGGAGCGGTAGCGGACGGTGGGGCGGTCGTCGGCCAGGTCGTGCAGGGAGATATCCGCGGCCTCGAAGCGCAGGTCACCGCCTTCGGCGAGGTACACGGCGGTGAGATTCTGGACCAGCACCTGCTGGGGACAGAGACTGGCCGGGGGACCTTCGGAGCCGTCGTCACTGGACACCAGGTGGCTCACGCCGTCCACCCGGAACTCCAGGAGGCCGCTGGACGGGACGCCTCCGACGACTTGGTCGGCCAGCCCCCAGGAGTCGAACATCCGGACGGCGCGGGCTTCGACGATGCCGGCCCGCTGCCGCTGCGCCACGTGCTCGCGGGTCCGGCGTTCCAAGATGACACAGTCGATGCCGCTGCGCCGCAGCAAGTTGGCGACGGTCAGTCCAGCTGGGCCCGCACCAATGACCACGACGGTCGCGGAGTCCGGCGACTCCCGCAACCTCGCACGCTCTTCCACTACTTGACCACCTCCAGTGTCAACACAGCTGGGTATCGGACGTTCGAATTGTTGAACCGGTATGAGGTCAGCACCCATCGCGGTCTAATCGACTCCCGCTCGGTGGGCAGGGGCAAGATTGCCGTGGGCCCGCTGGGATCGATCTGGCGCATCCCACATTGGGTGTGCCACGCAGAGCGGTGTCGACGGTCTGCAGCCCGATTGTGGACGGCTCTCGCCACGCAAACCCCATCCACCTGTCACTACGGGATCGCAACTCAACAGGGTTCGATCTTCACCAGTGACTGGCTTGAAGACGTTCACCTGACGCAAAACCGCTCCCATGTTCAAGCGCGTATGTACCCCGGCGCGGGCAACGGGTCAGCACCAAGTGGCGGCCGGGGTGAGGAGCCACGTCGCGTATTGCGGACGTCGGGACTCCCTCACCGGCGGTGATCAGGCAGGTGGCGGCGTCCGGGACCTGGGCGGTCGGCTGCCGCTCCAGCACGTGGATACGTTTGGTCAGGCCCGCGGGCGAGATGCGCAACTCGCGCGCCGCCGACGTGAAGTTCCGGGTCTGTGCGAGAACCACGAAACTCCGTACCCCCCGTTAAGTCCAATTCCCTGGCCTATCAGTGTGCAGGCAGACAGTGCGTCCGCAGAGACACTGGCGAGGTTGATGATGAAGCCGTTGCCGGCATTCACCATCTCGGGCAGGAACTCTGCAGTCAGGTGCACCGGCGCCATAACGTCTACGGCGATTCCGGTGGCGAGCTGTCCGGGATTCGCGCCGGGGAACAGGGCGAACGAGCCGATCCCGGCATTGTTGATGAGGCTCGTGACGTGGACGCCCCAATCAGCGACCGCCTGGTGAAGCTCGCGTGCGGCGGTCGGGTGAGAGAGGTCGGCTGGGATCGCGCTGCTGCAGGTCGCCAGCCACGCGACCACAGCCAACCTGATCTCGGGCGGTGTGCTCGCGCTGCTGCCCTACCCAGAGCAACTCGCCGCTCTGCACAAGGACATGACGTTGCCCGACGGGCGTGGAGGAGATGCTGCACTACAACGGGCCGGTGAAGGCGGCGACCTTCCGCTTCGCCACCGAACCTGTCGACATCGGCCGCACGGGATCCCCGGCGACTGCGAGCCGGTCCTTGTCCGGTGCGGCGCGGGTGACAAGGCCGCATACGAGTGGACTTAAGTGCAGACCTGCTCTCCTTTCGGGACAGCGAACCCACCATGGCCGTCGTATGCCGCAACCGCACTGTAGAGTCCTCCCGACCGAATTGTGCGAGGGGTTTTCGGCGCGCACTCGTGGTGACGCCACGGCACCCTTTCTTTTTGTTCCGTCGCAATCTCTGAACATGCGAAACCCTCGCAGCATCGGGGCTTTTTCCATACGGCACTGTATCCACCGATGCCAAAGCACGTGGATCAGTAGATATCGAGAACCAAAGACGAGGCACATGCGGTGAACATGCGTACCCAGTGGCCGACCCTGCTCGCTCCCGTGGCGCTGGCCTTCGCTCTGCTGACAGGGTGTTCCGTGTTCGGCGGCCCGCCGCGGCTCGTAGTCGGGATGTCCGATGACGTGCTGGCCACGGACCCGGCCTCCGGCTATGACCCCGGCTCGTGGCTGCTGTTCGACAACGTCTTCCAGACCCTTCTCAGCTTTCCCAGCGGCGGCACGGTGCCGCAGCCAGAGGCCGCCGAGGCATGCGGCTTCACCGACGGCCACGCCCGGATCTACCGCTGCACCCTCAAGAAGGGCCTAAAGTTCAGCAACGGGGACTCTCTCACCGCCGAGGACGTCAAGTTCTCCTTCGACCGCACCGTGATGATTGACGACGACGCCGGACCGGCGGTCATGTTCGGCACCCTGGACCGCGTCGAGACACCCGACGACAGGACCGTCGTCTTCCGGCTGAAGGTCCCCGACGCCGCCTTCCCCAGCAAGATCGCCTCCGGCGCCGGCTCCATCGTGGACCATCGGCAGTACCACAAAAAGGAACTGCGCACCGATGGCCGCGCTGTGGGCTCCGGCCCCTACACCCTGGAACACCTCGACAAGAACGAGGCTGTCTTCTCGATCAACAGCCGGTACAGGGGCACCGCCAGGGTAAAGAACTCCGGCATCACCCTGAGGTTCTTCCACGGCGACCAGAACGCTCTGAAAAGCGCCGTGCTCGGCGGCAAGGTGGACGTCGCCTACCGCGGCCTGACCGCCCGCGATATCGCCGACCTCGGCCTCCGGCACGGCCGCAAGGACATCGACGTCGTCGCGGGCAGCAGCGCCGAGGTCCAGCACCTGGTCTTCAACCTCCGCGACCCGGTGGCCGGAAAATTGGCCGTCCGTAAGGCCATCGCCTACGTGCTCGACCGGAACGCCCTGGTCAACAAGGTTTATCAGGATACCGCCATCCCGTTGTACTCGATCGTCCCGGCAGGCATCGGCGGACACACCACCTCCTTCTTCAACACCTACGGCGAAAACCTCTCCTCGGGCAAGGCGGCCGCCGTACTGCGCGCCGACGGGATCACCGGGAAGGTGAAGCTGACTCTCTGGTCCACCCCAGTCCGCTACGGTCCCGCCACCGACCAGGAACTGAGCGTGATTGCCGCACAGCTCAACGCCAGCGGGCTGTTCGACGCCGACGCGAAGTCCGTGCCGTTCGACCGCTACGAGACGGACATCGCCGCGGGCAAGTACGGCGTCTACGTGAAGGGCTGGGTGCCGGACTATCCCGACGCCGACAACTTCACCGCCCCGTTCTTCGGCAAGGACAACGTGCTCGGCAACCACTACGAGAACCGCACCCTCACCGACAAGCTGATCCCGCTCACCGCCACCGAGACCAACCGCAGGAATGCCGACGCGGTTTTCGGCCAGATCCAGGACATCGTCGCCCGCGAGATCCCAGTCCTGCCGATATGGCAAGCGAAGCAGTACGCGGTCGTCCGTGGCGACGTCCACGGCGTCGAATACTGCCTCGACGCATCCACGGTCTTCCGGTTCTGGGAACTTGGCAAGAACTGAGGCCGGCCCGCGGTGCGGCGGCGCATCTCCTGCCGGGTGTTGCTCGTGTTGCTGACCTTGAGGAAACCATTCGACCCCGGCCCGACCACCGACCATGAGCCCTCGACCATGGTCACGATGGGACACGAAGTCCGTGGTCGGGGTCACGGGGAGCCGACGACGGCCATCGCGTCCGGCGGTGATCCCTGGACCGGTGACCGTTGTGCGATCACGTGCCGCCTTGCCACAGGGTCCGGCAACCGATGCGCAGACCGAGGCTGGCCGGGCCGTGGCAGAGCTTCTGTGCAGTGCGCCAGACGGACCTGCGCAAGAGAAGATCGGGAACGCGCGGCGATTGCGCAGCCGACCCAGCACATCGCCACTGCGCAGGATCCTCAGGGCGGTTGCGCAACAACCAAGATCAGCCATCACTGACACACCGTTCATGCGACGGCGACACGGCGCCCACACCACAGACGCGACCGCGTCGTCGGTGGCCAGGTTATGGATCGCTTCGACCTTCTTCTGGACGCTTTCCGGGGAGTCGACCTTCCAGCTCACCACACGTTTCGCGCTGTCGTGCGTCCAGCGGGGCTCCCCGCCGCGGGGGTCGGGCGGGGGTTGTTCACCGCCTCGAACCGCTCCTCAGGATCCGGGATGCTGGCCAGGATCTTGTGGATCGTGTGCGAGACGTCTGTCCGCCGGCGCTCCTTCGGCCAGCGGGAGGCGACCTACCGGTAGTCGCGGACTGTGGAGGACGACAGGCCGATGTCCTTGGCGAACATGCGGATGACCTCGCTGACCGTGAACAGGTCGTCCTTCCCGGAGGGGTTCGCACCCCCATACGAGCGCATCGGCTCGATCTCCGTAGCCGCGTCGCCGATCCGCCACTAGGGCGTGTTTCGAAAGTGCTGGTCACAGCCACTCGTTGATGGCTGCGACCAGCACGGTCGCCTCGTAGCGGACGGCGAGCTTGTCGTACCTCGTGGCCACCGCACGGTGGCGCTTGAGGCGATTGATCCCGCACTCCACCGCGTGGCGCTCTTTGTAGTCGGCCGCGTCGAACTTCGGCGGCCGGCCACCGTGGGAACCGCGCTTTTTGCGGTTAGCGATCTGGTCGCGCTTCTCCGGGATCGTGCAGCGGATGCCGCGCTTGCGCAGGTAGGCGCGGTTCGCGCGGGAGCCGTACGCCTTGTCGGCACGCACCCTCTCCGGCCGGGTGCGCGGGCGACCCGGCCCGAGCCGGGGCACCCGGATTCTGCCCAGGACCACCTGGAACTGCGGGGAGTCACCGCGCTGCCCGGCCGTGATCACCAGCGACATCGGCTTCTGGGCCTGCTCGACCGCCAGGTGGAGCTTGGTCGTCAGCCCGCCCCGGGAGCGTCCGAGCCCGTGGTCGTCGGGCTCGGTGAACACACCACCTGGCGGCTCGACCTGCAGATCCCCTTTTTGCGGGCACCCGCCGCATGCTGGTGGGCGCGTGCGACGGTCGAGTCCACTGAAACGTCCCAGGTGATCAGCCCCTCGGCGTCGGCCCGGGCCTGCAGCTGCTCGAAGATGCGGTGCCAGGTGCCGTCCCGCTGCCAACGCCGAAACAGTCCGTACACCGTCTCCCACGGTCCGTACCGCTCGGGCACATCCCGCCACGGAGCACCAGCGCGGGTACGCCAGCGAATGCCGTCTATCAGCTGCCGCTTGGTGTGCACCGGTGGCCGTCCGGACTTCTTCCCAGCGGGAAGCAGGGGCTCCAGCTTCGCCCACTGCGCATTCGTGAGATCGTGCCTCCCCATGAAGTGGATCTTGACACATCAAGATCCACTTCTGAAACACGCCCTAGGCGGCGCTCATCGTGGCGGCCCAGTCCCGGCCCAGCTTGACCAGTTCGTCGTAGCGTTCCCGGGTCACGCCGCCGATCATCTTGGGCATCCGGACACCTCCCCCACGGGCCCGGGATCCACACCCTGCCGTGCCGTCAACTCACCCGGGCAGCCCGTCATTTCGCGCCCTCCGGCGACCTCCGGCCTCCGGAGGGCGCTCGGCCCCGGCGCACGGAGCGACCCTGCCCGCCGGATGCGCGGCCTCACACCCCGCTCTGCTGCGTGCGCCGCTTGTGCCAGGCCCGTTTTGCGACAGCAGGGAGAGCAGTACGTTGCCGAGGCAGGATGTTCGACGCCGACCGTCCAGGACGCCCCGCACTCCGGGCAACTGGCCGTCACGCCGGCCTTCGCCGCCTCGGACTTCACCCGCGCCCGCCGCATCCGTCGCCACTGCCGCGAACGGCAGGCAGTCGAACAAAACAGGGCCGTCGCCTTCGCCGACGGCATCAGCGGACCACCGCACCCACGGCACAACCGCGGCCCCGCATCGTCGTCCGTGACCATGACCAGCCGCAGCCGGGGCGCCCCATCCCTGCCCATGCCGCCACCGTACGACCGAGGGTGAACCGCGAAGCCCGGTTCACGTGCTCGGTCTTCCCGGGCCTCAGCGTGTCCGGGTTGTCGGTGCCGGCAGCAGGCCTTCGGCCCATGCCTCCCCAGGGGACAGCCAACGCAGTTCCCCTTCGGGTGTCAGGTGAGGCGTCAGCTCGTTCACGGTTCCTCCGAATTCCAGGGTGTCGGCAACCTGGTGCAGGTAGGCGCCGAGCGAGGGCCACCCATCGTCGAACTGACCGAAGATAGCCAGCGGCTGCTCGAACATCCGCCAACCCTCAACCATGTCATGTCCGGATCATGAACAGCTTCTAACCTTGACTCTGGCTGACGAACTACCGGTAGCCCCCCCCTCCCACCACCGCTAACAGTCCGAGCACTACCGGCAGTTCAATCGCGCGCACGAACGACGCCGCACCCCGGTGAATGCGTCTTCGCCCAGCTCACGGCCCGACGGCTCCGACAGCAAGCACGGGTTTTCACCCGCCGTAAAGGTAAAACAATTTGATTCACCTTAAGCAACTTAAAGCATTAGGATGAAAACGATTAATCGACTCCTATTGCAATGTAGTCGAAATTTCCATTCACGTCGCTTGTTATTAGTTTGAGGGGAATCTGATGTCTACCGAGGGCCGTTCCCAGGTGCGGGAGCCGCTGCCAGTTTGCCGCTGTCAACCCTGTACTTGAGAGGCGTGACAGTGTTTCCTCAAAAGGCGACCCAGGGTTGCCATTCGCCGCGAATAATTCCCTTCCCAGATTCGGGTTCTCTGTAAAGCGCGCATCGAGTTCTCTAATGAATTCATTCTCCCATCCAGTTTGCCGCAGTTTAGCATTTATGTCTGCGTGCACGTAGGGAACCGCTTCATCTTCGTCGAGACTCAACCTAATTCCGTAATAGTCAAATGCGTGCTGCAGGTTTGGTGTGACAAAATCCAAATGCACCTCACCGCGAAAGATGTGAAACATAAGGTCGCCGATTGGGCATTCCGTATTACGATCCAAAAGCACAGTGTCGCCCCGGCTGGGTAGATTCCCGCCCGTCGAAGGATTGTCGCACCATTTTTGGATCGCTACTGCATAGCACTCCGGCCCTAGTTGGGCTGCTAAATTCCGTATCATTTTAGGGATTTTCCCCTTCGATGTATGTGCGGTGTCGCCGAGACTCACAACGTAGCCAGGTGATCCGCGGTTCAAATGACTTCACAAAGAAACGTAGGAACCTTGGTGTACGACCGTAAATCGAGCTAGCCTCGAAGGTTCGTGATGGTCTGCCGACGGAGTCGGTGGACCGTTTTTGGGCTCATCGCAGACCAGGGTGTAGTCGCGGTCTCAAGCCGCCAGCCTCGAGCAGTGATCTAGCGATGTAGTTGGTGAGGTTGCGGAAGCCGAGTGTGCTGCCGCGGAGGTGTTCGAGTCGTCCGTTGATCGCCTCGGTAGGCCCGTTGCTGGTGCCGGGCCGGTCGAAGTAGGCGAGCACGTCGGCGGCGCGCTTCTTCAATGTCATCAGCTCGCGGCCACGGCGTCGGTCCTCTTCGCGGTAGGCAGTGATCATGCGTTGGTAAATGCCCCAGGTCGCTTCAACCTCGACGTGACGCTGGTCGGCGAACAGCGCCGTGAGTCGGCCGATCTGCTTGTCGGTGAGGAGCTTGGCGCCGGTGTGCAGGGTCCGGCGGCATCGCTAGAGCGGGTCGCCGGTGCGGCCACGGTGGCCGTGGATGGCCTGTTGGACGCGTCGCCGGCAGCGGTCGAGTGCGTCACCGGCCAGGCGGACGACGTGGCAGGGGTCCATGACCGCGGCCGCAGTCGGGATCTCTTCGGCTGCAGCGGTCATGAAGCCGGTGAACCCGTCCATGGCGACGACCTCGACGGCGTCGCGCCAGGCCGGGGCCCGGTTGACTAGCCAGGTCTTGAAGACCTGCTTGGAGCGGCCTTCGACCATGTCCAGCAGGCGCGCTGGGCCGGTTCCGGCGCGCACGGCGGTGAGGTCGATGATGACGGTGACGTACTTGTCGCCGCGGCGGGGGTGGCGCCACACGTGCTCGTCGACGCCGATGGCGATAACGCCGTCGAAGCGCTTCTCGTTGTTGATCAGGACTCGCTTGCCTTCGGCCAGCACGGCGTCGTTGGCGGTGTTCCACGCGACGCCGAGCCTCTCGGCGACCCGGGCCACGGTGAGGTGTTGGCACACGATCGCCTCGAGTGCCCACCGCAGTCCGCGACGCGACAGCTTCGCTCGCGGCTCTGCAGCCTTCGTGGTGCCTTGGCGCCACACATGACCGCAGCCGGTGCACCAGTAGCGACGGATCGTCACCAAGTGACCAGGTACTCGTCTGAGTGCGCCACTGAGTACGAAGTTATGTGCACCACTGCTCAGGCCACGTCGGAGTCCCGCTCGATGGCCTGGAGGCGGTTCTTGAGCCGGTAGCTGTTCCCGTTGATCGAGACGACTTCGCAGTAGTGCAGGAGGCGGTCGAGGATCGCGGTGGCCAGGACCTCGTCGCCGAAGACCTGGCCCCATTCATCTGGGGCTGGCACTTGTTCGTTCCCGGGGATCTGTGCTGCCACCGGCCCGTATCCATCTCCTCCTGTTCTCGTTGGTTCTCGTGGTGGGACTCGGATTCTCCAGGTGCCGCCTTGACCGTTCAGGCGCGAGGAAGGTGTGCCGGTGGCCGGGACGAGACTGCAGGTCATAGCCGGAGGGGCGGTTCCGCAGGAGCCGTTGAGTACGGACCCCTGGCAGTTCCAGACGATGTGCATCGACGCGTTCGTCGCCTCGTGGCGGGCCCGCGGGTTCAGCCCGGTGACCATCGACAACGACATCGGCCTGCTGGAGCGAACGCTCAAGGCCCTGGGGCGGCCCGCATGGGAGGTGACCCCGGAGGACATCGACCGGGTCGTCGGCGACCTCGCCGTCCAGGGCCGCAAGACATCGACCCGGCGCGAGTACGTGCAGATCTTCAAGGGCTTCCACCGGTTCCTCCAGGCCCGCAAGGCTGCCGAGATCGAGGCCGCCTTCGGTGTCCGACTGGTCTGCCCCATCGACGAGTTCAACGCCTCGCGGCATGTCGGTGACGACTCACCGGCCCTGGTGCCGCCGCCGACCCCGGAACGGGTCGGCGAGTTCTTCGACTTCATGAAGCAGCGGATCGCGACCGCGCGGAAGTACGGCCCCGCCGCCCGGGACTATGCGATGTTTCGGACGCTGTATCACGCCGGGCTTCGCTCGGAAGAGGCTTCCTTGCTGGAGCGGCCTGATCTGCACTTCACCCGGGGGCCGTTCGGCAAGCTCCACGTCCGCTTCGGCAAAGGCGCCCACACTTCCGGGCCCAGACCGCGCTGGGTGCCCATGCTCGACGGCCTCGACCTGGTCCTGCGCTGGTTCCTGGAGGACGTGCGGCCCAAGTTCCCTGATTCACCGGTGCTGTTCGCGGACGAGTCCGGCGGCAGTCTCCATCGCGGGACGATCCGCAACCGGCTGCGCTATCTCATGCAACTCGAAGGCCGACCTGCAGCCGAGTGGTTCAGCCCGCATGCCCTGCGTCGAGCGTGCGCGACCCACAACTACGAACGCGGTGTTGACCTGGTGGCCATCCAGCAATTGCTCGGTCACTGGACCGTCAGCTCGACCATGAGATATGTCCGGCCGTCGGCCACCTTCATCGAGGACGCCTATCAGCGGGCGGTGGCCAGCACACTCGCCGAACTGACCGGGAAGGAGTCAACGGAATGAAGATCCAATGGCGCCTGCGGATGGCCGCCGCACAGCGCGAGGTCTGGACCGGCACCGAACTGCGACGTCTGCTGGCCGAGAAGGCCGGCCTGGAGCTGTCCTCGGCGTCGGTGTCCGCGCTGTTCACCAAGGAGCCCTCCCAGGTGAAGATGACCACCCTGGCCGCGTTGTGCACCGCACTGGAGTGCACTCCCAACGACTTGATCGAGGTCGACACCACGCCGGTCGAACGGCCCGTCGTCCCGCCCCGTCCGGTCGCCGAACTGCCGCGAGCTGCCTCCGCGCGCGGTCGGTCGATGCCACCCATGTGACAGGCGGCCGACGTGGGGAAGAAGCAGCGGGACTGCGTCACTTGTGGCGCCCCGGTCGGGTTCCTCGACCGCGAGCACTGCTGCCGGTGTTGGCGTCGTATGAAGGAAGAGGCCGCACGATCGACATGTCCGTCCTGCGGCCTCGAGAGAGTGCTGCAGCAGGACACCGGCCGGTGCGTCCTGTGCTCGCGTATCTGTGAAGAGTGCGGTCACCCGGTGCGGGCGGCGGACAGCCGACTTTGCCGGGATTGCCGGAACAGAGCCCGGCGACTGGCCGCCCAGCAGACGTGTCCGCGCTGCAGCCGGCCCGGCTATCTGCGCGAGTCGACCGGCTGGTGCGGGTCGTGCTCACGGCCCCCGCCAGCGAAGAAGCCGCCGCGGGTCTGCCGCGAGTGCGGGCAACTCCGACGCCATGCCGGACTCGGCCTGTGCTCGACGTGCTGGCAGAAGCATCCCGCCCGACCGTTCATCCGCGGCGATCACCTGCGAGAACAACTCGCAGAACCGCCTTGGTGGCTCGATGACTTCGTAGCGCACGTCGCAAGGCGGCACTGCGTCTCGCGGGCCTGCGGATTCGTCACCGAGCTCGGCCGGCTCCTGCGGGACGAGCACTCCAATTCGCCGCAGGCCCTGCTGGAGCGATCCCGCAGACCGGGCCGGTCGATGGGATCCTTCGCTCGCGCTCTGGAGGACTTCTTCACCCGTCATGGCCTGGCACTGCCCACCGACCAGAGCGAACGCCTCGCGGCAGGCCGCCGCCGACGGCGCCTCGATGCCGTCCCCGATCCTCTGCGGCAGGCCGTCACGGCCTTCGATGCCTCGCGGATGCGGGCCCAGGAGCGGGCCCGCCGGGCCGGCACTCGGCCCCGCAGCAACCACACCCTGGAAACCGCCCTGGCCACCCTGCGAGACCTCGCCCACTTCCTCATCGCCGAACGAGCCAAGGACGGCTGGGAGTTGGTCGACGTGCACGACATCGAGGCGTTCTTGAACACGCTGCCCAGAGCACGCAAGCGACGGCTGACCGTGCTGCGGCAGTTCTTCCGCTTCGCCCGTGCCCAGCACCTGGTGCTGGTCGACCCGACACGCGGACTGAC
The DNA here is from genome assembly GCF_053593695.1 of Streptomyces sp. NPDC002144. Lineage (NCBI taxonomy): Bacteria > Bacillati > Actinomycetota > Actinomycetes > Kitasatosporales > Streptomycetaceae > Streptomyces > Streptomyces sp. NPDC002144. Next base: position 22,425 of record NZ_JBSFDB010000062.1, read on the forward strand.
CGGGGACGAAGCCCGGGGGTTCCGCGGTGTGACGCTCACCCTCGACCAGCAGCGCGGCCTCTTCCGGCGCTGGACCACGGACGAGACCGTGCACCCCCACGAGGCCCTGGTCGGCATGCTCGCTCTGCTGCATGGCGCCTCCAGCACCGAGGCCCGCCTGCTGCAGATCGACGACATCGACGAGACCACCCAGAGCCTCCGCCTGGGCAAACGGCCCTGTCCCGTGCCGATGGACCCGGCGTCCTGGACAGTCCTGCAACGCTGCCTGGCCCACCGCGAAAGCTGGCGGACCGACAACCCGCACGTCATGGTCACCAAAGGAACGAAGGCCGGGCGGAGCCCGGCCTCAACTGCCTATCTGTCCCACGTTCTTGACCCTTGTGGCTTCCCGCCACGGATGATCCGCAGCACCCGTCTCCTCGACCTGGTGAACACCATGGACCCCAAACTCGTCGCCGCCGCATTCGGGATGACGGCCGAATCAACGCTGATCTATCTCGCCGACCATGTCGACGACGGGCGCCTGCCGAACCCGTGAAACTTTGGCAGCACCTCGCACGGGTTCGTCGGAACATGTGCGCTTTGCCGAAGGTCTTGTTCGAGGTCAGGATGATCGAGCCCTTCTCGTAACGCTTGGAGATGACCTGGAAGACCAGGTTCGCCTCGGCCCGTTCCAGTGGCTGGTAGTCCACCTCGTCGACCACGAGGACGCTGGGGCGGAGGTAGCTGGTGAGCTTGCTGATCAGCCAGCCCTGGTCCTCGGCGGCTTTGAGGTGGCGGACCATGTCGTCAAGGCTGGTGAAGTAGATCGAGTAGCCGGCCCGGCAGGCCGCGACGGCCAGGGCGACGGCGTTCAGGTCAGGGCTGGAGAAGCCCCACGGGTGTGTCAATGGTCGTGAGTGACGAGGCGCTGTCCGTTGCGGGTGGCGGCGTTCCTGGCCCAGCTGCTGGTGGAGATGAGGCCGAGCGCGAGCACGGCGACTCCGCAGCCCCCGATGACGACCCAGGCGGCGCGGCTCGAGTGAACGAACCCGGCGCTGGAGCTGGCTACGATCGACCCGGTCACCGCGACGCCGATCGCGCTGCCGAACTGGCGGGCGCTGGCCGCGAGCGCACCCGCGACACCGACCTGATCGAGCGGCATTCCGGAGACGGCGGTGTGGCTGACCGGCGGGCTGACCATGCCCGCGCCGAGGCCGAAGACGGCGTAGGCGACCAGCAGGTAGACCCTGTCGGTGTGTGCGCTCAGGGCAACGAGGAGAAAGGCGCCTGTGGCCAGGAGCGCGCCGCCCAGCACGAGGGCGAAGCGGTCTCTTTGGGCAGCGACGAGCCGCCCGGAGAGATTGGCGGCGACGGCTTGACCCAAGGCCATTGGGATGATCATCACACCGGCGTGCAGCGGGCTATAGCCGCGGATGTCCTGGAGATAGAGGGTATTGAGGAACAGGAACCCGCCCAGACCGGCCGTCATCATCAGCGAGATCAGGTTCGCACCGGAGAACGGAGGGCTGCGGAAGTACCGCAGGTCGATCAGCGGCTCGGATCGCCGCGGCTCGACGATGAGAATCCCGATCAGGGCCACGACGGCGAGCACGATCAGCCCGGCGATCCAGGGGTCTGTCCACCCGTGGCGGGGGCCCTCGATCGTCGCGGCGATGATCGAGGCGAACAAGACGATGATCAGCGCCTGACCGAAGGGATCGAACCGGCGGGCCCGGGTGGCCTTGGACTCAGGGACGAACTTCTGCGCCAGCGCGAAGGCGGTGATCCCGATCGGGACACTGATCCAGAACACCGACCGCCAGCCGATGCCGCTGACCAACAGGCCACCAAGCGCAGGACCCGCCGCCATGGTGATCCCGATCACCGATCCCCACACACCGATCGCGCGCGCCCTTTCCCCGCGGTTGGTGAAAACGCTGACGATGATCGACATCGCGACCGGGTTGAGCATCGAGCCGCCCACCGCCTGCACGCTGACGAAGGCGATCAGCCACCCCACGCTGGGCGCCAGGCCACACAGCAAGGAGCCGAGAGAGAATAGCGTGAGCCCAAGGTGGAAGATCCGCTTGCGGCCGAATCGGTCGGCCATCGAGCCGGACAGCATTAGCAGGCAGGCCATGACCAGGGAGTAGGTGGAAACGGTCCACTGCAGGCTGCTGAGCGAGGCGTGCAGGTCCCTACTGATCGAGGGAAGCGCGACGTTGACGATGGTGAGGTTGATGCCGGTCACGCCCACGCTGAGACAGCAGATCGCCAGCACCAGCCAGCGGCGGACGGGACGCGATGGGCCGGTCGACGGTCCGGTCGCCGCTGTCGGGCCGGGCGGGTTAGTGGGAGCGTTAGATGTGCTCATGGCGGATCCTTGAACAGGGGCGATAGACTCCGGATTGAAACGGAGTGGGTGTTCAGATAATACGAACACCCTGTCCACTTACGCAAGGACGCTTGAATGCCTGACCAACCGCCTGCTCCCTCCAAGAGGGCTGACGCGGTCCGCAACCGCCAGCGGATCATGGACGCCGCCCGCGCCGCCTTCGCTGCGACCGGGCCAGAGACATCGATGGCCGAAGTCGCCCGGAGGTCCGGGGTCAGCCCCGCAACCCTGTACCGCAACTTCGAGAGCCGCAACGAACTCCTCGAAGCGCTCCTCGTCGATGAGGTCGACGAGGTCTGCGCCGCTGCTGCGACAGCCGAGGGCGACGGCCCGGCGGAGCGCCTTACGACCTGGCTCCGCCGCTTCTTTCAATACGTCACCACCAAACGGCCGGTCGTGATCGCGCTGGTTGAGCACACCGACACCAACAACCCCGTCTTCGACACCCGAGGCCGGATGCTCACCGCCGGTCAGCCGCTACTCACCGCCGCCCAAGACGCACACGAGATCGAACCCAGACTCGACCTGGGCCAGATCCTCGACATGGTCGTCGCCATCGCGAAGATCCCCGGCACCCCGGAATACCGACAGCCGATCCTCGACGCGGCGCTCGCCGGCCTACACAGACGCGACGCCTGACGCCCTCGCCGAGCGGCGCACGGCGCCGGATCCCGCCCCCAGGCTCGCTGCGCTGACCGGCCAACGCCGGCGGAACGCGACAAGCCGCCTTCACCGTGCCGCCCAGGCTCGATGCGCCGCCGACGAGGACCCGTCATCCTCGGCAGACCTGGACTCTTAACCCGGAATGGCGCAAAGCTCCGATCTACACCCTGAACTGCGAAGAGCCCGTTTTTGTGTCGTGGGCTGAGGCTGTGGAGGCCGAAGAGCCGAGTGTCGTCTCGGGGTGGCGCTGGTTTCCACTGCTCCGGGTGTTGAGCTGCTGGCGTAGGGACGGGGAATCCGTTGGTCAGCCAGGGTTCGGCAGGAGTGCGAGCCGCTCAAGAGCTGTGGTGATGTGGCTGCTCCAGGGCCAGTGCCGGGCCAGGCGGAGGACCCGCCGACGGCCGGTGGTCACGAGTTGTCCGGCCGTGGTGACCAGGCGGAGCCGCAGGCGGCGGGGCTCCCAGCACCCGGCCTTGCCAGTCAGGGCGAGCATCGCGCCCGGCGGGGACGGGCGGGACCGCGGGCAGGTCGATGATCCGGCTGGTGTGGGCGTGGGCGGTGCACTCGTTGATACCGAATCCGGCAGCGGTCTTCGCCAGGGTGGTGTGTTCGCGCAGTTAGACCAGTGCCACCATCGCGCGTTGAGACGGGCGGAGCTTGCAGCGCCAGTCGCCCTCACGGGTGACGACAGGCATGGTCACCCCCTCCACGAGCGCATGTAGCAGGTCGAGTGCGGCAGGATAGATGACCAACGAGGCCCCCGAGCAGCGTTGTTGAGACGCCAGACATCTCGACCAACAGCTCGGGGGCCTCGCTCGTTGCGCTTCGCAGCCTGTCACCTGCTCGGGGACCAACTCGAAGAAGCTCAGTGAACCGTTGAGTCGCCTGTCCCGTTTCAGGGGTGGCTTCGCTGAGTCGGAGCCGACCGATCTAATAGGCGAGGCCAGGACGAACCAGGACCGGCCCGCCGAAGCGCACGAGGGGCGGCAGTTCAATCCTCAGAGGGTCCGAAAGCCGCGCCGAAATCAGTCAACGCGGAATCGAGGCAGAAATGCTCTTGGCGCCGCCGAGACACCTCAATGCTCAGAGAAGGGCTGTTTAGTGGTGTCAGTGGATCAGAAGATGCGAAGGGCCAGCTCCATCGCGGCGGTCGTGCTAGCGTCAGTGGTGGCACTGGCGGCATGCTCGGGCAGTAAGGAATCCGCCGCGGACAATGCGTCTTCCGAGACCGTATCGGCGGGGGCCAAGGCACCGAAGCCCAGCGAAAATACTTCAGCGCCGGCTACGGAAGCTGACCAATCGTCGGCTGAGAGCGTCGTCGCCGCGTGGGTAGCAGCAGTGATCAAGGGTGAAATGAAGGAGTCGTGTCTACTGATGGCCGACGCGGAGGCCACACCCGCAAAGGTCGGCAGCGAGGAGATATGCGGCGACAAGGCCCCCTTGCGTAAGGAGATGGAAGAGATTTTCAAGAGCTACCGAGAAGCGTTTACGCCCGATCCACCCATCGACGACCCGCAGGTGAAAGTAGCCGAAGTTGTTGCCCCTGGCGACAAGGCGGAAATCCCTAGCGACAAGATCGCTGTTAATGGCCAGTCGCTCAACAAGATCGTCCTGTCCCACTCGACCGGGGTGACGGAAGATGAGCTGGACATCAAGGTTGAGTCAAGCAAAATCGGAGACATTTGGTACGTGACGAATCTCGGCTTCCACATCGGCGGCTGACCCCTTCTGCACAGTCGATGGCTCTTATCACCGACCTTCTTCAGTCGGGCCGGGTCCGTGAAGCCGATGCATTCGCAGCATGGCTCGACGAACAGGTCGCTGGCACCCTCGGGGTCTCCCACCCCGACGCCCTACGCATCCGCGAGATGCGGGCCCATGTCACCGCCCTTGCCGGGAAAACGGTCGTCGCTGTGCTGATGTTCCGTGACGTCGCCGAGCCCTGGCATTACCAGGGGGGCGCCGAACAGGCCGAGGCCGCGGCGGCCCGCGCCGAAACGCTCTGGCTCCAGATGTGCGACCTGGCCCCTGCGCTGTCCGCCAGGACCGCCATGGTCCGTATGCGTAACCAGATCCCAGGCGAAAGGGGACAGGCGCTCACCGCAGCCCTGGAACACAGGACATGGCTAGAAGCCGCCGCCGGGGCCGCGGGCAGCGCGGAGATTCAGGACCGGGCCCTATCCTGGGAACGCCCCGCGCAGGAACTCAGACCGACGGCATGAGTACGGGGCCTGGCACGAGGAGTGTCTTGCGGATGCAGGCCGCCGCCATCGTCGGTGGCCTGCATCACGGCCGAACCGCCCGTCGGAAGCGTCGAGCGACCTACAACAGCTCCGGACATCGCAGTTGTCACGCCGCAGGCGTGTGCCACAGCGCCGGGGCCTGCCCGTCGACCTCTTGGTCAGGGGCCGTGACGATACCCAGAGCCATCCGTAATGCCCGTACGGCGTGGTACAGGCGCGATTTGACAGTCCCCGCCGGGATACCGAGCACAAGAGCCACTTCGCGAGTCGTCCTGCCGGTGTAGTACGTCTCGTACAGCACCTCACGGTGCTTAATCGACAGCGACTTGAACGCTTCCCTAAGGATCATCGATGAAAGGAGCACATCGAGGTCATCGCGCTTCGCCAGCAACTCGTCCAGCCAGGCGGTGCCATCGACCTTCTGAGGGCGGGTCATGCGCAACCGGTAGTCGTCAATCACGAGGTTGCGGGCCACCCTGAACAGCCACGGCCTCAGAGACTCGCTGCCGTCCATGCTCTGGGTACGCCAGCAGCGCAGCAGCGCCTCCTGTACCAGGTCTTCCGCCCGGTGATGATCTCCTCCCAGCAAACGCAGGACGTAGTTGTACAGGTCCGTCCCATGGTCGTCGAACAGCACACGCATCGCCCGTTCCCGGACCTCGACTGAGCCGGCGGATCCCATCACTGTCAAGCTCACGGTGCAACTCCCATTGCTCTGCGCCCTCGCGGCGAACGTCGGGCGACGGGGCCAGGTCAACGGCCCCCAGAGGCAGGAGTCTTGCGAGCCGAGTTCCACGTTGCATTGACAAGCGATTGACGCATGATCCACAGCTACCGCCGGCCTCATTCGGATCGCAGCCCAGCCAGAAGCCGCACGTCCTTCGGCGGGGCGGCGGCACCGTGGCTCCGCCGCCACATCCCGTTGAACCGGACTTCGGCTCTCAGGCCGCACCCGCCGCCCGGACGTCCGGCTCCACCGTGAGGGTTCGCATACGTAGAGAGACGAGACGCAGCAGTGCCGCGTCGGCAACTGCCCGGCCGCCGTGGTTAGCGTGCCCCGACCATACGGGCGAGCATGACGCCAAGCAGAGCGCTCCCGTGGTCGAGGCCGCGTGCACCTCGTCGATCCTCAGCCACGCAGCGGTCGTCCGTGCCACTTCCTCACGGGCTCGCAGATCGCCCTGCCAGTGACGGATCCAGGCAAGTTCGATGCACATGGCCGCAGCTTGAACAGGGTTGCCGCCGCGGCAGGCGACATACGCTTCCAGAGCGTGAGCCTCCAGCCTATTGGCGTGCTCGGGGCCAAACCTACGCTCGAAGTGCTCGCGCAGCCGGAAAGCAAGTCCCGCCGCCCGCTCCAGCGCGTTGGTATCCAAGTGACGGACGAACCCTACGAGCGCGGTAAGTTCGTCCCGGACCGCTGCCTGGACCAGCACTGCCGCGTCCTCGGGTACTGGCGGCGCGGGTGTCCCGTCATGCTCTTCTTGCAGTGCGACCCGGCTCGAACCGTCAGGATGCACCTCGATCAGAGTCACATCGCTGTGCTGCAGGTTGCTACGAACTCACCCCGCCCACGGCTCCCGCGGCGTGACAGACCGCGATAGGAATCAGTGAGCTTCTTCAGAACGGTCACCGATCGGGTGACGTCCAGGGGCGCGGTTCTGCCCAGCACGGTGGCAGTCGCCCTGTTCACCGACATCGTCAACAGCCGGTGCTTCCTAACTCGTCGGAGGGGCGGCTGAAGAAGCTCAGTGCGTCGGTTCTCGGGGAAACGGGAAGTAGCGGTCGGTGCCGCCAGACCGTGGAAGGCTTTCGTCCAGAACTCCGCCCCGTTGTCCTCCCGAATGGGGCCGTGCCCTCGGTGATCGGGGACCGCACCCAGGGTGCGGAGGAGATGGCGAGGACGAACACCGTGACGTGGCCCGGCCAGGTCGGACAGGAGTACGGCCGTGCTGTGGGCGGCGCGGCGCGGCGAGGGTTCTGACCGGTCGAGAACAGCGAGGATCTGGTGGTCCTGAGGCCCCAGCGCAGCCAGGAGGCGGCCGGAGAGGGCCGGCCGGGCGAATCCGTACAGCGCGGTCCGGTGTGCGGCGGCGCCGAACGCGTTGCCCACCACCCGAACAGCGAAGAAGCGCTTCTCCTCGCCGCGCAGGTGGTCACCCACCGCGCCAAGGCCGGACAGGACCCGGACCTACTGCGGCACGTCGCGCCCTCCTGGAGGCCGTCGCAGACCCAGTGAACGAGTGATGCGCGGGTCCTGAACGAGCTCCGGAAAACCCACGCGAAGCCGGGACGACCAAGCCTGCGCCAGAGTGGTACCGCCTGTTACCATCGGACCATGGCAAAGACACAGAAGGGCTGGCGCGTCGACGACGAAATCGCGGAGTTGGCCACCGCTCGGGCCAAAGACCGCGGTATGGCCGTCGGCGACTACATTGCGGCGCTCGTGCGCGAGGACGTCGGCGGGCTACGGCAGCGGGGCCTGGACGCGGCGCAGCGTTTCCTCGACGAGCACCAGGCCGTCTTCGACGAAGCCGAAAACGCTGACCGTCACGTTCCCGGAGCACACGCCGCGTAATGGACCTGCACATCGATGTCCCGTGGATCTTGCAAGTCGCGGAGATCGCGGGCGCAGCGGATCCCGCTCCGGATGATTACGGGGTGCCGGTGGCGGCGGTCGCCTGCCACCGGGCCGAACTCCTCGAAACCCCTGTCTACGACGGCCCCTATGCCCGCGCCAGCGCTCTGGTCCATATTCTCGGCCGCTGCCGCTGGCTGGAGCGATCCAACCTCGCCGTGGCCGCGGCGACGGGCGTCATGTATCTGGAGGCCTCCGGCATCCCGCTCAAGCCCACCCGCGAAGACGCCATCGCCCTGCGCGACCTGCTGCGCGACTCTACCTGCACCGCGAAGAAGATCGCAGACCTTCTCCGTACCTGGCCGCAGGCCAGCTGAGGAACGACCCCCGGTGCGGGAAACGATGGCAGCGGCGCCCACTCCCGCTCCTGCCCGCCACCGGATACCGCGCTTCCGGCGGTGTCCCTTCATGTCCGGCGGTTCTCAGCCGGCTTGGGGCCGGACCGTCCGTCCACCGAAAGCCCATAGGTCGTTCAGCACTGTGCTGCGCAGCATCACCGCCGTATGGCGCCCTCGCCTCATCCACGGATGATGCTGCAGGCGAGGCTGAGGAAGGCTTCGTGGATGTCGTCGGGTATCTCCCAGCGGATGCGTAGCCGGAGGAACCAGTGCAGGAGCGCGGTTCTGCTCGACGACCCACCGGTAAACGCCCAGTCCTCAGCCATGCTCTGCGCCGCGGCGAGCCCCGGACCTGTGCGCGGTACTTGTCGTGGTCGTAGCCCCGGTCGGGCCGCCGGCGAGGCCGTCCGCGTCGGCCACGTACCGGCGAAATGGCCTGGATCAGTGCGATGAGCGGGGTGACGTCGTTGCGGTTGCCGCCGGTCAGGGAGGCGGCCAGCGGGATGCCGTGCACTTCGGTGATCAGATGGCGCTCGGAGTCTGTTCGGGCACGGTCGACCGGGCTCAGTCCGGTTTGGGACCGTCCTTCATGGCTCGCACGTGGGAGCCGTCGATCACCGCCCGAAACCAGTCCAGGGCGCCGACGGCGTGCAGCTCGGCCAGCAGCGACTCGTGCAGACGCTGCCACACACCGCACGGTCTCCTCTCACGACTCGCCTGTCCGCGAGCGCGGGCTTCTTGATCATTGCAGGAGAGCCCTTAATACGATAAGTCTTCCTTGGCACGATACGGGCCGGAATAGGGGTTAACAGGCTACTCGTCCAGACCTCTTAGCTTTTTTGTCATCTCTTCAGCATCCGGATGATCAAACGATTCGAAGATTTCCAGTGCCGACTGCCAACTAGCCCTCGCTGCACGCGCCTGTCCTGATGCCAAGTATGTGTCACCGACATGTCCGAGGGTATGCCCCTCTCCCCAACGGTTGCCGACATCTCGGTGCGCTTCCAGAGCTCGCTGATAGGTTTCTATCGCAGTGTCGTAGCGGTGGAGCCTGTGGTGGACGGTACCGAGGATATCGCGTGTGACTCCTTCAACCCAACGGTTTCCGTTGGCGCACAGCACGGTTAGCGCCTGCTCCAGGAATGTGACGGCTTCGTCGAACCTTCCAATCCGTTGATAGAGATCACCCAGGTTGCTCAGAGTGATACCTTCCGACCATGCACTCTTGAGAATTCGAGCAATAGTCAATCCTCGACGGTTATATTCAATGGCTTTGGCGAATTGCCCAGACTGAAGATAGGCGTCGCCTAGATTCGAAACTGTCATCAGTCTGCCGAACCTGTTGCCCAGTTCCCTATGAATTGCCATTGCTTTAAAAAGGCAATCGATAGCCTGGTCGAGACGCCCTGAAAGGCGCAGAGCGGCAGCCAGATCCATGAGAGCCTGCGCTTCACCCTTGCGGTCGCATGCTGATCGGGCAGCATGGAGACCCGTCTGCGTGGTGTCGACCCAATCACTCATATGGCTGCGGAGGTAGAAAAAACCCCATAAGACTGCAGGAAGTTGCCATGCAATATTATTGTGCCCGAATTCAACTGCCCTATGGACAGCCTGGACGAGGTTAGCCCGCTCCGTAGTACACCAATGCAAGGCTTGCTCGTGCGTGGTAAAAGCAAGGGGGTTACACGAAGGAGGCCTTGAGCTCAAGGGGATCCGGTGACGATGCGGAGTAATCTGCGCATACGCAGCATCTGCGGTGTATAGATACCAGGTGAGGAGCCGCTCGACGGCCCGGTTCCGCTCGTGTGGTGTTGTCTGAGCTTGAACACGTTCAGTGGCGTAAACGCGTAGCAGGTCGTGTAGCGTGTACCGACCAGGATGATGTTCGATGAGCAAGTGCGCACGCTTGAGCTCGTGGAGGAGATTGCGAGCTTCACGAAGAGAGTGGTCAGCAAGGCTAGCAGCCGCAGGTATAGAAATATCGGGTCCTGAGTGCAAGCCCAGCAGGTCGAACATGCGTGCTGCTGGTCCGGACAAGGCTTTATAGGACGTGGAGAAAACAGCACGCACGTCTGTATCAATATCACCGGCAGCGAAGGCGTCAAGGCTTCCCTGGCTATCCCGTAGTTCCGCAGCGATTGCGCTGAGCGGGAACGTCGGGTTGGTGGCGGCACGGGCAGCGATGATAGCTAGCGCCAGTGGCAACCGAGCACTGTGGTCGACGAGCTCTGCTGCTGCTTCAGGTTCCGCCTCCACCCGTTCGGCGCCGAGGCGTCGCGAGAGGAAGCTATGAGCTTCGGCATACGTCATCGGATTCAGCGTCAGGGGATGCGCGCCGGCATTGGCGACTAGCCCTGTGAGCTCATTGCGGCTGGTGACGATGACAAGGGAACCCGGGGAGCCAGGCAGCAGAGGCTGGACTTGATCGGAGTCTCGAGCATTGTCGAGAAGGATCAGCATTTTCCTTTGTGCAAGCAAGCTACGATACATGGCCACTTGAGCGTCAAGACCTACGGGTATCCGCTGCGGTGCAACGTTCAAGGCGTCGAGAAAATCACGAATGGCCTCACTTGGTGAGACACTCGGCGCAGATGGATCAAATCCGCGCAAATTGATGAAGAGTTGTCCGTCTGGAAACCGATGGGCGATTTGATGAGCCCAGTGCACCGCAAAAGCAGTTTTACCAATAGCACCCATACCGCCGATCACGCTGATTACCACCGTACCTGGCAGTTCTCCGCCTCTTGGCAGCAAAGCCTGAATCTTTTGCAGTTCTGCCTGGCGACCTGTAAAGCTCGCTAGATCGGCTGGCAACTGTTGAGGCCGCGTTATCGTGTCAACGCCGGGTGGTCGCGCTTCACGGAGCGCGGGCAGACCGGCCTCAGTGTCCGGCGGGGCGACCTCCTGTGCAGTTGAGGGAGGATCTAGTGTCCTGTCGGCTGCGAGTATTCGATCATGCAACTCCCTTAGTGGCACACCAGGCTCGATGCCCAACTCATTAACCAAGGTATGACGCATACGGCGATAAGCCGCAAGCGCCTCAGCCTGACGTCCGGACCGGTAAAGCGCTAGCATCAGTAACCGACAGAGTTGCTCACGCAACGGGTATTGACTGGTCAGTGCTGTTAACTCGACGATGGCTTCGCCATGACGCTCAAGCTGGACATCGATTTCCAGACAGTTCGCTAGCGCGTTCAACCGCTCCTCCTGGAGTCGGGAGCGCTCCGCCTCCGCCAGTGGGCCGGGAAGCCCAGCTAACGGTGTTCCTTGCCACTCGTCGAGTGCTGTGCGCAATAGATCCGCAGCGGCACGCAGTTCACCTGCAGTATGTAGGCTTTTAGCCTGAGCTAATCGCCCTTCGAACACATCGAGATCCAGTGCGCCTTCAGGAACTTGGATTAGATAGCCATCGGCGACCGAGATAACCACGCGAGGGGAATCTCCCGCAGCACGCCGGGGTTCCAGCACCTTACGCAGCCGTGACACATAAGTACGCAGTACGGACACCGCAGCCGAAGGTGGATTCTCACCCCACACGGCGTCAATGAGGTCGTTCACCGAAACAGGACGGCTACGCCGTGATAGCAGCGCCGCCAGCACGGCCCTCTGCTGCGGTGAACCAAGGCCTAGTTCCTGATCACCCTGCCATGCCCGAACTGGGCCCAGCACCGCAAAGCGTAACGAGTGAGGTTGCCCAGAGGCTAAGTCTGCCATGTTCACCCCATGCACGATACGGCCAACAGGTGACTCGAAGGCTCCCCGTTACGTGCGGCTCGCCATTCCGTTACATTCGTAACATCAAGCCTCTTCAACGTTGCTGTTCGAGGCATTGATCTCGGCCTCGTGCTCGCTCGATCAAGCTTTCCGGCCTCGTGGTGATTCTCTGCTGAAAGTGACGTTAAAGCTGTGTGGCCGGGTTGCCACTTATGTCCTAGCCTCGATCTGTTCTGAAAATCCCCGTGCCACGCCGATGGCTCTGCGATGCCGGTGAGCTCGTTTGCCAGGATGGTGCGGGGGTCAACCGAGGGGAGCACGGTTTGTCGCCATGGCGGCATCGGCCGTCCGGGAGCATGCGTGTCAGACTCCGAGTCTTCCCTTGACTCCTCCGGGCCAGCCACCGAGCGGGGTGGGTGCGGCCGTCGGGAGCGGCGATGCATCGGCAGGACGTGAGGGACGAGGCCATTGATCTGCGGTCCGCGGGAGTGGACCTGGGCAAGCGATTCCTGCTGGCCTGCGTGCGCACCCCCAGCACGAAGCGGTCGAGACCTGAAGTTTGGAGACGGAGCGGTTCGGGACCACGCAGTCGGAAGTCCGCCGGCTGTTGACCTGGCTGACGGAAACATGAGGTTGAGGTGGTGGTCATGGAGGCCACGGCCGACTACTGGCGGGGTGTCTACTACGTCCTGCAGCCCCATCTGAACCTCATGCTGGTCAACCCCGCCCACCTCAAAGGGATCCGAGGACGCAAGAGCGACCCCCAGCGACGCGGCGAACCTGCGCAAGGAGCGAATTCGGCACCGTGCGCCGCGCGGAGCGGGCATCAGGGTGTCGCGCCTGTGCAGTCCGCCGAGTGCCGCGTCAAGGATCGGCTGTCGGTATTCCGGGGTACCGGGGATCTTCGCGATGGCCACCACGAGGTCGAGGATCTGGTCGAGGTCGAGGTCGCCGGCGATCTGGTATGCGTCCTGGGCGACGGAGAGCAGCGGCTGGCCGGCCGCGAGCATCCGGCCCCGGGTTTGGAAGACGGGATCGGTTGTGTCCGTGTGTTCATGCAGCCCGAGGACGACCGGCCGCTTGGTGGTGACGTACTGGAAAGAACCGGCGCAGCCAGGTCGTGAGCCGGTCCCCCGGGCTGTCACCCTCGACTGTCGCGGCCGCGGCACAGACCTCATCGACAAGCAGCGCCTCCAGGAGTTCGTGACGGGTCGCGAAGTTGCGGTACAGGATTGCCGGGAGGGCCGGGTCGGGGCCGGGTGACCAGGCCGTAGTCCTCGTCGGTGCAGGCTTCGATACGGCACACGGCTTCAGCGATCTTGAAGTGATCGAGTGCCCAGCTGAGCGCGCCACCGGTCGCGCAGGCAGGATCGTCGGCGCGCTCGGTGGGGCGCAGCGGGGAAGCACGAGGAACGCAGTCAAGCCCGACGGCGCCGCGCTACGGCCGTTCGCCCAGGCCAGCACCCGAACCGGCCGCACATGCCCACCACCATGCGACCGGCTCGAACGCCCTGCTGAGCCGAGCCGTCGTGGAGGCCGTCGTTACGGATTTCTGCTTGGCCTGTAATAACTCGACTGGTACGCACATTTCTCGGTGACAGAGCCGATACGAGGAGACGGCGCGTGACCCAAGCCGAACGCTTCCGGGACGTCTACGAGGAGTGCTATCCGCGCGTACTCGCCTACGCCACGAGCCAGGTGGGACGACAGGTGGGTGAGGACATCACCAGCGAGACCTTCACCGTTGCCTGGCGGCGGATACGGCACGTTCCGCAGCCCGCGCTGCCCTGGCTCCTGGGAGTGGCCCGCAACCTGGTGCGGGAGTTACGTCGCCGGGACAGCCGCCAATACGCCCTCGCCGCACAGGAGGCACAGCGCATCAACAGCGGCGCCCTGGCCGAGGCGCAGGACGTGGCCATGGGCGTGAGCGATCGCGAGGCAGCGCTCCAGGCCCTGGCGAGCCTTTCCCCCGCCGACCGGGAACTGCTGACCCTGATCGCCTGGCACGGACTTGCTCCCAAACAGGCCGCACGTGTTCTGGGCTGCCCCGCCGCGACCTTGACCGTCAGGCTGCACCGGGCCCGTCGCCGCCTGGAACGGGCCGTGGAGGCCGTGTCCGTACCACCCGCACCGGCAGCGCGCCGCACTGACAGCCGCACTGACCGCGAAGGAGCACTCACGTGAGGAAGACCCACCCACGGTCCGCGCAGCGTCACGACGTCATGAGGACGCTGGCGGACGCCCGGCCCGCCGAGCTGGACCCGTCCCTGCTGGCGGGCTCCCCGCGGCAGCACGCGGATCTGTCGCGCATCATGGCCGCAGCGCAGGAGAGGTCCGCCGGACTCCCCCTGACGCGCCTGCGTCCCCGGCTCCTGCCACTTGGAGCCGCCGCGGCATCCGCGGTCGTGGTGGGTACTCTCGTCCAGCAGGACTCGTGCGGAACCACGAGTGCGCAGGCGGGCACACACCCGCCGTCCGCCACCGCGACGGCGCCGGCCGGCCGCATGGTACTGCTGGGGGTGGCGCGGGCGGCGGAGGCTTCGGCTGCCGAAGGAACGTACTGGCGGGTGACAACGCGGTCGCAGAACGTGGACGTCGTTGGCGAGCCGGGGCGGCGCTTCGCCGTGCGGAGCACCGCGACCTCGGAGTGGTCTGTGGGTGTGCGCCCGGGAACCCGGAGCCTGATGGTCAGCGGCCTGGACGCCGAGACCCGGCCCCGCACCGCAGCGGACGAGGAACGCTGGCGGGCAGCCGGTTCACCGCGACAAGTGGAGAGCCCGGCAGACACTAACGGCCGGATGAAGGTCGCGCTCAGGATCGGACCCGGGCGGCCCATGGTCATGCGCACGGACAGCGAGAACAAGATCTACGCCGTGGGGCCGGACAACGTCTCCTACCAGGATCTGCGGAACCTGCCCACCGACAGCGCACGGTTGCGCCGACACTTGGAGCGGCTGTACGAGCGGGACGGCGACGCGGAGACCAGCGGCGCCCGTACGGCCTGGATGCTGCGCCAGGCGGGCAATCTCATCACCATGCCGGTGAAGCCCGGCACCCGGGCCGCCGCCTACCGCCTGCTCGCCGACCTGCCGGGCATCCGCGTCCAGAACTCCGCCACCGACCCGCTGGGACGCAACGGCATCGCCATCACGCTCCCCGACGACGCGCAGACCCCGCTGGGGAGTGTGGAGCAGCGGCTGGTCGTGAACCGGACCACCGGCGCTCTGCTCGCCGAACTCACCGTCATGGCCGAACCGTCGGCCACCGCGCGGCAGGCGGGGCTGGACGCCGGCACGGTCGTGACCTACTCGGCGACCACCCGGATGGAATGGGCGCAGCGGCAGATCACCGTGCCGGAGAACGCCCAACACTGACCTTCCCTCACGGCGGGCCCGATCCGCCGGACCACCCGTCCCTCGCCGAAGGTCCACCTCCCCTGGCCGCCTCGGCGGCCAGGGACGCGTGGGAGACCGGCGAGTCTGTCACGGATACACACCTGCGAAAGGCACGACTTGTTGACTTCTCCCCCAGCTGAAGCCGGGAGATTCTTCCCTCGCGGGTTGAGCTTTCTGCTTCCCAGACAGCAGCTGCCCCGAACCAACGGCAAGGGACGTGGGTACGCCCAGCAGTCTTACGCCAGCTCCACAGACCTGACATCCCGCCAGCCCGGCGGTAGGCCCGGCCAGCTTGGTTATCGCCGACCGGACGCCGCACAAACTACCGCTTACCTGCGGGTGGTTGGCGGTGAACGCAGATCCGCCCTGGCGGCGCATCGGCTTTCCCTGCCCTGCTCCGCACGAGTCCGTTTCCTCCCTCGCCTGACGGCGGGGGTATCCACGGAGGAATCCCGATGACAACCCCCATACGACGGTCCACCTCACGCGGCGCCCGCGTGGCTACCGCAGTCGCGGCCTGTGCCCTCGCCCTCACCACACCGTGGGCCGCCCAGGCGCTGCCCTCGACGAAGGCCGCTGCGCAGACGCCCTGGAAGGTCGCGCTACCGCTCTCCCAGGCGCAGTCGGGTGACTTCTTCGACATCGACGCGAGGAGCGGTACCGATGCCTGGGCGGTCGGCAGGAAGGCGGACGACTCCCTTTCCACCAGCCCGCTGGTCAAGCACTGGGACGGCAGGCGGTGGAGCGATGTCCGGCCCGCGGCGACCGAAGGCAGACCCACGCAGTTCGACGCGGTGACCGCCTCGGGCCCCGACGACGCCTGGGCCGCCGGGACGTACACCGACGTGCAGATCGACTCCGCGTCCGCGGCCCGGATGCCGGACCGCCTCGCGGCCCGGTTGCCCGGCTCCCCGGCGAACCGGTTCCGCGGTGGCGCCGCCGCGCCTCCCGCGACCGCCAGCCCGATCGTGCTCCAGCACTGGGACGGCACCCGGTGGAATCGGGTACCGCGTCCGGCACCCGCCGAGGGCTGGCTCCAATTCGTCGGCGACCTCACCTCGTTCGGCCGGGACTCCGTGTGGCTGACCACCGCGGACTGGAACCCGGTGACGAACGCGAACGCCGCGCAGCTCGAGCACTGGGACGGCCGCACGTGGCAGCGGACGGCCCTTCCTCCGGCACCGAACGGCGCCCCGGTACAGCCCTGGAGCATCACGGGCACCGGCCCCGACGACGTGTGGGTCACCGCCCAGGCCGACGCCGACGGCACCGCGACGCCCCTGCTCTACCACTTCGACGGCAGGCGTTGGACGGTGGACACCATCCCCGTGCCCACGAAGTACGACGTCGGCTGGGTGGCCAACCACATCGTGACGACGAAACGCGGAACGGTCCAGGTGTTCGGCAAGACCAACGACCCCGGGGTGCCACGCGGACTGCTCGCCACACGATGGGACGGCCGCACCTGGCAGCCGACCCCGTTGCCCGACGTCGACGAGGTGAACGCCGCGGGCGTGGACGGCTCAGGAAAGGTGTGGATCGCGGGCTGGCCCGTGGGCAGCAGCCACGCGGTGCTCTCTCGATGGGACGGCGCCTCCTGGACTGACGAGCAGCTGCCCGAGGACATCACGACCCGAGCGGGCAGTTCGATCCTCGGTATCGACGGTGTTCCCGGCACTCGCGGCGTACTGGCCGCGGGAGACACCGCCTGCGAGAGCACGTCGTCGGGCGCGTGCGGTTTGGTGGTTTCGCGCGGGATCGACTGACAGGCAGATCGCGGTTTCGGCGGTCGGAGGGGTGGCCGCGGTGACGATGGGTTCGAGGTCGGGGCGGGTGATTCCGCCGTTGACGGTGCGGATGGCGCGGGCGAGTAATCCGCGGGGCACCGTCGCCATGTGGGAGCGCGATCGGCTGGACGGTCTGTTCAGGGATGGCGACTTCGCCGAGTGATATCCGGCTGACGGACGGCGCGGGCTTTCGCCCGCCCAGTTGGCGCTGGTGTCGGTGCTGCAGTACGCGGGAGAATCTCACCGACCGGCAGGTGGCGGAGGCGGTGCGCTGTCGTCTGGACTGGAAGTACTGTCTCGGCCTCGAACTGCATGATCCGGGGTTCGACTTCACGGTGCTGAGCGAATCCCGTGACCGGGTGGCCGAAGGCGACCGAGCAGACCGGCTGTTGGCCCTGGTCGTGGACCGGCTCGTTGAAGCGGGACTGGTCGGGCGGCGGGGACGGATCCGGACCGATTCCACTCACGTCCTGGCCGCAGTTCGGCGCCTGACCGGCGTGAGCTGGTCGCTGAGACCCTGCGCTGTGCTCTGAAAGAGCTCGACCTGAAGGGCGAGCGGTGGCTGGCCGCGCTCGTCACCTCGGACTGGGCGGACCGCTATGGTCCGACCGGTTCGCTATGACCGGCTTCTGCTCGGTCCGGTCCGCGCCGACCCGCAGGCCGCCCAGCGGCCGGGTTTCACGAAAGAGGACTTCGACATCGACTGGGAGGCCCGCACGCTGACCTGCCCGCACGGGATCACCAGCCCCCCCGTGGAAACCCGCCTTGGGCGACGGACACCCCTGGCTGTCCGTCCTCTTTCCCCGAAGGCATGCCGCGAATGCGATGACCGGCTGAAGTGCACCGGCAACATCGACGGCAAGGGACGCCACATCTTGCTGCTGCCCGAGCCCCAGCAGAAGATCCAGACGCAGGTGAGGAAAGACCAGAAGACGAGCAACTGGCAGCGACGCTATGCCATCCGCGCGGGCTGCGAGGCCACCGTCTCCGATACGGTCACGCGCACGGCCTGCGGCACTGCCGCTACCGCGGCCTGGCGAAAACGCATGTCCAGCACGTGCTCACCGCTGCAGGTGCCAACATCATCCGCCTCAGCGAATACTTCCCACCAGGCACTACACCTCCGGCGGGCCGGCTGGGTCGGTGGTGGCCACGACCAGCCGGCAGGGTCAGTCGGGTCCGTAGCCGCCCAGGCGGGCGTCGGCGGCCCACCAGGTCTCGGTGTGCCCGTCACGGAAGTGACGCTCCACGGGCCTCCAGTCGCCTGGACGCCGGGCATCGCGCCAGGCCAGGGCATGGGCAGCTTCGATGGGGTTGTGCGGCTGGTCGGCCCGGGCCCAGGTGCCGCGGTGCGGCTTGAGCGCGACCACGTAGGCCAGGCCGGCCTGACGCAGTGCGACGTACCAGTCGTCGCTGACTTCAGTAGGCGCAGTCGGCGACCACCGCCCGGCAGCCGAAGCCCGCCCCCCGCCAAGACTGATGAACCGTCGGGTTCGATAGATCGTTGTTCAGGGTGTCAGTGAAACAACCCGTACTGCAGGCGGAGTGCTGTCTCGAAACGGGCTGAAGCGCCTACAAGGGCGTGAACCGCGGATCCTTCCGGAGCGATGGTTTATTCCTGTCGTAACAGTTCGTGTCTCGGTTCTCTTGCCGCGCCCAAGGTTTGAGGAGTTCTGATCAGGTGAAGATCACATCGAGGTGGGCTGGTGCGTCGGCACTGGCAGTCGCGGCCACAGCCACGGCCGCCGTGCTGGCGGGTGTTCCTGCTTCCGCAGCAGACACCAATGAGTACGTGGCACTGGGCGACTCATATGCTTCCGGCGTTGGGACCTCCATGTATGACCCTTCCAGCGGAGACTGCCAGCGTAGTCCGCTGGGGTACCCAACGCTCTGGGCAAAGTCTCACTCCGATTACTCATTCAAGGATATGAGCTGCAGTGGGGCGAAGGTGGCTGACGTGGAGGCCAAGCAACTGTCCGCTCTCAGCGGGAACACGGATCGGGTCACGGTCACTGTCGGCGGTAACGATGTCGGCTTCGCCTCGACTGTGAGGAACTGCCTGACCAGTGATGAATTGTGCAGCGTTTCCACGCAGCTCTCAACCTTCTATGCCAAGAATCGGCTCAAGGCTGACTTGGACGCTCTCTTCACTAAGATCCACGAACGCGCCCCGCACGCGAAGACATTTGTACTCGGTTACCCACGCCTGGTGGCACCTGCTGGAACCTGCACTCTCTTTAGCAGCACGAGCCCCAGGCCTGCCAAGATGAACGCAACCGCAGACGCTGTGGACGAGGCCATCAAGGATGCTGCCGCGAAGGCGCAGTTCGAATTCATCGATGTACGCCAGAAATTCTCGGGTCATGAAGCCTGTGGGCCCCTTCCCTGGATCAACTCTGTGCACTTCACGCAACCTACGGAGTCCTTCCACCCCACCAGCGAAGGTTATGCTCGCGGGTATGCGGCCCTCCTTAGCCTCGCGCTCTCCCGTGCCCAGCAGACTCTGAGCTCTTCGTGACGTAGTAGATCTTGAGTCGTAAGTTCGTTGTCGCCTGCCGGTGAAAGTCCGGTCCGGGTAGCTGCCAAGGGGCCCGGTAGCAGACTGGCGGCGTCGGGGGGAAACGCCCGGTGTCGAAGCCCAGTGTCGAAAGCCCTGTAAGGGGGAGCAACGGTCCGTAGCATCACGCGAAGTCTGCGGCGTCGTTAGCCTCGAAGTTTCGTGACGGTCCGCCGACGGAGTCGGTGGACCGTTTTCGTGCCGTGAGCTGACGGTGGGCAGGCCGAAGACCCGAGTGTGGTCTCGGGGTGGCGCCGGGTTCCACTGCTCCGGGTGTTGAGCTGTTGTCGGAGGGACGGGGATTCCGTTGGTCAGCCGGGGTTCGGCAGGAGTGCCAGCCGGCCGAGAGCTGTGGTGATGTGGCTGGTCCAGGGCCAGTGCCGGGCCAGGCGGAGGACCTGTCGACGGCGGGTGGTCACGAGTTGTCCGCCGTGGTGAACAGGCGGAGCCGCAGGCGGCGGGGCTCCCAGAGGCGCGCCTTGCCGGTCAGGGCGAGCATCGGCATCCAGGCCAGCAGGTCGAGAGCAATCTGCACGATCTCCAGCCAGATCCGGTTCTGGGCGCGGACGGCGCTGGAGTAGGAACTCGCCCGGTCCCGGCAGATGATCTCCGCGCCGGGGTGTTCGCGCAGCCAGCCAGCGAAAGTGACTGCTGACGGCGGAAATGCGAAGCTCCCCGCAGGCGGTCTGATCGGCTCCCCGCTCGCGGACACGGGATCTCCCCACTGACGGACGCGTGATCCTTCCGGTGTCTTGATCACCCGGCCTGTTCTCTTGGCCGGGTGAAGACCAAAGAGGAGATCATGGAGATTCTGGAAGCGTACGACCTCACGGGCAGTTACCGTGCGGCGGCCGAGCTGTCCGGGGTCGACCACCACACCGTGAAGCGGT
>NZ_JBSFDB010000063.1:0-42884 GCF_053593695.1 Streptomyces sp. NPDC002144
GTCTCCACGAACAGACCCACCGGCTCGGCCTTGCCGATCGCGTACGCGACCTGCACCTCGCAGCGCGAGGCGAGACCCGCGGCGACGACGTTCTTGGCCACCCAGCGCATCGCGTACGCCGCCGAACGGTCCACCTTGGACGGGTCCTTGCCGGAGAAGGCGCCGCCGCCG
The DNA here is from genome assembly GCF_053593695.1 of Streptomyces sp. NPDC002144. Lineage (NCBI taxonomy): Bacteria > Bacillati > Actinomycetota > Actinomycetes > Kitasatosporales > Streptomycetaceae > Streptomyces > Streptomyces sp. NPDC002144. The sequence continues at coordinate 172 of NZ_JBSFDB010000063.1, forward strand.
TGCCGGGCCATGCCGCCGTACGTGTCGATGATGATCTTCCGGCCGGTCAGACCCGCGTCCCCCATCGGGCCGCCGATCTCGAAGCGGCCGGTCGGGTTGACCAGGAGACGGTAGTTCTCCGTGTCCAACTTCAGGCCCTCGTCGGCCAGTTGGCCGAGGACGTGATCGACCACGTGCTCCCGGACGTCCGGGGTGAGCAGCGAGCCGAGGTCGATGTCGCTCGCGTGCTGCGAGGAGACGACGACCGTGTCGAGGCGGACCGCCTTGTCGCCGTCGTACTCGATGGTGACCTGCGTCTTGCCGTCGGGGCGCAGATAGGGGACCGTGCCGTCCTTGCGGACCTCGGACAGGCGCCTGGACAGGCGGTGTGCCAGGGAGATCGGCAGCGGCATCAGGGTGGGCGTCTCGTCGGTCGCGTAACCGAACATGAGCCCCTGGTCGCCCGCGCCGCCGGTGTCCACGCCCTGGGCGATGTCCGGCGACTGCGCGCCGATCGACACCGACACCCCGCAGGAGGCGCCGTCGAAGCCCTTGGCCGAGGAGTCGTAGCCGATCTCGGTGATCCGGTCGCGGACCAGCTGGGCGATGGGCGCGTAGGCCCGGGTGGTGACCTCGCCGGCCACGTGCACCAGACCGGTGGTGATCAGCGTCTCGACGGCGACCCGGGAGGCCGGGTCCTCACGCAGCAGCGCGTCGAGAACGGTGTCGCTGATCTGGTCAGCGATCTTGTCGGGGTGACCCTCGGTCACGGACTCCGAGGTGAACAGACGACGGGACACGAACCCTCCAGGGGGACGACAGCCGGACCGCGGTTGCGCGGCCAGCGTGGCGCCGGGTTCTGCAGAGCGGCTCGAAGGGCTCTACAGCCCCGCGCACGGCGAGGCCGCCGTACGCGGGTGTGCGCGTACGGCGGCCCCGGACGCCCGGTCCGGTCCTGCGGGCGTCCGTCTCCCCGAGGCCGGGTCAGGCGCGTTCGGCGGTGTGCGCCCGGGGCGCCGGGCCGGAGCCGCCGCTCTCCGGCGTCTCCTCACCGCCCGCGTCACCCTCCTCGCCCTGCTCCCACTCGGGCTTGCGGGCGTACTTGGGCAGCATGAAGGTGAGCAGGAAGCCGAGGCCGATGACGCCGACCTCGTACCACAGCACATGGCCCGTGGCCTTGGCGTAGCCCTCCTTGCGGGCCTTGTCCGAGGCCTTGGCGAGCGCCTTGACGACGCGCTGCTCCTGGCCGGCGGGCACCGCCCCGGCCGGGACGATCCGCCGGCAGACGGCGGGCGGGGCACCCGCGTCCTCGTTCTTGCCGCTCTCCTTCGCGCAGGCGCGGAAGTTGGCCGCGATGGTGTCCTGGGCCGGCGCGGCGACCCCGGCCGCGGTGAGCTCCTTGCGCAGTTCGGGAAGCGCCGTGTTCGCGCCGGGCACCGCCTGTCCCGCCAGCAGGTTGAAGAACAGCACGCCGATGACGGCGACACCCGCGGCGGCACCCAGCTGGTCGGCGGTGCTCAGCACCCCGGAGCCGGAGCCGGCGTGCTCCACCGGGACCCCGCCCAGCACGATGTCGACCACCGGCGAGATGACGAAGCCGAGGCCGAGACCGAGCACGGCGAGCGCCGGCGCCAGGTCCCAGCCACCGGTGGCGGAACCGAAGTGGTTGATCGTCCAGATCAGGGCGACCATGCCGACACCCATGATCACCATGCCGATGCTGAGCACCTTGCGGCCCATCTTGATCGCCAGGACCGCCGAGAACGACGAGGTGATCATCGCGCCGAAGGAGAAGGGCACGGTGGCGAGACCCGCCGCCAGCGGCGAGAACCCGAGACCCACCTGCAGATACAGGGTGAACGGGAAGAACAGGCCCGAGATGATGGCGAAGAAGCTCAGCATCACCAGCAGACCGGCCACGAACGACCGCTCCTTGAACAGGCTCGGCTCCACCAGCGCGGAGCCGTCCCGGGCCGCCTTGCGCCGCTCGTACAGACCGAAGATCACGAACAGCGGCACCGAGCAGCCCATGGCGACGAACGACCAGGCGGGCCAGCCGTCCTGCTCGCCCTGCACCAGCGGGTACAGCAGCGACAGCAGGGCCAGCGTCACCAGGGCGACACCCACCAGGTCCAGGTGCTTGACGTTGGGCGAACGCGACTCGCGCACATACAGGTTCACCCCGATCAGGGCGAACAGACCGACCGGCACGTTCACCAGGAAGATCGGGCGCCACGACCAGCCGAACAGGTCGGCGTTGACGAGCACACCGCCCAGCACCGGGCCGAGCATCGCGGCGACACCGGACAGGGCACCGAACATGCCGAAGACGGCGGCGCGCTCCTTGGGCGGGAAGCTGACCTGGAAGACGGACAGTCCCTGGGTCATCACGATGGCGCCGCCCAGGCCCTGCAGCACCCGGGAGGCGATGAGCATCTCCGTGCTCTGCGCCGCGCCGCACAGCAGCGAGGCGGCCACGAACACGACGATGCCGATGGAGATCATCCTCTTGCGGCCGAGCATGTCGCCGACACGGCCGACGGTGATCAGGCTGAGGGCGAAGGTGAGCGTGTACGCGGCGGCCACCCACTGGAGCGCCGCCTTTCCGGCGCCCAGGTCGGTCTGCAGCACGGGCAGTGCCACGTTCACGATCGTGGTGTCGATCAGGTCGAGGGCGATGGCCACGAGGATCACTGCGGCGGCGCGCCACCGCTGCGGGTCCGGCTCTCCCTCCCCTGCCAGGTACGTCTCGTCTGCTGCGTGCGTCACGGGGCTCTCCTCTGTCCGACGGCGCGCTTGCGCCGAGTGTGATCGCCTCCGCTTGAGCGCCGCTCGAGCGCGCGCGCCCACCATGCCGGGCGGCAGCGGCAACCCGCCGCGCCGGAAGGGAACGCGCAGACATGAGGCTGTACTTGCTGAGGCTGGGCACCATCCCGGGGCTGCAGGCGCCGGTGCCCGGCTATCTGATCCGCACCGACGACGGGCGTACGGTGCTGGTCGACACCGGGGCGGCGCCGGGCGGCGGGCCCGTCCAGGTGGCCGAGGGCGAGGACGTGGTGGCGACGCTGTCCCGCCTCGGCGTACGACCCGAGCAGGTCGACACCGTCGTCTGCTCCCATCTCGACCCCGACCACGTCGGCGGTCATTCCGCTTTTCCCGGCGCCGAGTTCGTGATCCAGCGCGAGCACCTCGACCTGGCCCGCTCGGGCACCGTGCCGCGGCTGGAGGCCTCACGTCCGCTGTGGGACGTACCGGGCCTGCGCTACCGCACGGTCGAGGGCGACGCCGAACTCCTGCCCGGCGTCGAGCTGATCGCCTCCGGCGGCCATGTGCCGGGCCACCAGTCCGTCCTGGTCCGCCTGGCGCACACCGGGCCCGTGCTGCTGGCCGTGGACGCGATCCCGGTCAGCGCGGCGCTGGACGCCGACAAGCGCCCCGTCCTCCCCTTCGACCTGGACGAGAAGGAACTGCGCGCCTCCACCCGCCGGTTGGTGCAGTTGGCCCGCGCCGAGAACGCGCTGATCGTGCACGGCCATGACGCCGAGCAGTGGCGGACGCTGCGGATCGCACCCGAGTACTACGACTGAGGACAGGGGCTGAGCCGATGAGTACCGAGGCGAAGAGTGCCGAGGCGACAAGTACCGAGGCGACAAGTACCGAGGCGACAAGTACCGAGCGCATCCGTGTGGTCATCTATCTGCGGGCCCCCGAGGAGGGGACCGGGCCGCTGGAGGAGGCGTACCGGGAGATCAGCTGGGTGCGTCCCGGCGCCATCCCCGGACTGCTGCGCAGCGAACTGCTGCGGGACGTGGACCGGCCCGACGAGTTCGTGCTGCACGGCGAGTGGGAGAGCCTGGAGGCGTACCGCACCTGGCAGTTCGGCCCGGACCACAAGGACAACCCGTCGGCGCTGCGGCCGTACCAGGACCGCTCGTTCGGCCGGCACTACGCCGTCTACGGCATCGCGTCCGAGGAGGTCCGGGACGCCTGAACCACGCGGAGGGCCGCCGACACCGTTGCGGTGCGGCGGCCCTCCGCGTGCGCGCTCCCGGTCACTTCACGGGTTCCGCCGGCTCCACCGGCGCCTCCCACACCACCAGCATCAGCGCGCCCTGCTCGGTGCGCGGCGCGTGCACGCTGCCGGGGGCCATGACCAGCAGGGAGTTCTTGGGGTGCCGTCCGTCCTCGGTGATCAGCTCGCCGTCGAGGACCAGGATGATCTCGTAACTGGTGTGCCGGTGCGGGGCGGCGGCCGCGCCCGGGTGGTAGCGCACCAGCGAGGCCGCGGGGCCCGTGGGGCCGGTCTGCTCGGTGGTGTAGAGCGGGAAGACCTCGACCCCGACCCGCCCGTCCGCGGTCAGCGGTGTGAACTTCAGCTTCCCGAGGAGTTCCTCGGGCCGGTCGAGCCCCTCGACGACCAGGGGAACGGCGGCCGTGGCCCGCTGTACTGACATGACGTCAACTCCTTGACTGAGAAGTGATGATGGCTCGGTACGGCGCTCCGTACTCCGCCAAATGCCCGCGCACCGCACGCCGCTGGACCTTGCCGGAGGTGGTGCGGGGCAGCCGGTCGGCGAAGCACAACTGCTCGGGGCGGCCGACGGGGGAGAGGGTGCGCTCGGCGTGCGCCAGCAGTTCGGCGGCGAGCGCCGGGTCCGCCGTACGGCCGGGGGCCGGGACGACGACGGCGAGCGGCAGCAGACCGGCCGTCTCGTCGGGCACCGGCACCACCGCCACGTCCGCCACGGCCGGGTGGGCGCGCAGCGCGGCCTCCGCCTCGTACGGGGAGACGCGGTGGCCGTGGGACTTGAACACGTCGTCGCGCCGGCCCAGGACCCGGATCCAGCCGTCGGCGTCTCGTTCGCCGAGGTCGCCGGTGGCGTACCAGCCGCGCCCCAGGGCCCGTTCGGTGCGCTCGGGATCGTCCGGATAGCCGGCCATCACACCGACCGGCCGCCCGCCGTCCGCGCCCCCCTCACCGATCCCGGGCGCCAACTCGACGCAGATCTCGCCCACTTGCCCGCGACGCTCGCCGGTGTCCGGGTCGCGCAGGGTGATGCGGTAGCCGGGCAGCGGGCGGCCCAGCAGTCCGGGCCGGGGGGTGCTGCCGGGCGGGGTGCCGATCAGCGCCGTCGTCTCGGTCTGGCCGTACCCGTCGCGTACGACGACACCCCAGGCGTCCCGTACGGCCTCGGCGAGGTCCGTCGGCAGGGGCTCCCCGGCGCTCGTCGCCTCCCGCAACCGGGGTGCGGCCGAGCCGAGATGGGGGCGCAGGGCCTGCCAGGTGCTCGGCGGGGCGCAGAAGCTGTCCGCCGCGAGCCGGTCCAGCAGCCGGGGGAGACCCGCCGGGTCCACCGGGCCCTCGGGCAGCGCGACGATCGTGGCCTCGGCGTTCCACGGCACGAACAGGCTGCTCCAGGAGTGCTTGGCCCAGCCGGGGGAGGAGACGTTGACGTGCCGGTCGCCGGGCAGCAGGCCGTTCCAGTAGAGGCTGGAGAGATGGCCGGCCGGATAGCTGAGGTGGGTGTGGGCGACCAGCTTGGGCGTGGAGGTGGTGCCGGAGGTGAAGTAGCAGAAGGCCACGTCGTCGGCGAGGGTGGGGCCGTCGGGGACGAAGGGTTCACCGACCGCGTGGCTGTCGCCGTAGTCGGTCCAGCCCCGGGGCACCCGCCCGTCGGGGCCGGGCACCGCGACCCGTACGCCGGGTACGGCCACGGACGCGAAGGCGTCGGTCGACGCGGACCGGCACACCAGATGCGCGAGGCGCCCGCGGCCGACCCGGTCGGCGGCCTGGTCCGGGGTCAGGTCCGGGTGGCTGGGCACCACCACGGCCCCCAGTTTCAGCGCCGCCAGCAGCACCTCCCACAGCTCCACCTGCGTACCGAGCACCACCATCAGCCGGTCACCGCGGGCCACTCCCAGCCGGGCCAGCCACACGGCCACCGCGTCCGAGCGCCGCGACAGCTCGGCGTACGACACCCCGCGCACGCTGCCGTCCCGCCCGACGAGCTCCAGCGCGGGCGCGTCGTTTCCCTCCGCGACGACGTCGAACCACTCCAACGCCCAGTTGAAGTAGGCGGGTCGTGGCCAGCGGAAGCGGGCGACGGCGGTGTCGGGATCGGTGCGGTGGCTGAGCAACAGGTCGCGGGCGGCGCGGAAGTGGTGGTGGGCCTCGGTGTGACGAGCGGAACGGTATTCCGGGCCTTGGCGGGTGACGGCCGGGCGCCCGGTGCCGTCCGTCCGGGCGGGTCCCGTGTCACTAGGTGGTGCCGACATCACCGTTCTCCCTCGTCTTCAGTCGTGGTCAGTGCCGTGCGCCAGCGGGGGCTCAGCACGACGCCGGTCAGTTCCGGGTGGTCGGGGGTGGTGTGCGCCCCGGTCAGGGCGTCCTCGGCTATCGCGTCGGCGTCGGCCGTGAACTCCCCCCACACGCCGGGGCGTCCGCTGCCGACCTGGGTGAACCAGCGGGTGAACTCGCTCGGGATGCCCAGCACGTACATGCCGGTCTCGGGGCGTCCGTCGGCGCGGACCGGATGGAACGGCGAGCCCGTGACCGTGACACCGCCGGTGGCGAACTCCGTGCCGTCCGGGCCCCGGTTGACGTACGGCGTGAGCAGCCCTTGGTCGCGCAGTCGGGCGGTGAGGTCGCCGTGGGCCCGGCGCAGGTCGGGCTCGGGGATGCGGGCGTCGATCAGCACGTCCAGCGCGCTGCGGCTGTCCGCGACATGCGGGGACTCCACGAAGAACCGGCCGGTGTCCTCGTCGGCCCCGAACCGGGCGTCCGGCCCGGCGACGCGCAGCAGCCCGGTGTCCAGGAGCGCGAGCAGCTGCTCCAGGCGCACCATGGGCGGACCGGTGGTCAGCCGGGACACCATCGGCACGAAGTCCGACAGGAAGTCCTCGCGGTGCGAGTCGGGTGCGAGCCCGGAGAAGTCCACCGCGGTGCGCAGCACTCCGCGCACGTCCCGGATGGTGTCGAGGCACGCCTTCACCGGCCCCTCGGCGTTCCCCTCGGCGGCAAGCTCCAGATCCCGGCGCAACAACGCGGCCAACTCCGCCTCGAACGCCTCGGGACTCGCGAACCGCCGCCCACGAAACGGCCAGGCCCACTCCTCCAGATCCACGGCCCGCCACCCACGCACCCCGCAACGCGCCGCCGCCCGCACGACGACGTCCTGCGGGCCAGGGACCGGCGCATGCGCTGCCCGCGGGTCGCCTGGCGCGCGGACTGCCTGCGCGTCGCCGCCCGTTGCGCGTACCGCCCCCCGGCCGTCTCCCCACGCGCGTACCGCCTCCACCGCCTCGTGGCGGAAGCGTTCGGCGATGTCGGGGCCGTAGGCTCGTTGCAGTGCCGTTGCGCAGCGGACCAGTTCCACCTCGGCCAGCAGCCATGGCAGGACGTCGGCGCGGAAGTCGAGTGGTCCGCGGCGGCGCAGGGCGCGGATCCGTTCCCGGGTGAACAGCAGCGGTCGGTAGGTGTGCCGGGGCCCCTTCTGGTTGCGGCCCCGGGCGAGCAGCGGCACCCCGCTGCGGGACCCGGCCACCACCACCGGCTCCCGCCCGCTGGGCACGTACCGCAGTCCGCCCCCGTCGGCCGGCGCGAACCGGCCGCCACGCCCGGTGGTGAGGGCGGCGAGCACGTCGTAGAAGGACAGCCCGAGGCCGATGACGCCCACGGTGCTGCCGGGTGGGACGTCGCCCAGTGGCATGTCGACCGCCGAGTCGCCCCGCACGTACCGCAACCCGGGGCGTGTCGCTGCGAAGTCCGCCAACGCGCGCTGCTCGGGCCGGAGTTCGGGCAGCGGGTGACCGGTCGTCAGCACCACCCGGTCGGCGCGCAGTTGCTCCCCGCCGCCGAGCGAGAGCAGATACCGTCCGTCCGGCTCGCGGACGACCGTCTCGACGTACCGGCGCAGCCGCCGCAGCCTGAGCGTGTCCGGCGGCAACGTTTGCTCGATCCGGTCCAGGGCGTAGGCGAGGTACTGGCCGTACAGCCCGCGCGGCGCGCACACGTCGGGGGCGGCCCGGTCCGGCTCCACGACCCGCCACCACTCGTACAGCGAGGGCCCGGCGCCCGCCCGGGCGGGACCGGAGTCGGGGAGTCCGGAGAAGATGGTGACCTCGCCGCAGACCGTGTTCATCATCGACCAACGCGGTTGGTCCGTACGCCAGATACGGCCCGGCCCCACCTCCACGGCGTCGATCGCGTACACCTCGACGGGACGCGGAGCGGGCCGCTCGGCGAGGCGGGCCGCCAGCCGTTCCAGCACGGAGATGCCGCGCGGCCCGGTGCCCACGACCGCGATCCGGTACGGCTCGGGCGGCGCGTCCCCGGGCAGCGGTTCGGGGAATCCGGCCGAACCGGACTCCGGGGCCGCCTCCAGAGCGAGCAGGTCATGCCGGTCGGCGGTGTACCGCAGCATCTGCAGCAGCCGGCCCGCCGTGACCGGGCCCGCTGCCGCGCCCACCCGGCGCGGCAGCGGCATCCGCCCGGTCCTCGTCCAGCGCAGCCGTCCCTCCCCGTCGACCGCCGCCTGGGTCAGCCCCCGGTTGTCCTCGTGCAGACAGAACGGCACGTCCAGGATCCCGGCGGCGAAGGCGCGGGTCAGCGCGGTGCCCACGTCCTCGTGCAGCTCCAGTGTCGCCTCGACCAGCGCCCCGGCCTCGGCCAGCACCTCACCGGGGTCCACCTCGTGCGCCCAGGGGATCCGGCTGTCCGCCCGGGCCCGCTCGGCGGCGCGGTCGGCCGACCTGAGCGAGGCGATGTTCTCCGCGACGGTCGGCAGCCGCAGCGCCTCCGCCGGGGTCTTCACCACGAGCCGCTGGGCGCCGCCGCGCACCGCCAGCTCCGCGCTGCGGTCCATCAGCAGCCGGGCGCCCCGCGGACTGCCCGGGAAGACACCCATGTACGTGTAGAGCACCAGATGCCGGTCGACATGGCCCGGCAGCCAGGCGTCCGCGAGCATCCGCAGCGCGGTCAGCGCCTCCACGTCCTGCCGGGCGTCGGTCTGCTGGGCGTAGCTCAGCGACACGCTGGGCGTGCCCTGCTGCACGAAGAACAGGGCCTCCAGCAGGCTCGTCGCCACCAGCAGGGAGGGCGGGCAGAGCTGACCGAGCAGACAGCCGCCGAAGGTCTCCAGATGCGCGCGCAGCCCGCGGTCCCGGCTCAGCCCGGCGAACTCCGCTGTCGCGTCACGCCAGTTGGCGACCGACTCGGCGAGTGGGGTGCGGCCGTAGGGCAGGCAGTACGACACCGGGCCGCCCTCGCTCGCGGACAGCCCGGCGCGCACCATCGTGCGGAAGATGTCCCGCGGCAGCGCGGAACCGTGCCGCACCTGCACCGGCCGGTCCCCGGCCGCCCGCGCGACCTCGTCGGCGACCCGCGGGCCGTGCGCCACGAGCGGGAAGCCGTTGAGCGGGTCGCCCGCGGCCAGCGCCGCCCGCGCGTGGTCGTGGTCGCCGACTCGGGTGTAGCTGTCCAGCGTGAGGGTGCCGACGGTCGGGAACGGCAGCGAGCACACCGCCCGCAGACCCGCGGCCATCGCCTCCGGGGCGGCCATCCCCATCCGGGGCTGTACGACGAGACGGCCCGCGTCCGCCGCCCGGCGCACGCGGTCGCCCAGGTCGGCGGGGGAACGGCCGCGCACAGACTGCTCCGTCATACCGCCCTGCCCTCCGCGGCCCGCTGCGGCAGCGCGCCGAGGAGCCGGCCGATCGACGAGGCGTCCGCGGTGTCGGTGAACACCGCGTCGAAACCGGCGTCGACCAGGGCCCGGGCGGCCGCGGTGCCCTCGTCGCCGTCGATGCCCAGCTTGCCGCCGATGACGGCGGGGACGTCGCCGGCGACGGGGTCGGCGCGCAGCTTGCGGATCACCCGTGCCCCGTCGAGGCGGCCGTGGCCGTTCACGGTGCTGACCACGAGCAGGTCGGGCCGGACGCGGCGCATGGAGTCGAGCAGCAGCCGGTCGGGTACGCACGGCCCGAGATTGACGACCTCGTGGCCCATCTCCTCGAGCAGCAGCTGCAGGAAGACCAGGTTCCAGGTGTGGGCGTCCGAGGAGACCGTGGACAGCAGGACGCGCCGTCGCCCGTCTCGTGGGGCCACCGTCCTCATAATTGCTCATCTCTCTCTCGCGTAGGACTGGCTGATGGCTCTCGTGGGGGAGGGGCGACGGCGGGTCAGCGGAGCGTGACCAGCTGCCACATGCCCTCGAAGGCGCGCTTGACGAGCGTCTGCCGGTTGCTGATGAAGGAGGTGAGGAGGTAGCCGCCGGGCTGCAGGGCGAGGGAGAAGACCGCGGAGGCGCCGGGCTGCAGCGGCGTGAGTCCGACGGGCACGCCGACGAAGGGGTACACCGGCGGCTGCTGGCCCTTGCGCAGCGCCTCCATGCAGGCGGTGACGTCCGCCTCGGTGGCGCCCGGGGTGGTGCGCAGGAACATCACCTCGTTGAGCTGGGCGGTGTGGTTGACGACCTGGAAGGTGCCGTCGGCGGGCAGTGTGGGGGCGGTGAGGTAGCGGCCCTGGTCGCCGTCGTCGTACGGGGCGATGGTGTGCGCGGTGACGGGCAGGCGGCCCTGCGGGCGGGTGCCGGTCACGGTGAGGGTGCGCACGCGCTCGGGGTGGGCGGGGTCGACGGTGGTGTAGTCGACGAGGTGGTAGGTGCCGGGCGCGAGGATCCAGCTCGTCTCGACCGGGCCGCCCACCGCGCTGACCGCCGGTCCGCCGAAGTAGCGGGCCTCGCTGTCGATGAGGGCGAGGCCGGTCCGGCGCTCGGCCGGGTCGGTGGCGGTGGCGGCCTGCCGGTAGTGGGTCAGGAAGTCCACCAGGGTCACGCCGGGCCGCAGCCTGACGAGACCGAGCGGGTGCTGCTGCTTCTGGTCGGGGGTGGTGGCGCGCAGGGTCACCGCGCCCGCGGTCACCGAGTCCGTGCTCAGGGTCAGTGCGTCGGGCGCGGCCACCGCCTCCACGAGCTGCGCCGCACGCCGGCCACGCGCGCCCTCCTGGGCGAGCGCGGGCGTGGGCAGCAGCGCGACCGCGCCCGAGGCCATTCCGAACAGCACTCCACGGCGCCCGAGCCTCGCGGATCCGTCGCTGACGTTCGCTTGCATCACCGGTTCCTCCTCTTTGCTCCGAGGCCCGGCATGCTCCGTAGACCGGCTCAAGGGTGACTTCAGGGCGTATCGAGAGGGGGGCGGCACGGTGCGGGGGTCTCGGTCCGCGGAGTCCCTGGAGGTACCCCCATGAGCCGCACAAGCCATATGAGCGCAGCCACCGCCGTCGTCACCGGAGCGGGGAGCGGGATCGGTGCCGCGACGGCCCGTCGGCTCGCCGCCGCGGGGTACCGGGTGGTGCTGGCCGCCCGCCGCAAGGACCGCCTCGACGAGGTCGCCGCGCGGATCGAGGCGGACGGCGGCCGGTGTTCCGTGCACACCCTCGACGTCACCGACCGCGACGCCGTACGGGCCTTCGCCGACGGCCTGGACCGGGTCGACGTGCTGGTGAACAACGCGGGCGGCGCGCTCGGCACCGAGTACGTGGCCGTCGCCGACCCCGCCGACTGGTCGGCGATGTACGAGGTGAACGTCCTCGGCGTCCTGCACGTCACCCAGGCCCTGCTGCCCGCGCTCGTGGCGAGCGGCGACGGCACTGTCGTGGTGCTGTCCTCCACCGCGGGCCATGTCGCCTACGAGGGCGGCGGTGGCTACGCGGCCGCCAAGCACGGGGCGCACGCGCTCGCGGCCACGCTGCGGCTGGAACTGTGCGGCGAGCCGGTCCGGGTGATCGAGATCGCACCCGGCATCGTGCGCACCGAGGAGTTCGCCCTCAACCGCTTCCGCGGCGACGAGGACGCGGCGGCCGCGGTCTACCGGGGCATCGAGTCCCCCCTCACGGCCGAGGACATAGCCGACACCGTCACCTGGACCGTCACCCGCCCCACCCACGTCAACATCGACCTGGTCATAGTCCGCCCCCGAGCCCAGGCAGCCCAACACAAGGTCCACCGCACGGCGTGAGGTACGGCGGTGTGGGCCGGCCCGGAGGATCACCGCCGCACGGCTCGAGGCGCGGCGACATCCGCCGTCCTGCGGGGCTGTGGGTAGGGCATGCCCCGGTGACTCGGGTGTGGCGGCGCGGGGTATGGGGGCGGTGGCATCCGCCGCCCTCCGAGGGCCCCGCGGCGTGAGGTACGGCGGTGTGAGGCGGGCCCGGAGGATCACCGCACGGCTCGAGGCGCGGCGGCATCCGCCGCCCCGCGCGGGTGGGGCAGGGCGTGCTCCGGCGGCCGGGTGTGGCGGCGCGGGGCCCTCGCGGACTGCGTGGCTGGGGGGATGGGCGTGTCCCGGTCCGGGTGTGCCGGCGCGGCCTCAGGCCGACCGCGGCGTCGGTCCCCGCGGAACACCCCCGGACGGCCCGCCGCCCCCGACCGCGCCGCACAGCACGCCATCCGGTCACACCCACCGGCCCCCATGTACCGCCCGCCACGCGATGTGAGGCGCGCCTCTGCCGTCTCGGCGAACCGCTGCGATACGTGGCACCGGATCCGGCCACCCCGCCACCGCCCAACCCCCCGCCACCGCCCAGCCCCTCACCACCGCGCAGGCCCCCCGCCACCACCCAGCCCCCCACCACCGCCCACCCCCACCACCCAACCCCACTCCCGCCCCCTCCACCCCGGTGTACCGCCGCTCAAGCGGGCGCCTAGGCCGTTGCGGCTGAATGTGCGCTGCCGGTCCCGTGCGGCGCCGGAACGAGGTGACGAAGGAGAGTGCACGTGCTGACGCGCAGGCAACTGATCAAGGCGGGCGCCGCCACCGGTGTGCTGGCGGCCGGCTCCGCCTCCGGCATCGCCCTGGCCGAGGGATCCGGCGCTGCGGCGGCCGACGAGCCCTTCGGCGTCCCGCTCAGGCCCGCCCGGGTGCTGAGCCCGGTCCGGCAGGGGCGCGGGCGGTCCAAGGGGTGGTACGACGTCTATCGGCTCAGCCCGAAAGAGGCCGACGTCACCGTGCTGCCCGGGACCACCACCCGGATGCGGCTGTTCAACGGCGAGGTCGCCCCGGTCATCAGGGCCACCCGCGGCCGGCCGGTGTTCATCGAGCAGACCAACGCCCTCGACGTGCCGTTCTCCATGCACCTGCACGGCGGCCACGTCCCCGCCCGCTACGACGGACACCCCGCCGAGGAGGTGCGCCCCGGCGGCAGCCGCGTCTTCTTCTACCCCAACGAGCAGCGCGCCTCGACCCTGTGGCTGCACGACCACTCGCTGGAGGCGCACACCGAGAACATCTACCGCGGCACGGTGGCCGGTTACCTCCTGACCGACGAGTTCGAGGAGCGGCTGCCCCTGCCCAAGGGCCGCTACGACGTCCCCCTGTACCTGCGGGACGCCAAGTTCGCCGCCGACGGCTCACTGGTGTACGCCATGGACGGCTTCCGCGACCGGCCCACCCTCCTGGTCAACGGCAGCCCGCGCCCGTACTTCGAGGTCGCCGCCCGCAAGTACCGCATCCGCCTGACCAACACCTCCAACGAGCGGGCGTTCCTGCTGCAGTTGGGCGAGGGCGACGAGATGACCCACATCGCCTCCGACGGGGGCCTGCTGCCCGCCCCGGTCCCCGCCCGGGTACTGGAGATATGGCCGGCCGAACGGCAGGAGGTCGTCATCGACTTCTCCCGCTACCCCGTCGGCTCGAAGATCGTCCTCGGCAACAAGCTCGCCTTCCCCGGCGAGGCCCCGGAGGTCATGCGCTTCGACGTGGTGCGCACCGCGGAAGACCCCTCCAGCGTCCCCGACCGGCTGCGCCCCGTGCCCGACCTCGGCACCCCCACCGTCGAGCGGACCTTCGTGATGTCCTTCGACGTCGCCACCGGACAACACCTCATCAACGGCAAGCCGTTCGACCCCGAGCGCGTCGACCTCCGGCCCCGACTCGGCACCACCGAGATCTGGACCGTCACCAACACCGACACCAGGTTCGGCATCCCGCACTCGATGCACACCCACCTGGAGCACTTCCAGGTGGTGGACCGCGACGGGACGGCCCCCGCGCCCGGCGAGGCGGGCCTGAAGGACACCGTCACGGTCATGCCGGGCAGGACCGTCCGCTTCAAGCTCAAGTTCACCGACTACACGGGCAAGTTCATGTACCACTGCCATCTGCTGGGCCACATGACCATGGGAATGATGGGCCAGATGGAAGTCGTCGACTGAACGGCCCACCGCGCCTCATCGAGCATCCTGGAGGACCGTCTTGTCCGACGACATCCCGGACGAGGGCCTGCGCTTCCCGTTCGAGACCAGCCGCCTGTTCGATCCGCCGGCCGAGTGGCGACTGCTGCGGGAGAGCTGCCCGGTGGCCCGTGCCGACCTGCCCACCGGGGACCGGGCCTGGCTCGTGACCCGGTACGAGGACGTCCGCGCCGTGCTCAACGACCCCCGCCTCAGCCGCGCGGCCACCACCCGGCCCGACGCGCCGCGGCTCGGCCCGGCCCGCCCCGAACCGGACTCCATCATGGCGATGGACCCGCCCGACCACACCCGGCTGCGCCGGCTGCTGGCCCCCGCCTTCACCGGCCGTCAGGCAGAGCGGTTACGGCCGCGGATCGCCCGTACCGCCGAGCGGCTGCTGGACGACATGGCGGAGATCGGGCCGCCCGTCGACCTGGTGGAGCACCTGGCCCGCCCGCTGCCCATCATCACCATCTGCGAACTGCTGGGCGTGCCGGACGAGGACCGGGAGTCCTTCAAGGAGTGGACGGACGCGGCCCTGACCCTCGCCCCGCACGCGGCCGGCGCGGTCACCGGCGCCCGGGAGCGGCTCGCCGACTATCTGCGGCACCTGATCGCGGAGAAGCAGCAGACCCCGGGCGACGACCTGCTCGGCACCCTGATCGCGGCCCGCGACGAGGACCGGCTGCGCCCCGCGGAACTGGTCACCGTCGCCGCCACGCTCATCACCGCCGGCTACCACACGGTCGCCAACTCCCTGGCCAACTCGGTGCTCGCGCTGCTGCGCCACCCCGGACAGCTGGACCCGCTGCGCGGCGGCCCGTTCCCGGCCGAGGCCGTGGAGGAACTGCTGCGCTGGACCCCGGGGCCGGTGAGCGGCGGCACCATCAGGATCGCCACCGAGGAGGTCAAGATCGGCGCCACGGTGGTCCGGCCCGGTGAGGCGGTGATCCCGTCCACCGCGTCCGCCAACCGGGACGCCGAGGCCTTCGACGACCCCGATGTCCTCGACCTCGGCCGCCCGGAGAACCGGCACATCGCCTTCGGACACGGCATCCACCGCTGTCTCGGGGCGCCCCTGGCCCGGGTGGAGCTGCAGGTGGCACTCGACGCCCTGGTGCGCCGCTTCCCCGCCCTGCGGCTGGCCGTCGCCGAGCGGGAGCTGAGCTGGGGGACCGGGATGATCCGGGGCGTCAACGCGCTGCCGGTGGCGTGGTGAGCGGCGCCCCGGACAGCGGGCGCGTCAGATCCCGCAACAGGTCGTCGACCCGTCCCGCGCCCGCCGTTGTCCCGCACCGCGTCCTCGATCGCCGCCATCGGCTGTCGAGACTCCGAGAAGTCCCACGTATGGAATCTTTCAGCCTTGAGGGGTAGTCATGAACACGTTTGCGGCTGAGCAGGCCAATGAGCAGGCCAAGTGGCGCGTCGAGGGCATCGTCGAGGCCCCCGTGGAGCACGTGGCCGAGGCCCTGCTGACCGTGCGCGAGGGCGAGGCCGGCGTCGACGGCAACGCGCTGGTGCTGGCCGGCGACCACACCCGGGAGAGCGGGGCGGTGACCCTGGAGGGCGGCCCCGACAAGTTCGTCGGCCGCTTCGGCGACTCCGGCGCCGACTACCTGGAGCTGACCGTGGACCGTGCGGCCGGGGCGGTCACCGTGCAGACCTGGTTCGGCGGCACCTACACCGTCGAACCGGCGGACGGCGCGAGCCGGGTCGTACTGAGCGTCCACAACCTCGTACCGGGCTCCGGGCGGCTGGGCCGCAAGGTCGCCGAGATCGGCGTCGAATCCCGTCTGGAGCGGGTCCTGACCGGCGTCCTCGGCGCCCTGTCCGACCACCTCGGCGCCCCGACGCCCGCCCCCGCGAGCATCACCGCGAAATAGCCCTGCCCCCGAACCCACAGCCACCCGGGCATCATTCCCCCGCCGCCCGGGTGGCTGTGTGCTTTCCCGGCAGGCGAACGGCCGTGCCGATCACGCCAGTTGGCCGGTTCGAGGTGCATTGGAGCACCGCACGAGGCCCGGGTGTGACCCTCTCCGCGACCGTGCGCCGCCGGGCGCAGGGCACGAGGAGGGCAGTATGAGAAAGGACCGAACGGCTCCCGCGAGGGCCATCCGGGGGGCGCTGCCGGTCGCCGCGCTCGCACTCGTGGCGGTGGCCGTCGCACCCGGCCCCGCCACCGGGGCCACCGGTGACGGCGGTACGACCGTCCTGGTCAGCGTCGGCCTCGGCGGCCGCCCGGCCAACGGGCCCAGCGAGCGGGCCTCCATCAGCGCCGACGGCCGTCTGGTCGTGTTCACCTCGCACGCGAGCAACCTCGTGCGCGGCGACCGCAACGACTGCACCGACGTGTTCCTGCGCGACCTCGACCGCGGCACCACCGTCCGCGTCGACCGCGGCTGGGACGGCACCGAGTCCGACGGCTGCACCGGCATCGACCCGATCATCAGCGCCGACGGACGCTACGCCGTCTACTCCGCCGACTCCACCAACCTCGTCCGCGGGGTCCGCGACGGCCGCTCCCACATCTACCGCACCGACCTGCGCACCGGCGCGACCGTGCTGGCCTCGGCCGCCGCCGACGGCACCCCCGGCAACGGCGACAGCATGCGCCCGACGCTCTCCGCCGACGGCCGGTACGTGGCCTTCGCCACCGCCGCGACCAACCTGGTCCCGGGCACTCCCTCGGGCACCTGGGACACCGTGGTCCGCGACATGAACAGCGGCAAGGTCGTCCGCACCAGCGCCGCCTCCGACGGCACCCCCGGCAACGCGGCCAGCGACGGCACCCAGATCAGCGCCGACGGCCGGTACGTCACCTTCTTCTCCAACGCCACCGACCTGGTGGCCGACGACACCAACAAGAAGGTCGACGAGTTCCTGCACGACACCGCGACCGGCCGCACCACCCGGCTGAGCGTCTCGACGGCCGGCGTCCAGTCCGACCAGATCACCATCGGCGGCACCATCAGCGACGACAACCGCTACGTCGTCCTGAACTCCCACGCCACCAACCTCACCGCGGACAGCCCCGCCACCGGCGCCAACCACATCTACCTGCAGGACCTGGACGACAACACCCTGCAGCTCATCGACAAGGGCGCCGACGGCGTGCCCGCGCCCGGCGGCACCTTCTGGGCCAGCATCAGCGGCGACGGCAAGCACATCCCGATGGCCTCCGCCGGCGGCGACCTGGTCCCCGGCGACACCAACGACGTACGCGACATCTTCGTCGCCGACCTGCCCGGCCCGGCACTGCGCCGGGTGAGCGTCGGCACCGACGGACAGCAGGCCGACGCCGCGAGCTACTTCCCCGACGCCGACCAGCACGCCCACGCCGTGGTGTTCACCTCGTACGCCACGAACCTCGTGGCCGGGGACACCAACGGCCAACCGGACGTCTTCGTCCACCGCGACCAGCCGTGAACCGACCGCCCGAGCAGCAGCACACGCAGAGAGGGAAGCACACCATGGGGATCACAGCCGGCCGACGCACGGCGGCGCTCGCCGCCACCGCGGCCCTGACACTGGCCGGGGTCGGCGTGGGCGTCACCCACGGAGCCACCGGATCCACGGCGGCCGACACGACGGTGCCCGGCACCGTGGTGGTCGAGGAGAACGCGCACGGGCGGGTGCTCACGGCCGACCCGTCCGCCCACGACAAGCAGGCGCTCGTCGACGCCGTGCACGAACTGCGGCGCGAGCGGGAGCGGCAGACGAGCGACCCGACCCCGACACCCACCTCCACCGGCGGCGGGGGAGGACACGGCGACCAGACCGGCTTCCCCGTGCGCGACTCCTGGCTGACGTCCGCCAAGAGCAAGCGGGTGACCCTCCCCGGCGGCAAGGGCAGCATCGAGGCGGCCGGCGCGAGCTTCGTCAAGGTGCCGTTCATGGAGTACTACGCCATCTTCACCGACACCTCCTCCGACGTGGCCTGGCTGGGCGAGCGGCCCTTCAACGCCGACAGCATCCAGCACACCGACACCTGGGACATCGGCTCGGTCGGCGCGCCGTTCTGGGTGGTGGGGGCGCCGCAGGGTGCCAGGACGACGAGCAGCGGCAGCGGGGCGCAGGCCGGCTGGAGCACCACCGTCCAGAACAACTGGTACAGCGAACACGCCTACGACCAGGTCGCGTTCTACCCGCCCAGCCAGGACGACTACTCCAACGTGTTCCGCATCAGCCACTCGGTCACCGGCACCTTCCAGTTCGGCTCGTCCTTCTACACCGTCACCAGCCGCGACCGGGCCTACCGCTGATGCCCGTCCCACGACTGACGGCCCGGCTGAACGCGGCGGTGGCACGGCTGGTGTGCTGGACGGCCCTGACCGCCGTGGCCGCCGCGTGCGGGCCCGCCGGCACCCCCGGGCCGGACGCCGTGACCCCGGCCGCCGTGCGCGTCGACGCCCGTCAACTGCTGCGCGACGCCTGGGTCACGGACGGACGGCGCGGCTACTTCGTGGACGGCGCGGACTCGGCCACCGCCACGCCGTTCTCGCTGTACGAGACCGCGTGGCGGCTGCGGCTGGCCGCGCGGTCGGGACAGGACCCGCGCCGCCTGGTCGACCCCGACCGGATGCGGCGGTGGCTGACAGCGGCGGAAGTCGGCCGCCTGGACTCCTCCGGCCTGCCCGCGGTCGCCCAGCTCGACCTGGCGGTGGACGCCCTGCTCACCACGGGCGGCACGGTCGACCGTACGGAGGTGACCCACACCCTGGAGTCCCTGCGCACGGGCGGCAGTTACCGTACGGCCCCCTCCGCCCGGACACCGGACGCGGGCGCGACGGCGGTGGCGGTACGGACCCTGACCCGCCTCGGGCTGCCGGTACCGGGGCCGGTGCGAGCGGCCAACTCCCGCGCTCTGAGCGACCTTTCCATCGCCCGCCACGCAGATGTCGCCACGGACCAGGTGGTGCCCGTGCTGCAGACCGCCGCCGCGTTGGGGGTGACCGGTGTCGACCGGGAGCGTGCGGCTCGACTCGCACAGGCTGCCGAGGGGGACTTGGCCCGACTGGGCGCCGATCCTGTACGGCTCGCGTCCGAGGGGGCCCTGCGTGACGCGGCCGGTCCGCTCGGCGCGCGGTTGCCCCGCTTCGACCCCGCGACCTGTGACGGGCGCGTGCGGCGAGACGGCGGCATCACGCTGCCGGGTGGCGCACAGAGCGATCCGCAGGCCACGTACTGGGCGTTGCGGCTGGGCTGTTCCGCCGTCCGTGCCCCGGCGCCGGGTGCCCACTCGCGGGCCGGCTGGCCGACCGAGCAGGCCCGGGAGTCGGCGCTGAGCGCGTCCGCGGCGGCGGTCGCGGTGGCGGCCCGGTCCGTCGGCGGTGTCACCGAGTTCGCCGGACCGCTCGCCCGTCAGCTGCGCGAGGTGTGGCTGCCCCGGACGGCCCTGCCCCGGACGGCCCGTCCGGCGCCGTACGACACGGCGGAACTGGTCGACCGGGTGAACCTGCGTCAGATCGCCGGGTCCCTGGGCCCGTCCGCCACCCATGACGTGGGCAAGGCCCTGCCCGCCCCCACGCTCCGGGGCGTGATGGCGACCGACGACGCCCGTCTCCTGCTCAGCACCCTGGACGCCCGCGACTCGACACCGGCCCGGCACGCCCTGTGCTCCGCAGGCTCCACGCTGCGTACGGCGGCCGCACGGTCCGGCGGCTCGCTCGTACGGGCCGCCTGGCTCGCGGCCGCGGCCGACCTCTGCCACGACCCGAGCCTGCGCACCCGCGCCATGGAGACGGCCCGAACCGCACGCATCACCGCCGCGGTCTACCGCGCCGGCGCCGATCCCTCCTTCGAGGCCTCGGTACTCGGCACCTGGATCGAGCGCCCTCGCACGGACGCCCTGACCGCCTGGACCCACGCGGGCCTGTGCCACGGCGACCGCTGCGCGGACACCCCGGCCCGCTTGCGGACCACCGACCACACCCCCCTACGCACCCTCGCCGCCCTACTTGCAGCGAAGGCCGGCGACTACGGCGCCCTGTTCCCGGTGTCCTTCTGAACCCCGCGAGCGGCAAGAAGGGCCCGCCCACCACGACGGGTGGCCGGGCCCTTCGGGTTACGCGTTCGCCGTCCTGCTCGCTGCCTGGGGCGCTGACTACGGCAGCGCGTCCTCGGCGGCTCTCTGACCGCGCCGGTGACAAAGAGGCCCGTCCACCACCACGGGTGGCCGGGCCCTTCGGGTTACGTCTTCGTCGTCCTGGCTGCCGCGCTGGGCGGTGACTGCGGCGGCGTGTTCTCCGCGGCTTTCTGATTGCGCCCGCGGCGAAGGGGTCCGCTCACCGCCACGGGTGGGCGGGCCCTTCGGGTTGCGTCTTCGTCGTCCTGGCTGCCGCGCTGGGTGGTGACTGCGGCGGCGTGTTCTCCGCGGCTTTCTGATTGCGCCCGCGGCGAAGGGGTCCGCCCACCGCCACGGGTGGGCGGGCCCTTCGGGTTACGTCTTCGCCGTCCTGCCCGCGCCCGGGGGCTGTGACTACGGCGTGTCTCCCGCGGCTTTGTGACCGCGCCCGCGACAACGAGCCCGCCCCACCCGGTGGTCGGGCCCTCCGCGTTCCACGGATTCCGCTGCGCACCCTCGCCCTCCGTACCGGCCACCAGTCCGCCCGCGGTAAGGGCCTGTTCCGCCCGCTGGACCGTGCCCTTGGCGTTCCAGCCCAGCCGTCGAGGGACCCGCCCCACTCGGTGGACGGGTCCCTCGGAGCTCCCGCTCAGGCCTGCGCCAGCGCCACGTGCTGGTCCAGTGCCGTCCCGTCGTGGACGCCGCCGCGGAACGCCACGTAGCCGTCCGGGCGGATCAGGAGCAGTGCGCCCGCTTCCGCGCCGAGCGTGGTGCGCAGGGTGCCCGACGTGTCCTCGACGGACTCGCGTCCGGCGGTGGTCACCAGGTGGACCGGGATTCCGGCGCGCCGGGCTGCCGCCGACGCCGACTTGGCGGCCATGTCGGCCGAGGCCGGGTCGGACGGGTCCTCGGGGAACGCCAGCAGCGTCCAGTCCCCTTGGCCCAGGAGTCGGAACAGCCGTTCCGTGCCGCCCCGCGCCGGGACGTCCGGCACCCGGGAGCCCGGGCCGGGTGCGCCCGCAGGCCCGGGGGTGCCCGCGCTGAGCGGGCTGTCGGGGTAGGCCAACGGGAGTCCCGTGTGGCCGGCCCCGGCGTCGGTGAGGCGGGAGTGCAGCAGCTCGAACGGCGGGACCGGGCCGACCCCGCCCCAGTAGGTCCGCCGGTTGCGCTCGGCCAGTCCCAGGGCGATCGGCCGGCGTTCCGCCTCGTAGGTGTCCAGAAGGCGAGCAGAGGCCCGGCCCTGGACCACCGCGGCCAGCTTCCAGCCCAGGTTGAACGCGTCCTGGATCCCGGTGTTCATGCCCTGCGCGGTCACCGGCATCACGGTGTGCGCGCTGTCGCCGGCCAGCAGACAGCGGCCGACCCGGTACGTGCCGGCCACCGCGTTGTAGAGCCGGACCCGCCAGTTGAAGCGGCCGTCGTGGAAGTCCAGGTCGGACACGCCGCTGACCCGGCGGACGGCGTCGAGCACCTCCGTCACGTCCGGGTCGCCGGTGCGGGCCGGATCGGGGTCGGCCACACCGGCGTAGAAGCGGTGGCGCCCGTCCGGGAGCGGGGCCGTGCCGAGCGAGCCGGCCTCGGTCAGGAAGAGGTGGCAGTGCGCCGGGTCGCCGGGCAGCGAGCCCGTCCAGCGGGCGTCGATCTGCAGCAACTGGGTGCCAGGGCAGGGCTGTTTGTCCCAGCCGGCCCCGATCTCGTCGCGCACGGTGCTGTGCGGGCCCTGCGCCCCCACCACCCAGCCGGCCCGCGCGGTGTGCACCTCACCGTCGGCACCGGAGAGACGTACCGTGACCCGCGCCGGGCCCTGCTCGACAGCGACCGCGGTCAGGCCCCGCTCGACGCGTACTCCGAGCCCGGCCAGATGCCGGGTGAGCATGTCCTCGGTCGCGGACTGCCCGATCAGCAGAGGGTGCGGATACGGCGTACCCGACTGGTCGGCGGGCCGGACCAGCGGCGGCAGACCGGCGAAGTGATGGGTGCGGTGGGTGTAGGGGACGCCGGAGTCCAGGTAGTCGGCGACCGGCAGGCCCATGAGGTCGAAGACCTCCAGGGTGCGCTGCCACACCGTGCAGGCCCGGGTGCCCCGGCGGGGTTCGCCGCGCCGGTCCACGATCCGTACGCGCACACCCCGCCGGGCCAGTTCGATCGCCGTGCACAGGCCGACCGGCCCGGCGCCGACGACCAGCACCTCCGGGTCGGCGTCGGCGGCGCGGCTCACGCCCGCTCCCAGAAGAGCAGCGAGTGGTGCGAGGGCAGTTTCGTCACGCCCGCGAGCCGCAGCCCCGCCTCGGCGGCGAGCGCGGCGAACTCCTCCACCGTGCGCTCGCGGCCCTTGTTGAACACCAGCATCCGCAGGTCGTACTCGGTGTTGAGCTGCTTGCCCGCGTCCTCGGCGATGACCCGCTCCACGACCACGACCCGGCCGCCCTCGGGCAGCGCCTCGGCACAGCGGGCGAGGATCGCCACGGACTGCTTGTCGTCCCAGTCGTGCAGGATCTGGCTGAGCAGGTACAGGTCGGCGCCCGCGGGCAGCGGGTCGAAGAAGGACTGCCCGACCACCTCGGTGCGCTCGGCGAGCCCGGCCGCCGCGAACCGTTCGGCGCCGCCCTCGACCGTGCCGGGCAGGTCGACGAGCGTGCCGCGGGTGTCGGGCGCTGTCTTCAGGATCGCCTCCAGCAGGGCGCCCGTACCGCCGCCGATGTCGGCGATCCGGCGCGCCTCGTGCCAGGGGTGCGCGGCGGCCGCCTCGGGGGCGAGACGGCCCTGGACGGCGGCCATCTGCGCGTTGAAGGAGTCGGTGAGTTCGGGGTGGCGCTCCAGGTCGTCCCAGAACGGGACCCCGAAGACGGCGTCGTAACCCGGCTCGCCGGTGCGCACCGCGTGCAGCAGTCCGCCGCAGGCGGCCAGGTCGATCCGGCCGCTGGCGCCCTCCAGGTCCAGCCAGTGCCGCATCCGTGAGGGGTGCGAGTCCAGCAGCAGGCGCGAGGTGGCCGTCAGGCCGTACACACCCGGCTCGTCCTCGCCGAAGACGTCGCGGCAGGCGAGGAAGCGCAGGAGCCGGCCCAGCGAACCGGGATCGGTCGAGGTCTTCTCGGCCAGCTCCTCCCGGGTGCGCGCGCCCGCCTCGATGTGGTCGGCGATGCGCAGCGTGGCGGCCACGCGCACCGCGATGGGGGTGAACACGTCGACGAAGGCCGGGCGCCCGCCCGGCCCCTTGGGTGTCGGCTGCTGCGAGTGCTCCGTGTGCGTGTCGATGGCAATGCACCTCTTCCGGAAGTCCCGTGTGCTGCTGCTGCGTGAAGCGGTGCGCCGATGGTCCTGACGACGCCTCGACGGGCGCTCAAGCGCGGGTTGCGGGCCGGATGCGGGGGAGGGGTTGACACCCATGGCAGCTTCTCTCTAAATTAGAGATACACGGAAAGAGAGAAGAACGAAATCAGAGCGAACCTGTGAGAGCAGGCCGCCACGGACCGAAGGAGCACCGACATGAACGCCACCCACGAGACCCGCGCCACCGACCTCGACGCCCGCGCCGTCCTCGCCGCGCTCGCCGACCGCTGGGACGCCGCCGACGGCCACGGCTACGGCGAGCTGTTCACCCCGGACGCCACCTACGTGCAGTTCAACGGCGTCCTGCTGAGCGGCCGCCGGGAGATCGCCGAGATGCACGACCTGATGTTCCGCACCATGCTCTACGGCACCCGTCTGGTGACCGGCGAGATCGAGAGCGTCCGCCGGCTCGGCGAGGACCACGCCGTCGTCGTCTCCACCGGCGCCGCCCTCTACCCCTGGCAGAAGGAGGCCACCCCCAAGCGGCTGTCGCGGCAGACGCTTCTCCTGGAGCGCCGGGACGGCCGCTGGCTGGTGGCCGGCTTCCAGAACGCCCGCATCAAGCCCTTCCCGACGAGCGGCCCGCTGTTCGAGGTCGCGAGCAGGGCCGTCCGGCTGCGGGTCGACCGTGCCCGGCGCGCCGCCTGAGCCGCCACGGCCGTACGGACGGATCGCGGCCCGCGCCAGTACGCTGGCCGGAACCCGACGGCAGAAAGGCACCCCGACGATGCGACCGCAGAGTGAAGAGGACCGCTCCCTGGGCGTCCTGATGTCGCTGGCCACGGCCCTGCGGGTGCAGGCGGCCAGGACGGTCCTCTTCCAGTCCGCGGTCGCCCAGTCGATCGGGCTCAACGCCACCGACTTCAACTGTCTGAGCCTGCTCGACCTGGAAGGCCCGATGACACCCGGACGGCTCGCCGAGCGGGTCGGACTGAGCCGGGGCGGCGCCATCACCACCGTGATAGACCGCCTCCAGAAGGCCGGATTCGTCCGCCGCAGGCCGGACGCGGGCGACCGCAGACGGGTCATCGTCGAGACGATCCCCGAGGCCTTCGCCGAACGCGTCGACACCGTCTTCACCGACTACCGCGCCGCACTCGGCAAGCTCCTCGCCGAACTCACCCCCGAGCAGCAGGAGTTGCTGCTCGACGTCACCAACCGCGGCAACGAGATCTTCCACGCCGAGACCCTCCGGCTCCAGTCGCGGGCCTGAGCTCCCGGCCACGGGCCTTAGCGTCCGGCCAGGGGTCTGAGTGCGCGACCCACCGCCCCACCGCCGCTCCAGCGCGCGGCGCCACACTCCGGGCGCCGACGGCAACCGCCGCCGGACACCGAGGACCCGGATGAGGTGACGTGTCCGTGCTGACCGCGCACTACTCGATCCCGCTGCCCGCCGACTACGACATGAGCGTCATCGCCCGACGGGTGGCGGACCGCTCGGCCCCCTGGGACCGGCGGACCGGGCTGCTGCTGAAGGCGTTCTGCGTCACGGACGCAGGCGACGGCGGGCACAACAGCTACGCACCGTTCTACGTCTGGGCCGCCCCGCACGCGTTCGCCGGCTTCCTCACCGGCGCCGAGTACGCGGGACTGTGCGCCGCCTTCGGCCCGGTACCCGTCTCCACCGGCACCGTCCTCCACTGCGGCCTCGGCTCCGGTCCCGCCGGCCACCTGGTCGTCGTGACCGAACCGCTCGGCCCGGTCACCGACCTGCGCGACACCGCCCGGGCCGAGACCGAACGCCACGAGGCCGTGCTGGCCGACCCGGCCGTGCACTCGCACGTCGTCGACCTCGACCCCGCCACGATGACGCTCACCCGGCGCACGCTCCTGCACGCCGGGAGCGACGCCCCCGTACCGAAGAACGGCGAACGGGTCCTGCGCGTGCTGCACCTGTCCCAGCCCACGCCCCAACCCCCGCACCACACCCACGACTGACGCCCCGTCACGGCACGGCCCGCTCCAGCGCGGCTCCAGCCGCCCCCGAGCGTGCCGTGACACCTCTGGGCGCACTGTCTCTCCAAGGAGTGCAAGGTGACCACTACTCCGGTCCGAGGCGCCACCCCCACCGCGCCACCACCCCCACACGGCCGCTCCCTCCTCGAGCGCACCGCCGGTTTCGCCCAACGGCACCGGTGGACCGCCCTGCTGCTGTGGGTCGTCGTCCTGTTCGCCGTCTGGGGCGGGGCCTCCGCCGTCGGCGACGCCTACCGCGACGACTTCTCCCTGCCCGGCACCGAGACCCAGCAGGCCCTGCAGACCATGGAGGAACACGGCTCCGCCCAGGCCGGCGACAGCCTCCAGATCGTGCTGCACGACCGGCAGGGCCTCGGCGACGCCGCCACCCGCGCACGGGTCACCGCGATGCTCGGCAAGGTGTCGGGCCTGCCCAAGGTCGCCCAGGTGCGCAGCCCGTACGACGACCGGCAGGCCGTCTCCAAGGACGGCACCGTCGGCTACGCCACCGTGGTCCTCAAGGGCAAGTCCGAGGACATGGCCAAGGCGGACACCCAGCGGATCTACGACACCGCCCGCACCGCCCGCACCGACGCGCTGGGCGTCGAACTCGGCGGTGACGCGGCGCGCAAGCTCGGCGAGGCACAGGGCGGCGCCGCCGAGGGCATCGGCATGCTCGCCGCGCTGGTCATCCTGGGCCTGATGTTCGGCACGGTCATCGCGGCCGGACTGCCCGTCATCACCGCGGTGTTCGCGGTCAGCAGCACCCTCGGCGTGATCATCCTGATGTCGCACGTCTTCACGATCGCCAGCTACACGCCGTACATCATGATGCTCGTCGGCCTCGGCGTCGGCATCGACTACGCCCTGCTGATCTTCGCCCGCTACCGGGCCGAGCTGGTGCGCGGGGCGTCACCCGAGGACGCGGGCAGGCGCGCGCTGGACCTCGCCGGACGCACCGTGTTCTTCGCCGGCTGCACGGTCATCGTGGCCCTGCTCGGCCTGGTCGCCCTCGGGCTGGGTTCGCTGCAGGGCACCGCGGTCGCCGTGGCCCTGACCGTGCTGGTGACCATGCTCGCCTCGCTCACCCTGCTGCCCGCGCTGCTCGCCCTGTTCGGCAAGCGGTTCGCCCGCCAGTTCACCGCGAAGGCGGCGCGCCGCGAGGCGAAGGGCAAGCCGGTCGAGGGCGGGGCGCGCTGGCGCCGCTGGGCGGGTCTGGTGCAGCGCCGGCCGATGGTCGCCCTGCTGCTGGCGGTGGCCGCGCTCGGTGCCCTCGCCGCGCCCGCGACGGACCTCCGGCTCGGTTTCGCCGACGCGGGCAACGACCCCGCGAAGACCACCAGCCGCAAGGCCTACGACCTCCTCGCCGACGGCTTCGGCCCCGGCTTCAACGGCCCGCTGGTCGTGGTCACGGAGGGCGGTGCCAAGGCCGGCGCGGCACTCTCGCAGACCCTCAACACCACGCACGGCCTCGCCGCCGCGACGGGACCCATCCCCTCCCGGGACGGCAAGGTCTCCACGGTCATCGCCTTCCCCACCACCTCCCCGCAGGACGAGCGCACCACACGACTGGTGCACACCCTCCGCGACGACGTCCTGGTGAAGCTGCGTCAGCGGACCGGCGCGCACTACCTCGTGGGCGGCTCCACCACGGCCGTCATCGACTACGCCGACACCGTCTCCGCCCGCATGCCGCTGTTCATCGCCATCGTGGTCGGGCTGTCGCTGCTCATCCTGGTGATGGTGTTCCGCTCGGTGCTGGTGCCGCTCAAGGCGGCGCTGCTCAACCTGCTGAGCATCGGGGCCGCGCTGGGCGCGATGACGCTGGTCTTCCAGAAGGGCATGTTCGGCCTGGAGCCGGGTCCGATCGAGGCCTACCTGCCCATCATGATCTTCGCGATCGTCTTCGGGCTGTCCATGGACTACGAGATCTTCCTGGTCTCCCGCATCCGCGAGGAGTGGAACCGCACCCGTGACGCCTCCGTCGCCATCCGCGAGGGCCTCGCCCACACCGGCTCGGTCGTGCTGGCCGCCGGCGCGATCATGGTCGCCGTCTTCGGTGCCTTCATCCTCGGCGGCGACCGGATGCTCCAGCAGTTCGGGTTCGGCATGGCGGTCGCGGTCTTCGTCGACGCCGTCGTCATCCGCTGCCTGATCGTCCCCGCCGCGCTGCAGCTCATGGGCCGCCGCGCCTGGTGGATCCCGGCGGGCCTGGACCGGATCCTGCCGAAGGTCGACATCGAGAAACACGACTGACGAGGAGACGGCCGTACGGCGGCCCCCTTGAACGGAGCCCGGGTGCCCCTGACGGCGCCCGGGCTCCCGCATGAGCCGGATCCGAGCGGAACCCGAGCAGCGGGGCGTTTTCTGGAGAGGTGAGGGGAACGGCTCCCGAGCGCGGGCGGCGCCGGATGCCGGACCGATCCCCGGGACGAACGCCGGCGGCACCCCCCGCCGCCCGCCTCCCACGGTCCACCCCTTCCCCTCACCCCCGGCGCCCGGCAGCTCCCCCCTGCCGGGCGCCGCGCTGTACGTGCTGGGCGTCGCGGCGTATTCCGCCGGGGCGCCGTGCCCTACCCCGGGGGGGCGCCGCGTCGTACCCCGCCGGGTGTCGCGCTGTACCCCGCACGCGCGCCGTGCCATACCCCGGGCGGGCGTCGCGCTGTGCCCCGTCGGGCGTCGTGCCGTACTCCGGCCGGGCGTCGCGTCGTACTCCGCCAGGCGTCGCGTCCAGCCCCGTGACCAGGCAGTCCGCGCCGAACCGTCAGTCAGCCGGGGTGCCCTGTGCGGACGGAGCCTCGTCCCGTCCCCGGTCGAGCGGTGCTCGACCGGTCGTCGACGGGGGAAGGGGAATCTCGTCCTGCAGTCGTCCCATGCCCGCAGGGAGGAACCGTGAGCGCCCCGCCGCACCCGTCCGCCGCCGACCGGCGCTCCCGGCCGGCCGGCGCCCCGGCCCGACCCGGGGGCCCGCTCGCGCGCCCGCGCTGGTTCGCGACCCTCTTCGGCACCGACGTGTGGGAGCGGTTCAGCTTCTACGGGATGACCGCGATCCTCGTGCTGTACGCGACGGAGGACACCCGGCGCGGCGGTCTCGGCATGTCCTCCGGGGACGCGGCGCTGCTCTACGGGCTGTACATGGCCGCCGTCTTCCTGGCCTCCGTACCCGGCGGCTGGATCGGCGACCGGATCCTCGGCGCCCGCCGGGCCGTCCTCCACGGCGGTGTCCTGATCGCCCTCGGGCACACCGCGATCGCCGTGCCGATCACCGGCTCC
The DNA here is from genome assembly GCF_053593695.1 of Streptomyces sp. NPDC002144. Lineage (NCBI taxonomy): Bacteria > Bacillati > Actinomycetota > Actinomycetes > Kitasatosporales > Streptomycetaceae > Streptomyces > Streptomyces sp. NPDC002144. The sequence goes on from NZ_JBSFDB010000063.1 coordinate 29,002, forward strand.
CTCTACCCGGGCCTGCTGCTCGTCGCCTGCGGCACCGGACTGCTCAAGCCCAACATGGCGAGCCTGCTGAGCGCCTTCTACGACCGCGACGACCGCACGGGACGCGACGCCGGTTTCGCCGTGTTCTACATGAGCGTCCAGGTCAGCGCCCTGATCGCGCCGATCGTCGTGGGCGCCCTGGGCGAGGGCGTCGACTGGCACGTGGGCTTCGGTGCCGCCGCCCTCGGCATGGCCGCCGGCCTGGCGCAGTACGTCCGCGGCTCCCGCCACTTCGGCGACACCGGCGCCGCCCCGGAACTCCCCGCCCCGCCCGCCGAACGCGCCCGCGTCCTGCGCACCACCCTCGCCGCGATCACCGTCGCCGTCCTCGGCTACGGCACCGACGCCGCCCTCGGCACCTTCCGGCTCGCCCATCTCATGGCGCTGATCGGCCTGTTGTGCGTGGTGTCCCCGGTGATCTGCTTCTGGCGGCTGCTGCGCAACCCCCTGCTCACCGCCGCCGAGCGCGTCCGGGTGCGCACGTACGTCTGGCTCTTCGCGGCCTCCGCCGTGTTCTGGGCGCTGTTCCTGCAGAGCGGCTCCGCCTTCGCCCTGTTCGCCAAGCACGCCACCGACCGCCAGGTCCTGGGCCGGACCGTGCCCGCAAGCTGGTTCCAGGCGGCGATCCCGTTCTTCGTGCTGCTGCTGGCACCCCTGTTCGCCCGGCTGTGGACCCGCGCCGGCGACCGGGTGCCGCCCGCGGTCAAGTACGCCGTCGGCATGGGCACCACGGCCGCCGCCTACCTGGTCACCGCGGTCGCCGCCGAACTCGCCTCCGACGGCGCCCGGGTCTCCCCGCTGTGGCTGCTGCTGGCCTTCCTGCTGCTGGCAGCCGGAGAGGTGTCCTTCGGACCGGTCGGCATGAGCGCCGCCACCGCGATCGCCCCGGCCACCTTCGTCAGCCGGATGGTGGCCCTGTTCTGGCTCTCCGGGGCCCTCGGCGGCGGCATCGGCGGCAACGCCCTGAAGGCCTCCGGCGACCATGTGCCGGGCCCCGGCTACTTCCTCGCCCTCGGCGCCGCCGCCCTCGCCACCGGCACGGCCCTCTTCCTCGCCCGCCGCCCCCTGACCCGACGGCTCGGCGTCTGAGGGCTGCCACAGGACTCAGTAGGCGTGGTTGGCCTGCCAGTACGTCCACGCGCCACAGGGGCTCCCGTAGACGCTGTTCATGTAGTTGAGGCCCCACTTGATCTGGGTGGCCGGGTTGGTCTGCCAGTCGGCGCCGACGGAGGACATCTTGGAGCCCGGCAGGGCCTGCATGAGGCCGTACGCGCCGGAACTCGGGTTCACGGCCCGGTAGTTCCAGCCGGACTCGCGCTCCACGATGTTGCTGAAGCACTGCAGCTGGCCGCCCGGCACGATCTGCGCGGCGATCGCCTTGATCTGCGCGGTGGTGTAGGAGCTCTGGACGGGGATGTTGGAGGAGCCGCCGCCTTGGGAGGAGCCGGCGGAGCTGGAAGAGGAGGCGGAGGTGGTCTTCGTCTCGGCGCGCTCCTTGGCCTCCTTCGCGGCCTTCTCGGCATCCGCCTTCTTGGAGATGGCGGTCCGGGCGGCGGCCTTGCGGGCGGCCTCCTCGGCCTCCTTCTTGGCGCTCGCGTCCGCCTGGACGGCCTGTGCGTCGGCCTGCTGCGTCAGGGACTCCGTCTGCACCTGGGCCTGCTGACCCGCGGGGATGTCCGCGAGGAGCGTGGCGCCGACCGCCGTCGCCTCCGCGCCGCCCGGCTGGGCGCTGCTGCCCGAGGCTATGCCGACGACGCTTCCGACGGCGGTGACCGCGGTGGCGGAGGCCGCCGCAAATCCCCGTACCGATATCGGGCTCACGCGTCTTCCTTCCGGTTCGTCCGTAGGGTCGTGCCGCGACGGCTGCAGGTAATTCGCGTGCCGGGCCCGGCAGTTGGAACACTCTGCCGTGCCCGGGCGGATGACGCAATCATGGAGCGGGTGTGCATGCTCACACACGGAACCTTCCGCATCTCAGGAACCGCCCAGGGATTTTTCACATCGACCGGCGCCCGTGCGCCGCACGTCCCGTCTCACGCTCCGGGCACCCTCCGGCCCGCGTCGCGCGTTCCCCGATACTTCACGGGTGCGGTTCGCGACAGTGCGTGCGCGGCCCGCGACAGGAGCTCCTCCAGGAAGGCTGACCACGGTGACGACCGCCGCATACCAGGGTGAACCCGGATCCAACTCGGCGACCGCCGCCGCGGCCCTCTACCCCGGGGCGGAGGGGATGCCCTGCACCAGCTTCGAGCAGGCGCTGGACGCCGTGACGCTGGGCACCGCCGACGTGGCCGTGATCCCGGTGGACAACTCCGCGGCCGGCCGCGTCGCGGACGTCCACCATCTGCTGCCGGAGTCCGGGCTGTTCATCGTCGCCGAGTACTTCCTCGCCATCCGCTTCGACCTGATGGGCGTGCCCGGCGCGACCCTGGAGGAGGTCGAGTGCGTACGCAGCCATGTGCACGCGCTCGGGCAGTGCCGCAAGGTCGTGCGGGAGGGCGGCTGGCGCACCCTCGTCAGCGACGACACCGCCGGAGCGGCGCGCGAGGTGGCCGAACTGGGCGACCCGCGGCACGCGGCGCTCGCCCCGCCCGCCGCGGCCCGGCTCTACGGCCTGGACGTGCTGCGCTCCGAGGTCGAGGACGACCCCGACAACACCACCCGCTTCGTCGTCCTGTCCCGGGAGGCCGCGCTCGCCCCCCACACCGGGGAGCCGACGATGACGAGCCTCTTCTTCTGCGTGCGCAACATCCCGAGCGCGCTCTACAAGGCGCTCGGCGGGTTCGCCAGCAGCGGCGTCAACCTCACCAAGATCGAGAGCTACCAGCTGGGCGCGGGCCTCAACCCCAGCCGCTTCTACGTCGAGATCGAGGGCCACCCCGACGAGGAGCGGGTCGCCCTCGCCCTGCACGAACTGCGCTTCTTCTCCTCCGAGGTGCGCATCCTCGGCGTCTACCCCGCCCACCCGCACCGCCTGGACCACTGACGGTCCTCATCCCTGCCGTCAGGACGCCCCGAGCCCGTTCAGCAGGGTGTCGACGACCACGTCCGCGGCCTGGGCGGGACTCAGGTCGGGCAACTGCCGGGAGACCAGGTGCATGAGCTGGACCAGCAGCGCGCCCGCCCACCCCTCCGGCAGACCGTCCCGCAACAGCCCTTCCTCCGTGGCGCGTTCGAGGAAGGCGTCCACCTCGCGGACGGAGGCGTCACGGCGCGCGCGGACGTCGTCGTCGGCGAGCATGCGGGCGAGATCGACGGGCCAGGCGCGGTTGACGGCGATGATGTTCTCGACGTAGCGGTGCAGGGCGACGGCGACGGGCGCCTCACGCAGCCGCGCGTCCTCGATGGAGCTCTCGATCGCCGTCAGCCGGGCTTCGTAGATGGCCGCGAGAAGGTCCTCCCGGGAGGCGAAGCGCCGGTAGACCGTACGCCGGTCCACCCCCGCCTCGGCGGCGATGCTCGCGATGCTCGCGCCGGGGTCGGCGGCGAGCATGCGCGCACCGGTGGCCAGAACGGCTTCCAGATTGCGTACGGCGTCGGCTCTCACCGCACCGAGTCTAACGGCGACTGGACACCGAAGCGTGGAAGTAGCTTCCACAAAGGTGACACTGATGTGACAGGTAGGGCATGTTCATAGGGTCCCCCCATGACGGATGAGAGCGAGCGGGCCGTCCGAGCCGCCATCGAGGGGGAGCTGCGGCTCCTCGACCCCGAGGTGCGCGCCTCCCCGGCCCGGGTCCTGGAGCTGCTGGATCCGGAGTTCACCGAGATCGGGGCCTCCGGCCGCCGCTGGGACGCGGAGTCGATCCTCACGGTCACGAGCGACGGCTCGGTCGCCCCGGACTCTCCGGTCGAGGTCACCGAGATGACCGGAGTCCTCCTCGCACCGAGCGTCGTCCACCTGACGTACTTCGCCGACCACCAGGGCCGCCGCACATGGCGCAGCTCCGTGTGGCGCCTGACGGAGAAGGGCTGGCGCCTGTACTTCCACCAGGGCACATTGGCCGATTGAGGGGCGGCGGGGAGCCTCAGAAGTGGTCGGCGTCCGTCACCGCCTGGGCGAAGGTGGTGGGCGCTTCCTGGGGGAGGTTGTGGCCGATGTCCGCGATGGTGCGGTGCTCGTAGGGGCCGGTGAAGTGGTCGCGGTACGAGGCGCCGTCGCCGGGCGGCGTGAACGGGTCCAGGGCGGGGTCGAGGGTGATCGTCGGGACGTGGATGGACGGCCGCGCGGCGAGCAGCCGCTCATAGCGGTCGTAGCGCGGATCACCCTCCGCGAGACCGATGCGCCAGCGGTAGTTGTGGAGCACGATCGCCGCGTAGTCGGGGTTCTTGAAGGCCTCGGCGGTGCGCGCGAAGGTGGCGTCGTCGAAGTCCCAGCCGGGCGAGACGAGCGTCCACACATAGCGGCACAGCGCGACGCGCTCCTTCTCGTCCTCCAGGGCCTTCTTGCCGCGCTCGGTGGCGAAGTACCACTGGTACCACCAGTTGTGCTCGACGGCCGGAAGGGCGGGCTCCAACTGCGCCTTGCGGTCGGTGATGACATAACCGCTCGTGGACACAAGGGCTTTGACGCGCTCGGGCCACAGGGCCGCGATGATGTCGGCGGTCCGTGAGCCCCAGTCGAAGCCGGCCAGTACGGCCTTGCGGATCTTCAGCGCGTCCATCAGGGCGATGATGTCCAGCGCCACGGCGGACTGCTCGGCGGTGCGCGGTGTGCGGGCGGACAGGAAGCGCGTGCTGCCGTGGCCGCGCAGGTAGGGAACGATGACGCGGTAGCCCCGGTCTGCGAGCAGCGGGGCGACCTCGACGTAACTGTGGATGTCGTACGGCCATCCGTGCAGGCAGATGACGACCGGGCCGTGCGCGGGGCCGGCCTCGGCGTAACCCACGTCCAGGACACCGGTCTTGACCTGCTTGAGCCTGTCGAACCCGGTGCGGGTGCCCGGAGTGACGGAGGGCAGGGCGGATGCGCCCGCCTGTGGACCCGTCAGCGAGAGCGCGGCCACGCCGCCGCCCAGACCCACGGCCTTGCCGAAAGTACGCCTGTCGATCATGTGAACCCTCCGTCGCGTGTTCCCGCACCGTCGCACAGCCCTCGTCACCTGTCAAACCGGTGACGAATATTGGCCGGGATCTGCTTCAGGTCACTTGCATGTGCATCTACACTCGATAAGTGCTACGTTTAAGTGACAGTTAACCAGAGGAGAGCACGTGATCACCTACGACCGGCTTTTCATCGGCGGCTCCTGGGTCGAACCCAGCGACCCCGGCCTGCTCGACATCGCCTCGCCGCACGACCGTTCCGTGGTCGGCCGCGCCGCGCAGGCGCGGCCCGCCGACGTCGACCGCGCCCTTGCCGCGGCGCGGGCGTCCTTCGAGGCGGGCGTCTGGCGGCTGACCCCGCCGGCCCAACGCATCGCCGTCCTGCGGGAGTTCAACGCACTGCGCGAGCGGGACGCGGAGAGGATCGCGCACCTGATCTCGCTGGAGAACGGCTCGGCCGGCTGGTTCACCCGCGCCGGACAGCCCGGCCTGACCCGGCAGGCGAACGCCTATCTGAAGGCGGCGGAGGAGTTCGGCTGGGAGGAGACCCTCGTGCCCTCCGACCCCGCCTCCCCGGTGCGCAGTGTGGTGCGCCGCGAGGCGGTCGGCGTCGTGGCCGCCGTCATCCCGTGGAACTCGCCCTTCTCCTCGGCCACCGCGAAGATCATCCCCGCCCTGCTCGCCGGGAACTCCGTCGTGCTCAAGGTGTCCCCGGAGAACTCCCTGAGCATGGGTCTCCTGGCCGAGCTGCTGGAGCGGGCGGGTCTGCCCGAGGGCGTGATCAGCGTGCTGCCCGCCGACCGCGAGACCAGCGAGTACCTGATCTCGCACCGGGAGGTCGACAAGATCGCCTTCACGGGCTCCACGCGGGCCGGCCGGCGGATCGCCGCGATCGCCGGTGAGCAGCTGAAGCGGGTCAGTCTGGAGCTGGGCGGCAAGTCCGCCGCGATCGTCCTCCCCGACGCGGACATCGAGAAGGCCGTCGCGGGGCTGAGGTTCGGCTCCCTGCTCAACAACGGCGAGTCCTGCATCGCCCAGACCCGGATCCTCGCGCCGCGCGGCCGGTACGAGGAGGTCGTGACCGCGCTCAAGGAGCTGGTGGAGTCGCTGCGGGTCGGCGACCCGGACGACCCCGACACCTTCATCGGCCCCATGATCCGCCCCGACCAGCAGGAGCGGGTGCGCGCCTACATCCGGCTCGGCATCGAGGAGGGCGCCCGCCTGGTCACCGGCGGCCCGCACGTCCCGGACGGCCTGGAGAAGGGCAACTACGTCACGCCCACCGTCTTCGCCGACGTCGACAACTCGATGCGGATCGCGCAGGAGGAGATCTTCGGTCCGGTCCTGGTGGTCATCGCCTACGACGACGAGGACGACGCCGTCCACATCGCCAACGACTCCGAGTACGGCCTCTCCGGCGGCGTCTGGTCCGCCGACGAGGAACACGCCCTGGCGGTCGCCCGCCGCCTCCGCACCGGAACGGTCACCGTCAACGGCGCCTCGATCGGCTTCGACGGCCCGTTCGGCGGGTTCAAGGCCAGCGGCGTGGGCCGCGAGTACGGCGCGGTCGGTCTCGGCACGTACACGGAGTACAAGACCATCACCGTCTGAGCACCCCCGCCGCGTCACCACCTTGACTGGTGATGAACGCGCCTGCGATGCTTGCGTCACCACTCAAACCGGTGACTGATGAAGCGCGCACACCACTGACGCGCGGAAAGTGAGATCTCGGCCATGGACATGAAGCTCGAAGTCGTCATCCTGCCCGTCTCCGACGTGGACCGCGCCAAGGGCTTCTACGTGGAGCGGCTCGGCTGGCGGCTCGACGCCGACTTCCCGATCCAGGACGGCTACCGCGTCGTGCAGGTCACCCCGCCCGGTTCCGCGTGCTCGGTCATCTTCGGCGAGGGGCTCACCCGGCAGGAGCCCGGCACGCTGCACGGCCTGCAGCTGACCGTCACCGACATCGTCAAGGCGCAGGAGGAACTGACCTCCCGAGGCGTCGAGGTCTCCGGCCCGTTCCGCGACGAGACCGGCGCCTTCCATCACGCCGGCGACACCCACCGGGTGCCCGGACTCCACCCGGACCGGGCCAGCTACGGCACTTTCGCCGCCTTCAAGGACACCGACGGCAACGAGTGGTTTCTCCAGGAGATCACCGAACGCGCCCCCGGCCGCTGACCGGGGCTGAACCGCTGGGAAGGCGCCTCAGTGCGCGGACGTCGCCGGTGCCGTCTTCTTGCGGGCCCGGTACGCGGCCGCCTTGATCTTGTTGCCGCAGGACTCCATGCCGCACCACTGGCGTCGCATGCCCCGGGAGCGGTCGATGTAGACGCGCGTGCACTCGGGGTTGCCGCACTCCTTCAGCAGGGGGACGTCCGGGCCGCTGAGCAGTTCGACGGCCTGCCGGGCGACGGTGGCCAGGGCCTGCTCGGGGGTCGCCTCGGTGTGCCGGCCTCCGAGTGTGAGCTGCGGTGTCGCGGGCGTCCTGCGCGCGGCGCCGTTGAGCACGGCGAGGGCCTCCCGGTCGAACTCCTCACCGAGGCGACGGTTGGTGACAAGCCGGTAGAGGGCCTCGCGCACCGTCGTCGCCGCCCGGACGTCGTCCTCCTCGCCGGGCGTGATCGTGTCCACGAGTCCGGACTCCAGGTACCAGGCGTTGAGCCGCTCCGGCGTCACGAACATCTCGAACCGGGCCGAGCGCCGGGCCCGTAGGGTGGCCACGAAGTCGAGGGCCGGGTGCCCGCAGACGAAGACATGATCAAGGTTCACATCACCATTCTGACAGGTGACTGCCGTGTGAGGCAAGGATTGTCACCGCTTCAGGCGGTGTCGGTGTGAGGGTGGTGATGCCTTCGCCGCGCCGCCCGGAGTCTTCGCCTCGCCGGCCGGGGCCTTCGCCTCACCAGCCGGAGACGTCATCCGTCGAGGCGGCCAATCCGGTCGTGATGAACTCGTGGAGGATTGACGGCAGTTGTGAAGGGTGGCAAGAATGCAGCTCACTCGCTGTGTTTGAAGTGAGTGAAGTTACGTGAGTGGCTCCCCCCGCCCTTTCTCCGCCCGTGGACATGGGCTGCTCGCGTCCGGCCACCTCCCACGCCTCGATGTCACAGGATCACACCTTGATGCGCTCGTCACGCTCCAGAACGGCGGCCGCCGTCGCCGCAAGCGCTCTCTTCGGCGCCACCGCACCCCTCCTCGGTGCCACCACCGCAAGCGCCACCACCGGGGGCGACTGCCAGTCCGCCACCGTGCAGTACCGCATCGTCGACAGCAGCGGAAACCCGGTCGGGTCCGACTGGACCTCCCAGGGCGGCTTCCACCAGTGGAACGCCGCGCCCGGCACCGTCGAGGTGCGCCTGGCCCCCGGCCAGAACATCGGCGAGAGCTGCAAGTACCCCGTCTCGCTGGCCGAGTACACGACCGAAGGCCCCAACTGGCCCACCTCCGGCCACCAGACCCTCGTCGACCACGCCACGGTCTATCTCACCTCCAAGGACGTCGCGGGATCCGACGGCGCCCAGCGCGACTGGCAGAAGCTGGCCGTGAAGACCCCCGACTGCTACGGCCAGATCGACCTGTACGGCGACGACGTCATCTACGACGGCCAGTCGGGGGACGGGCACGGCCCCGCACCGTACGAGCCCGGCAACGTCGTCACGCCGTACCACCTCATCGCCGCGTGGAACGGCGGCGACAAGGCGTGCACCCCCGACAAGCCGACCTCCCCGACGCCGACGCCCACCGCGTCGACGCCGACCAGCCCCGCCACCAGCCAGCCGCCGGCCCAGGAGTCCACCCCGCCGGCCACCCCCACGAAGCCCTCCACCTCCACCACCCCGCCCACCACGCCCCGCGTCCCCCCGGTGACGTCGACCCCGCCCACGACCCCGACGCCCTCGCCCAGCGAGAGCACGCCGCCTCTGGCCGAGACCGGTTCCAGCGCGCCGGTCGGCCTCATAGCCGGCAGCGGCGCGCTGGTCATCGCCCTCGGGGCCGGCGCGGTCTACGCGACGCGCCGGGCACGCCGTTCATGACGAGCGGCTGACGGAGACGGGGCCTTGCCCCCCGGTCGTACAACCGGGGGGCAAGGCCCCGTCCGTGGGTCTCCTGGGTCCCGTGGATCCCGCTCTCAGCCCGCCAGTTCCTTGCGGATGCGGTCCAGCATGAACGTCGACGACTCCCGTGCCCGCTCCTCCCAGGCGAAGACGCAGGCGGTCGCCACGCCGTCGAAGTTCAGTTCGCGCAGGGTGCCGAAGAAGGCGTCCCAGTTCACCTCTCCCTGGCCGATGTCCAGGTGCTGGTGGATACGGGCCGCCGTCCCGGGCGGGTTGAGGATGTAGCGCAGGCCCGACGACCCCTTGTGGTTGAAGGAGTCCGCGATGTGGACGTGCCGCAGCTTGTCTCCCGCGTACCGCATCATCGACGCGATGTCCGCGCCGACCTCCGCCGCACCGGAGAGATGGAAGGAGTGCGGCGCGCAGTAGAGGTAGTTCACCCAGGGCTTGTTGATCGCGCGGACCAGGTCCACCGCCGGCGTGTTCTCCTCGCAGAAATCGTCCGGGTGGGCCTCCAGGTTCAGGGCGATCCCCTCGCGCTCGAACAGCGGCAGCAGCTCCTCCAGCGAGCGCCAGAACGCCGCCTCGCTCTCCGCCGCGCGCTCGGGCCGCCCGTTGAACTCCGAGTTCATCAGCGGGCATTCGAGGTCCGCCGTGATCTCGATCATCCGCTTCCAGTACCGGACCGCCGCCTGGCGCTCCGTCTCGTCCGGGGACGACCACTTGTACAGCGGGAGCACCGAGGACAGCTGTACGCCGTGCCGGCGCAGGGAGTTCTTCAGCTCCGTCACCCGCTCGTCGTCCGCGCGCGGATGCAGGAAGAACGGCATGAAGTCGTCGCGGGGCGACAACTCAAGGTACTCGTAGCCCAGTTCGGCCACCGTGCGCACCATGTCGTCGATCGGCAGGGCGCGGAACATGTACGGATCGAGGGCGATTTTCACGCGGTGCCTCCGTAGAGGGTCGGGCGGGGCTTGAGGTCGGTGCCGACGACACGGCCCGTTTCGAGGGCCTCGACCGTCGCGGCCGTGATGACGGTGGCGGCGTAGCCGTCCCACGCGGAGGGGCCCGTCGGTTCCTCACCGGCCGCGACCCCGGCGATCCACTCGCGGAACTCCGTGTCGAAGGCCTCCGCGAAACGGCCCACCCAGTCCGTCAGGATCTCCGTGCTGTGCCGGGCCGCCGTCCGGACGCCGACCGCCGCCGGGTCGGGCAGGCGCACCAGGCCCTCCTCGCCGACCGTCTCGCACTGGATGTCGTAGCCGTACTGGCAGTTGACGAAGACCTCGAGGTCGATGCGGACGCCCTTCGCCGTCTCGAAGAGCATGATCTGCGGGTCCTTCAGGTGCTCGAACCGCTTGCTCGTCGAGCGCGGCGTCACCACCTGCGCGGAGACGATCTCGTCGTCCAGCAGCCAGCGCAGCACGTCCACCTCGTGGACCGCCGTGTCCAGGGCCGCCATCGCCGAGGTGTACGACTCCGGGACCGTCGGGTTGCGATGGGCGCAGTGCACGATCAGCGGTTCACCGATCCGGCCCGAGTCGATCACCTGCTTCATCTGGCGGTAGCCGGCGTCGTAGCGGCGCATGAAGCCGACCTGGACCAGACGGCGGCCGTGGGCCGTCTCCGCCTCCAGGATCCTCAGACAGTCCTCGGCGGTGGTGGCCAGGGGCTTCTCGCAGAACACCGGCTTGCCCGCCGCGATGGCGTTCAGGACGTGCTCGGCGTGGGTGGGGCCCCACGACGTCACGAGGACGGCGTCCACGTCGTCCGCCGCCACCACGGCCGCGCCGTCCGGCAGCACCCGGGCGCCCACCGAGGCCGCCGCCTCCTCGGCGCGGGCCGCGTCGATGTCCGTCACCGCGGTGACCCGGGCCCCGGTCACCTGGTGCGTCAGACGCCGGATGTGCTCGTGGCCGATCCAGCCGGCGCCGATGACTCCAACACGTACAGTCATGGTCAGTCCTTGAATGGGGGGTCAGAAGGGGGAGTCAGAGGGGGGAGTCAGGAGAAGCGCGACCGGAGTTCGGCTTCCAGGGTTTCGAGCGTGCGGCCCTTGGTCTCGGGGACGTAGAGCTTCACGAAGGCCAGGGAGAAGATCCCCGCCACGACGAAGAGGAAGAAGGTGTTCGAGATGCCGATCCCGGACACCAGGGACGGGAAGACCAGGCCGATCACGAAGTTCGTCAGCCACAGCACCACCGCCGCCACGCCCATCCCGAAGCCGCGCATCCGCATCGGGAAGATCTCCGACAGCATCAGCCAGGTCACCGGGGAGATCGCACCCTGCTGGAAGGCCAGGAAGGTCACGGTCATCGCCAGCACGGCGTACGCCCGGCCGTCGCCCGACGGGAGCACCAGCGAGAACACGCCGATCAGCAACAGGGCAGCCGTGGTGCCGACCTGACCCGTCATCAGCATCGGGCGGCGCGCCACCCGGCCCAGCAGCCAGATGCCCACGAAGGTCGCCAGGACCGAGATCACACCGTTGGCGATGTTCGCCGTCAGCGCGCTGTCGGCCGCGAAACCCGCGTCCGTGAGGATCTGGGTGCCGTAGTACATGATCGTGTTCACGCCGGTGATCTGCTGCACGATCGCGATGCCGAAGCCCACGAACATCAGCCTGCGCAGCCACGGCGTGGACCGCATGTCCTGCCAGCCGCCGAGCCTCTCCCGCTCCTCCTTCACGGCGAGCGCGGACACCTCGGCGAGTTCCGCCTCCGCCCGCTGCCGGGAACGGACCTGCTTCAGCACCTCCAGTGCCTCACCGAAACGGGTCCGCGAGGCCAGCCAGCGCGGGCTCTCCGGCATGACCAGCATGCCGAACCACAGCACCACCGCCGGGACGGTCGCGATGACCAGCATCCAGCGCCACACGCCACCGGACTCGCCGCCGACGTTCGCGATGACCGCGTTGGAGGTGAACGCCAGCAACTGCCCACTGACGATCATGAGTTCGTTACGGGTGACCAGCGCGCCCCGCCGTTCGGCCGGCGAGATCTCCGCGAGGTACACCGGCACCGTCACCGACGCCCCGCCGACCGCCAGACCGAGCACGAAGCGGGCCACGATCATCACCGCGGTCGTCGGCGCCAAGGTCGCGCCCAGCGCGCCCGCGAAGAACAGCACCGCGAGGGTGAGGATCGTCCGGCGCCTGCCGCGCGCGTCCGACAGCCGGCCGCCGGCGACCGCGCCGAGCGCCGCGCCCAGCAGCAGCGAGCTGGTGACCATGCCCTCGGTGACCGGGGTCAGGCCCAGGTCGTCGCTCATGTAGGGCAGGGCGCCGTTGATGACACCGGTGTCGTAGCCGAAGAGCAGTCCGCCGAACGTGGCGATGACGGTGATCAGCCGCAGCCGGCGGGCGACCGCAGGCGGGGCGTCGGGCGTGAGGGCGGGGGTCCTGGTCGCGTCGTCCCTGACGTCCATGGCCACCTCCTACTGGGGAACGTTCGGACGCCGGGTACCCGACAGACCGCAGCCGGCCAGATGCTCGCGGGTGCTGACCGCGATGGGCAGCGGCACCTCGGGCGCGCAGGGGTACAGGTCCTGCTCCACGATCACGAACAACTCGGCGTCCAGCTTGGCCAGTTCGGCCACCACCTCGGCCGGGCTGGGCACCCCGGCGGGCGGCGACACGCACACCCCGCGCTTGACCGCTTCCCCGAACGACAGGTCCTCGGCGGCCACTTGGGCCAGCACCGCCGGGTCCATCTGCTTGATGTGCACGTACCCGACGCGCTCGCCGAACCGGCGGATCAGGTCGAGGTTGTCCCCGCCGCCGTAGGCCACGTGCCCGGTGTCCAGGCACAGGTTGGTGTAGCGGGAGTCCGACTCGTTCAGCAGCCGCTCGATCTCCGGCTGCGTCTGGATGTGGCTGTCGGCGTGCGGATGCAGGACCAGCCGTACGTCGTACTCGTCCAGCAGCAGCCTGCCCAGCCGGTCGGCGGCCCTGCCGAAGCCCGCCCACTGCGCGGCGGTCAGCTCCGGCGACTCGGTGAACGCGCCGGTCCTCTCGTCCCGGTACATCGGCGGGATAAGGACCAGGTGGTGGGCGCCCGCGGCCGCCGTCAGCGCGGCGACCTGGCGGACGTGCGCGAGCATCGAGTCCCAGGCCCCGGGCCGGTGCAGCGCGCCGAAGGCCGTACCGCCGGAGACCTTCAGGCCACGGGCGTCCAGCTCCTCCTTCAGGCGCCGCGGGTCGGTGGGCAGGTAGCCGTAGGGGCCGAGCTCCAGCCACTCGTAACCGGCCTGGGCCAGCTCGTCCAGGAAGCGGGTGTACGGCACCTGGTGCTCGTCCTCGGGGAACCAGATGCCCCAGGAGTCGGGCGCGGAGCCCAGGCAGAGGTTGCCTGCGACGGTGCGGAGCGGGGATGGCGCCGTTGCCATGGCGTCTCCTTAGGGGGAGGGTCAGTTGGAGGTGGGGAAGGTGAAGCCCGCGGCGACCTGCTGGCTCTGCTGCGGCCAGCGGGTGGTGACGACCTTGGGGCGGGTGTAGAAGCGGATGCCCTCGGGGCCGTGGATGGGGTGGTCGCCGATGAGGGAGTCCTTCCAGCCGCCGAAGGAGTAGTAGGCCATCGGGACCGGGACGGGGACGTTGATGCCGATCATTCCGACCTTGACCCGGCGCTGGAAGCGGCGGGCGGCTTCGCCGGAGGCGGTGAACAGGGCGGTTCCGTTGCCGTAGGGGTTGGCGTTGATGACGTCGATGGCCTCGTCCAGGCTCGCCACGCGCACGATCGCCAG
>NZ_JBSFDB010000064.1:0-42467 GCF_053593695.1 Streptomyces sp. NPDC002144
CGCGACTTCCTGCACAAGCTGTCGACTCGACTCGTCCGCGAGAACCAAACGGTCGTGATCGAGGACCTCACCGTCCGCAACCTGCTGAAGAACGGCACGCTCGCGCGGGCCATCTCGGATGCGGCGTGGACGGATCTGCGCATGATGCTGGAGTACAAGTGTGCCTGGTACGGGCGCGACCTCGTCGTGATCGACCGCTTCTTCCCCAGCTCCAAGCTGTGCGGGGGCTGCGGCACGGTCGCGGCGAAGCTGCCGCTGCATGTCCGCGCGTGGACGTGCGAGCACTGCGGCGCGGTGCATGACCGTGACGTGAACGCGGCACGCAACATCCTGGCCGCCGGGCTGGCGGCAGCTGCCTGTGGAGACGGTGTAAGACCTCAACGGGAGTCCTCCCGGACGGGGCGGTCGTCGGTGAAGCAGGAACCCCAGCGGGCGACCGCTGGAATCCCCCGCCTTTAGGCGGGGGAGGAAGTCAAGTCACGCCGTATTTCATGCCCGACGGCCTGCTCGGCCCGGAACTGCTGGAACCCGGGATCCGCCGCACCGAGGGGAGCCCGCCGCACCGGACCGGCACAGGTGCCGTGTCGTGGGGGCGGCGGGGCGGAAGAACGCTCCTCCCGGCTCAGCCCGCGGTGTGCCCCGCGAAGGCCAGCACGGTCTTGCCATGGGTCCGTCCGGCCTCGTGACGCCGGTGGACCTCGACGACGTCCGACGACGAGACGACGGTCGGCCGGACGCGGGGCAGTGCTCCGGAGGCGAGCGCGGACAATGCCGTGGAAAGGTGCTCACCGATGGTGGCGGGGGAACGGCGGGCGACATCGCCGATGTTGTATCCGGCGACGGTCCTGTTGTTCTTCCACAGATCCCAGACGTCTGCGGTCCAGTCGGCGTGACGCCCGAGGTCCCCGTAGGTGACCACCCGGCCGAAAGGAGCCAGTAGCTCCAGGCCGGCGCGCCGTACCGGGCCGCCGACGGGGTCCAGCACCAGGTCCACCCCACGCCCAGCGGTGGCCTCCCGGACTCCGTCCTCGAACTCGTCCCGGACGAACAGCGCGTCGTAGCCCAGCCCGGCGGCCAGCTGTGCCTTCCTCCCGGTGCCGACCGTGCCGAAGACTCGCGCGGCACCGTGCGCTCGCGCGATCCGCGCCGCGGCCGAACCGACTCCCCCGACCGCTGCGTGGATCAGGACCGTCTCGCCCTCGCACAGTCGGCCCGCGTCCATCAGCACCCCGTAGGCCGTCGGATACACGCACGGCACGCCCGCCGCGTCCGCGAGCGGGAGCCCGCCGACGGGCCGGACGAAGTCCATGTCGGCCACAGCGAACTCCGCATATCCGCCGAAGGCCGGAAGGTAGGCGGCAACTTGCTCGCCGAGCACCGGCCCCGTCACCCCGCTGCCGAGTGCCGCCACCGTGCCGGAGACCTCAAGCCCGGGCACGTCGTAGCCGCCGGGGCCGTCGGGCTCGCCGAACTCACCCCGGCGATGCTGCACCTCCGCGAAGTTCACCCCGGCGTACGCGACCTCGATCAGCACCTGACCCGGGCCCGGCCTCGGGGCCGGCACCTGGATCTCCTCCAGGACCTCCGGTCCGCCGTTCGACTTGAATCCGTATGCACGCAACGTGGGGTCCTTGTCCGTTCTATCGACAACACTCGGGCCAAAGGACACCCCAACTCTCAGGCGCGACAGGTGTCCTGACGATCTGTAACTTTCCTACGGACAGCACGGGCTCGGCGGTCAGGGGCTCCGGCGACGGCGTGGCGTGATGGAAGCCCACAGACCGAAAGCTGTCAGCGGGGCGCGCCACACGGAACCGGACCGGCCGAACTCACCTCTGCCGGCTGCACCCCGGGCGCGTGGTGTGCCGGACGTGGACCGGCGCAGTCAGTCGGGACGGATGCGCCGGTCCTACACTGTCATCGAGGTTCCTCCGTGGATACCCCCCTTCAGGCGGGGGAGGAAACGGACTCCTGCGGAGCAGGGCAGGGAAAGCCGATGCGCCGCCAGGGCGGATCGGCGTTCACCCCCAACCGCCCGCAGATAAGTGGTAGCTTCTGTGGCGTCCGGCTGGGGATAACCAAGCCGGCCGGGCCTACCGCCGGGCTGGCGGGATGTCAGGTCTGTGGAGCTGGCGTAAGACTGCTGGGCGTACCCACGTCCCTTGCCGTTAATTCGGGGCAGCTGCTGTCTGAGAAGCAGAAAGCTCAACCCGCGAGGGAAGAATCTCCCTGCTTCAGCTGGGGGAGAAGTCAAGCCTGCGGTCTCTCCAAGAGCGTCCTCGTGAAGTGTGTGACGGGGCGATTCTGGGGTTCGCCGTCGACGGCGATGTCGACGGCCTCGTTGTAGAAGGCGAGCAGCCCCTTGATCGGGCCGACCGCCGGCAGCGGGTCCGGGTAGCTCCAGACGACGTTCGCCGGGATGTCGGACTCGCCGCGCCAGGACCAGTACTCCGCCGTGCCCTTGTAGGGGCAGCCGGTGTGGTGGTCGGTGGGTTCGAGCAGGTCGAGGCGGACGTCCTCGCGCGGGATGTAGTAGCGCGTGGGCAGGCCGGTCTCGAACAGCAGCACGGGGCGGTGGGTGTCCGCGACGACCGTGCCGTCGATCTGGACCACGAGGTGGCGGCTGCTCGGGATGGCGTCCACGCGTTTGTGCGGGTCCCGGGGGTGGACGAAGATCTCTTCCTCCTCCTCGTACCAGTGGTCGAGGCCCCGGCCTGTGCGCCGGAACCATTCGAAGGCGATGTGGTCGGCTAGGTCGGCGGCCGGGAAGGTCCAGGCGGCGTTCTCCAGCAGGTCGCCGTCGATGTCGAGGTCGTAGAAGATCCGTGAGCCGGTATGCGTACCGGTCGGGGGGTTCTTCGCGGGGCGGAGCAGGTCCTCGCGGACCTCGGTGCGCGGGAAGGCGTACAGCGGGACGGGGACACCCGGCTCCCAGACCAGGACGGGGTGCCGGCTGTCGACGACCGTCATCTCGCCCTTGCGGCCGCGTACCCAGCGCTCGCCGGGCTCCCACAGGAGGCCTTCCGGGGTGGTCCGCACGGCCTGTGCGGTGGGGAACGTGGTCATGAGCTGCTCTCCTCCGGCCGGTTCACGCGTTGACTTCCGCGACGTAGGGGCGATTCTCGCGCCAGGCCGCGAGCTGCTCGGGGCGGCCGAACACCCGCAGGTACTCCTCGACGTTGCCGCTGGCCCGTTCCCACACCGAGACGGGTTCGAAGTCGGAGCCGTCCGGGTCGGCGAACTCGGGCAGCGGTGCGACGACCGTGTCCAGACTCGGGTGGACGAAAACCGCGGAGGAGCGCCGGGTCACCGAGCCACCGGCCACCACGCGGTGCCGGCCGGGGCGCAGCCTGCCCTCCGTCCAGTTGGTCAGCAGGGTGCCGGTGAACACCTGGAGGGCGTCCGGCCGGATCGGTACGGGGGTCCAGGTGCCGTCGGGGCGCTGACCCTGCAGGCCCGCGTAGTCGCCCGCCTGGTGGAGCACCGTGAGCACGGAACTGTCGGCGTGTTCCAGGAGGAGGAGCTTCTCCTCGTCCGACGCGCCCTCGTGCGGCCACTTCGGGTAGTTGTTGACGACCACCGTCGTGTAGACGTCCTCGCCCAGCGGGAAGGCATGCGCGGGGACGTCCAGCAGGCGCGCGTACAGACCGAGGACGCGGCGGGCGACGTCCACGAAGGCGTCGTGATAGCGCTGGGTGGCCGCGCGCAGGCCGGGCTCCTGCGGCGGCCAGACGTTCGCGTGCTCGTAGAGGGTGGCGTGTTCGGCGGACAGCCCGGCGGCCCTGGCCGCTTCCGTGTTGTCGTACTGGGCGATGCTGAACCGTTCGAGCTCCAGGCGTCCGAAGTCGTCCGGCCACTGCCGCCAGCCGCGATAGGGGTGTCCGGTCGGGCTGGCCAGTCGCTCCTTCTCCGCGCGCGGCAGGTCGAGGACGCGGCGGAAGCCGTCGTCGAAGCCGGCGATCACCTCGGTGGGCACACCGTGGTTGACCACCTGGATGATGCCGATGGTCTCGGCGGCGGTGCGCACGGTGGCGAGCAGGTCCTCGGGGGCGTCGGCGGCGAGGGCGGCGGCGAGATCGATGACGGGGATGTCGTCCGACATTGCTCAGGCTCCTTCGGGATTCAGTGGGTCAGGGGTCGCAGGGCGTCCGCGAGGGACTGGGGGTCGGGGTGGACGGTGACGATGTCTCCGTCGGGTACCTGGGCGCGGAACCGGTCGAGGGACACCGCGTCGAGCGGGCCCTCTTCGGTTCGGATGAGCAACGGGGCCTGGACGGTGCCGAGTTGCTCCCAGAGCGTCTCGTCGTCGAGGGCGTTGGGCGCGTCGGCGGGCAGGCTGCCGAGGTGGTGGCGCCAGGACCAGGTGCCGTCCGCCGCCTGCTCGGTCTCCAGTTCGGCGGTGCGGGCCGCGTCGGTCGCGCCGCGCTCCTCCAGCCAGGCCGCCGCGTCGTCACGGGTGGCGAACTGCGGGCTGGGTTCGGGCCACAGCCGCAGGCCGGGTGACGAGGCACCGGGCAGCGCGTCGATGAGGACGAGGCGCCCGGCGCCGCGCGGGTACTTCGCCTTCAGCGCGATCGCGGCCAGCCCGCCGAACCCGGCGCCCACGACGGGCACGCCACCCGGAGCGAAGGAGCGGACCGCTTCCTCCAGCGTGGCCGCCAGCCGACGCGGGCGGTAGTCGCCCCGGCCGCGCCTGCTGGAACGGCCGTGTCCGGGCAGGTCGAGGGCGACGGCGGGCCGGTCCAGAGCCAGTAGCACGTCGTCCCAGGAACGGGCGCTCAGTCCGGCGTCGTGCAGGAGGACGACGGTGGGCTTCTGCGTGTCCCAGAAGACGCCGCCGACATGGCCGCCGGTGGCTACGGTCACCCAACGGCGCTGGATGACGGGGGCGTTCGGCAGCCCGGCGAACTCCTCGGCGGCGGTGCTCGTGGGCGTATTCGCGCTCGTAGCCGCACTAGTGGTCGTGCTCATCAGGGCTCCCGGTGCTCGGGGCGGTCAGGGGGTCACAAGAGGTCGGCGGCCACGCCTGGCGCGGCGGTGGCGGGGATCCCGGCGGGCAAGTCAGAGAGGTCCAGGTGGCAGCGCAGGACGTGACCACTGCCGAGGTCCCGCTCCGGAGGCGGCACGTCCTCGCACAGCCCCGTGATACGGCGCGTACAGCGGTCGGCGAACCGGCAGCCGCCCGGTCGTGCCGGGGCGTTCGCCACGGCAGCGGGTGGGCCGGCCGCCACCGGGCGGGAGGCCGCCTCGACCAGCAGGGCGGTGTACGGGTGCGACGGCCCGCGCAGCACGTCGGTCGCTCGCCCCTGCTCGACGACCACCCCGCGGTACATGACGGCGATCCGGTCGGCGAGATGGCCGACGACCGCGAGATCGTGCGAGATGAAGAGGTACGACGTCCCCGTACGGTCCCGCTGATCGGCCAGCACTTCGAGCACGGCCGCCTGCACGCTGACGTCCAGGGCGGACACGGGCTCGTCGCAGATCACCAGATCGGGTCGGCCCGCGAAACTCCGGGCGATGGAGACGCGCTGCTTCTGGCCGCCGGACAGTTGCGCGGGGCGGCGGTCCAGGAGGTCGGCGTCGATGCTGCTGCGGTCCAGCAGGGTTTCGAGGGAGGTGGCGGAGGGATCTCCGAGAGTGGCGAGCGATCTCCTCAGCACGGTGCGCACGGTGTGGCTGGGATTGAGGGAGGCGTCCGGGTTCTGGAAGACCATCTGGATGCGCCGGCGTACCTGGGCATCGCGCCGGCTCAGGCCTGCGGGGAGCGGTTCGCCGCGCATGCGCAGTTCACCCTCGCCGTCGGGGCCGAGCCCGGCGACGGCGCGGGCGAGGGTGGTCTTGCCGCTGCCCGACTCCCCCACCAGACCGAGAACTTCGCCTTCGCGGATTGTCAGGTCGACATGGTCGACGGCGACGGTGCTCCCGAACCGCCGTACCAGGTCCCGTACTTCGACGAGGACGGCGGCGGACTCGCTCGGCTGTGTGCCGCGCTCTGCCGTACGCGCCCCCGTGTCGGCCTCCCCCGGATGCAGGCAGCGCACCGCCCGGCCCGGTAGCGCCTGAGTGTCCAGCACGGGTTCGGCCGTCCTGCACGCGTCCTCCGCCAACGCGCAGCGCGGCGCGAAGGCGCAGCCCGTCGTGGCCTCACCGGGTAGTGGCAGCCGTCCGGGGACGGGCCGCAGCGGGCGTTCGGCGCGCGTCGCGCCGAGCACCGGCACGGCCGCCAGGAGGCCGGCGGTGTACGGGTGGGCCGGGGCCGCCAGGACCTCGCCCACCGGCCCCACCTCCACCAGCCGCCCCGCGTACAGTACGCCCACTCGGTCGCACATCCGGCCGATCAGACCGAGGTCGTGGCTGACGAAGACCACGGCGGCGTCGAGTCGGCTCCGCAACTCCTTGAGCAGGCCCAGCACTTCGTGCTCGACCGAGGCGTCGAGGCCCGTCGTCGGCTCGTCGAGGATCAGCAGGCGGGGCTGTGCGGCGAGGGCGGCGGCGATGACGACACGCTGCTGCTGGCCGCCTGAGAGCTGGTGCGGGTAGCGGCGGGCGAGCCGCTCCGGGTCGGGCAGCCTCACCGTGTGCAGGAGGTCGATGACGCGCTCGGCGGTCTGGCCACGCGCCAGACCGCTGCCGCGCAGGACTTCGGCCAGTTGGGTGCCGATCCGCATCGTCGGGTCCAGCGAGCCCGCGGCGTCCTGGTGGACGAAGGCGAGCCGGGACGCCCGCCATTGCCTCAGCTGCCGCCCGCCCAGGCCCAGTACGTCGGTGCCGTCCAGCCGTACGGCACCGCCCAGCACCGTGCCGCCCGGTGCGAAGTGCCGGGCGAGCGCGTACGCCAGGGTCGACTTGCCGCAGCCCGACTCCCCGACCAGGCCGAAGATCTCGCCGGGGGCCACCGTGAACGACACGTCGTACAGCACCTGGGCGGAGCTGTAGGCGGTGCTCAACTCCTCGACGACCAGCCCCTGTTCAGCTGTACTCATGCCTCGCCCCCTGCGGCTCGTCGTGAGGTGTCCGCGACCAGCGCGACCCCGACCACCAGCGAGACGATCGCGAGGGCGGGCGCGAGGACCGTCCAGGGCGCGTTGCCGAGCCACACCCGGTTGTCGGCGACGGCGGCGCCCCATTCCGGTGACCCCGGGGGTTGGCCGAGGCCGAGGAAGGAGAGGGTGGCGGCGGCGAACACGGCGTCGCCGAGCCGGGAGGTGGTCTCGACGTACACGGTGCGGCGGACGTTGGGCAGGATCTCGCGGCCGAGCAGCGACCACAGCGGCTCACCGCGCAGCAACGCGGCCTCGACGTACGGCTTCTCACGCTCGACGAGGGTCGCCGCCCGTACGCTGCGCGTGACCAGCGTCGTCAGCGCGGCCGCGACGACGAGGACCAGCACCGCCGTGGAGCGGCCGAGCAGCGCCGCGAACAGGACGGCGGCGATCACGGCGGGGAAGACGACGAGCGCGTCGACGATCCGCATCACCACCTCGTCCAGCCAGCCGCCCACGCCCCCGGCGAGCAGCCCGATCACGGTGCCGGCGAGGACGGCCAGCGCGGTCGCGGCGGGCGCCACTTCCAGGACGGGGCGTGCCCCGGCCAGCATGCGGGAGAAGACGTCACGACCGAACTGGTCGGTGCCGAGCAAGTGTTCACCGCTCGGTTCCAGGAACCGGTCCTGGGGGCGCTGGACGTCCGGGTCGTACGGCACCAGGTGCGGCCACAACAGCGCCACGGCGGCCCACAGCACGATCAGGGTGGCGCCGAGAACGGAGGCGAGAGGCAGCCGCCCCACCCGTCCCAGTGGCCGCAGAACGACGGTCACCGTGCTCAAGCGGCACCCCCGAGGCGTATCCGCGGATCCAGCAGCCGGTAGACGACGTCCGCAAGCAGTACGACCAGCATGTACAGGACCCCCAGTACCATCGCGCTCGCCTGCAGCGTCGGCAGGTCCTTGTCCTGCGCGGACTGGAGCAACAGAGCACCGGCACCGGGGTAGTTGAAGAGCAGCTCCACGACCACGATGCCGCCGAGCAGGTACTGCAACTGGACCCCGAGGGCGCTCGTGGCCGGCACCGTGGCATTGCGCAGGACGTGCCGGACGACGATCCGGGCGGAGCCGGCCCCGCGCAGCCGCGCCGCGCGCACGTAGGGGCCGTCGACGACGGCGATGGTGCTGGCGCGCACGTGCCGGGCGACGTAGCCGGTGCACACCAGCACCAGCGAGATCGCCGGCAGCAGCAGGTGCCACAGGGTCTGGCCCAGGCCGTCGGCCCCGGGCCTGGTCTGCGCGGACGCGGGCAGCCAGCGCAACTGCACCGAGAACACCACCAGCAGGACGACCCCGGTGACGAACTCCGGTGTGGCGCCCAGCGCCAGGGTCGTGGCGGTGATCGTCCGGTCCAGCACCCGGCCGTGGTACAGCCCAGCGATCAGGCCGAGCGTGAGCGCGACGGGCACCAGCAGTACGAACGCGAACAGCGCCAGGAACAGCGAGTGGCCCAGCCGCTCCAGGAGCAGCCCGCGCACCGGCACGTGCAGGGTGTACGACGTGCCCCAATCACCGGTGACGAAGTGCCCGAGCCAGCTGCCGTACTGCACGACGAGCGGCCGGTCGAGGCCGAGTTCGTGGTCGAGGGCGCGCACGGAGTCGTCGGACGCCTCGCGGCCGAGGACGGTGCGGGCCACGTCGCCGGGCAGCACCTGGGTGGCGAGGAAGACCAGGAACGAGACCCCGAGCAGCGTCAGCGGTATCGCGGCGAGCCGCCGCAGCAGGAACCTGGTCATGTCTCAGACCCGGGAGACGGTGGTGAAGTCGACGTACTGGCTGGGGTGGGCCTCGACGCCCCGGAATTTGTCGCCGTTGTAGGCACGCGCCGCGCCGCTCCAGTACGCGATGACGATCGGCACGTCCTCGTGCAGGGCCTTGGCGATGATCTCCGCCTGCTTGCGCCGTTCGGCGTCGCTGGTGGCGGCGTCATAGGCCTCGGCGGCCGCGTCGAGGGTCCTGTTGGCGTACTTCGAGCCGTTCCACACGCCGTTGCTCTTCACCATCGGGATGATGAACTGGCTGGGCACGGCTCTGCCCGCCCAACCGACCAGGTTGGCGGTGGTGAACAGCCAGGGCGTGTCCTTGGCCTGGTCACCGCCGTAGAACTCCTTCGAGGACCGCTGGTCGAGGTCGACGGTGATGCCGACCTCCTTCAGCTGGCTCTGGACGGTGACCGCGAAGTCCTTGTTGGGCGGGTCGAAGGTGAGCGTGAAGCGCAGGCTCTTCAGACCGGCCGCCTTGAGCAGTTCGGCGACCTTCGCCTTGTCCTTGGCACGCTGCTCGATGTCAGTGGGCGCGGCCGGGAACAACGGAGCGAACAGGTGATCGTTGCCCAGGTCGCCGAGTCCGCTGCCGGCGGCCTGGCGGACGGCGGGCCGGTCGAGGGCGTAGGCGACGGCCTGCCGGACCTCCTTCCGGTCGAAGGGCGCCTTGTCCACGCGGAGGGTGAGGACGGTGACTCCGGTCCCCCTTACCTTGTCGACGGTGATGCCCCCGCTGTTTCCCAGCGGTTCGACCAGCGCCGGCCTGCTGAGGAACTGGGCGTCGATGTCGCCGGACTGCAGGGCGACGAGGTCGGCCTGGTCGTCGGCGTAGAACTTCACGTCCACGCCGTCGAGGTAGGGCTTGGGGTTGTCCCAGTACTTCGGGTTGCGGACGAAGGAGGCGCCGGTGGAGACGTCGTAGGAGGTGAGGGTGAAGGGGCCCGTGCCGATGCCGTGCTTGGCGAAGTCCTCGGCGTAGTCCGTCTTGAGGATCACCGCGTTGTAGTTGCCGGCCGACACCAGGTACGGGAAGTCGGAGAAGGGTCGGTCGAGGGTGAAGACGACGGTGGAGTCGCCCTGGGTGCTCACGCCGCCTGCCTTGAGGACGGTGTCGAACGCGGACAGGGCCGCCGACTTGTTCTTCGGATCGAGCAGCCGGTCGAACGAGGCCTTCACCGTGGCGGCGTCGAGCTTCGTGCCGTCGGAGAAGGTGACGCCCTCGCGCAGGGTGAAGGTCCACTTCCGGGCGGAGCTGTCCGAGGCCCACTTGGTGGCCAGCCGCGGCACCAGCTTGAAGTCCTTGTCGAGCCAGATCAGGTATTCGGCCACCAGCTGGAAGAGGGCGATGGCGGTTCCGTCGTACGCCGTGACCGGGTCGAGGGCGGTGGGCGGCGGCGGGGCGCCCACGCGCAGGGTGCCGCCGCGCCGGGCCGGGCCCGTGGCCGACGCCGTCGCCCCGGCCGCGTCGTCCCCTGCGCCGGGCGCGCAGGCCGCGAGCAGGGCGGCCAGGGCGCCGCCGCCGGCCAGGGTGAGGAAGCCGCGCCGAGAGGGGCCGGACGGCAGGACGTCCTGCCAGCGCTGGGGCGGTGCGTCGGCATCGGATGCAGGCATGGGTTCTCCAGGGAACGACCGACGGCACGGCACAACCTGGGGGAGCTGTACACGGGCGTGTGCGGTAGGCAGAAAAGTGACAGGTGAAGGAAGGCGGAGCGCGAAGAAGCGCGCGGCAAAGGGCCGTCAGAAGGCCGGCGTGGTGCGCTCGGTCGGATACCTCAGCGCTGCGGACACGCGCACGTGCCGACGCGCAGCAGATCCACGTGGATCCTCCGGGTCAGCAGCGTGTTCGCGGTCACGAGTCATTGATAACAGCGAGGCTCGGCGGTAGACAACGCGGGATCTGTTTCAGAATCGAGAAACTCTGCCGTAAAACTCCGCCCGTAGACTTCCCGGCATGACCGACTCCCGCCGCACGCCCTCGCGTCTCGACGCCGGCTGTCGCCACCACGGTTGTGACGACCATCGGCCGTCTCGGAGGCAGGACAAGGGAGTTGCTCGCGATGCAGTCACCGGCATTCATACGGCCCGATGGGCCTTCGGGCTGCACGCCTGACGCCGGTCACTCGTCGATCGACGAGTTGCTGGCCCGCGCCCGCACCCGCCTGCGGCGACTGGCCCCGGAGGAAGCCGCCGGTGAACTCGCGGACGGCGCCCTGCTGGTGGACGTCCGCGCGGACATGGTGCGGCGCGCCGAGGGCGAGATCCCCGGCTCCCTCGTCATGGACCGGAACGTGCTGGAGTGGCGGCTGGACCCCTGCAGCGCCTGGCGCATCGAGGAGGCCACCGACCACTCCCTGCGCGCGATCATCATGTGCTCGCAGGGGTACATGTCGAGCATGGCCGCCGCGGGTCTGCACGACCTCGGACTGGTGCGGGCCACCGACGTCGTCGGCGGCTACGAGGGCTGGCGCGCCGCGGGCCTGCCGGTAGTGCCGGGCGGCACGATGCCCGGCTCCTACGTGGCCGCCGCGCCGTCCCCGATCAGCCTCGACCCGGGCGGCCAGCGCATGCTGGTGGACGGCGCCCCGGTCGCTCTGACCCCACTGGAGTTCCGGCTGTTGACCGCCCTCCTGCGGGGCAACGGCCGGGTCGTCTCCCGCGAGGACCTGCGCTCGGGGCTGGGTGAATGGGCGGGGAGCCGCAGCCGCTCCGTCGACCTGCACATCCACCGCATCCGCCGCAAACTCGGCCCCCGTGGCGCGGCTCTGCTGACGACGGAACGAGGCGTCGGCTTCCGCCTGCGCGCGACACTGGCACCGGCCGAGGGAGACTGAGGGTACGGGTCACGACCGCCGCGCCCGGACGGCTCCGACCGCGGAAGGCCGCCCTCCCCGTCGGCCCTCTTCCCTCTAGGACGTCGGCTCACGCTCCGCGTACCTCGCCGCCGCTGCTGTCGAGCGGAAGCGGCGACTCGTGTGCGGTCCCGCCACCCCGGGCAGGCCGGGCACACAGGGAGGTGGTGGGCCGGGGCGGCAGTGCCGGAAGCGGCCAGGAGGGCGGTGGGGTGAAGTCGCACCAGGTTCCGTCGAACGGGAAGACCCCGGTTTCCGCCAGCCGGGCCACCCGACGCCCCTCCTCGCGGATGTCCTCGGCCTCGCGCGACGTCCAGTAGGACGGATGCCCGGTCTTGTCCGCGAAGGACTCCTCGTCCTTCCACTGCCAGGTCCCGTCCGGTCGTACGGTGACGTCGAGCTCCAGGTCGAACACGTCGATGCCGTCCGTGTTCCGTCGGCGATGCTCCAGGTTGACGTACCAGCCGCTGAAGCCACCGTCACCGTCCGCTGACGAGAACAGCCACCAGACCGCGTGGCATGACTCGTTGGGCTGGTGGATGAGGGCGTTGCCCCGGTGCCAGTGCCCGGTTTCCAGGGGATACCCGGTTGCCGGCCGCTGTTCCGGCGGCACGTCTCTCAGATGCACGCCCGTCGGCAGTGCGGCCCGCCACACCGGCGAGCCCACAGCGAGCCACAACAGGAGTCCGTCCGGGCCGGAATCCACGACCCGCACCGGAGCCCGGGTGCTCAGGTGACCGCCGAGGTACAGGTTCAGGTGGAGTACGCGTCCGGGTTTCATGTGCAGGCGAGTCCTGGTGTCGGTGGGAGGAACAGGCTCGCGGTCGGATGCACCGGGGGTCACTGGACGTTCGCCCCGGTGGCCCCGATGGACTGCCGCATACTCGGCACCGCGATGTTCAGGACTGCCTGGTCCAGCAGGGTCGTGGCGCCCGCGGCCATGCACACCAAGTATCCGTCGTGCGGCACGGTCCTCTCCCGGCAGCATCTACCCCCGCCGGGACGGCCGCGGCAGGCCCAGGTGGTCGCGCAGCGTACGGCCCGTGTAGTGGGTGCGGAACAGGCCGCGGCGGCGCAGCTCGGGGATCACGAACTCGGCGAAGTCGTCCAGGGTGCCCGGCAGATACGGGAAGATCACATTGAAGCCGTCGGCGGCGCGGCCGTGGAACCACTCCTCGATGTGGTCGGCGATCTGCTCGGGCGTGCCGGTGATGCTGCGGTCGTCGTTCGCGACGCGCCGGACGAGGTCGCGGATGGTGAGGTTGTCGCGACGAGCGTCCTCGTAGATCTGCTGCTGGGCGGTGTGCGACTGGTTGGAGACGGGGAGTTCAGGCAGCGGGCCGTCCAGTGGGTAGCCGCTGAGGTCGAAGCCGCCGAGCCAGTACGACAGGTCGGCCAACGCGACCTGCGGGGGCAGGAGTTCGGTGAGTCGGGCCAGTTTGTCGCGGGCCTCGGACTCGGTGGGGGCGGTGACGACGGACAGGGCCGGGAGGACCTTGAGGTGGTCGGGGTCGCGGCCGTGGGCGGCGGCTCGCTCCTTGATCTCCGCATAGAACTCCTGGGCCCGGCCGAGGTCCTTGATGCCGGAGAAGATCACGTCGGCGATGCGGGCGGCGAGGTTCTTGCCCGCTTCGGAGGCGCCGGCCTGCACGATGATGGGGTGGCCTTGCGGCGGCCGGGCGATGTTGAGGGGGCCGGCGACCTTGAGGTGTTTTCCTTCGTGGTTCAGGGCGTGCAGCTTCGCGGGGTCGAAGTAGACGCCGCTTGCCTGGTCGTGGCGGAAGGCGTCGTCCTCGAAGGAGTCCCACAGCCCCGTCACCACGTCGTGGAACTCCTCGGCGCGGTCGTAGCGGGTGGCGTGGTCGAGGTGGGCGGCGAGGCCGAAGTTCTGGGCCTCTCCGTCATTGAGGGAGGTCACCACGTTCCAGCCGGCCCGGCCGCCGGAGATGTGGTCGAGGGAGGCGAAGGTGCGGGCCACGTGGTAGGGCTCGTTGTAGCTGGTCGAGGCGGTGGCGATGAGGCCGATGTGGGAGGTGCCGGCGGCGAGCGCGGCCAGCAGCGTCGTCGGCTCGAAGGAGTCGTTGACCACGCTGACCCGGCTCAGGACGTCCTCGTTCGCGAACGGCACGCCGACGAGGTCGGCGAGGAACACCGCGTCGAAGGCGGCCCGTTCTGCGGTCCGCGCGAAGGACAGGACCTCCCGGATGTTCACGCCCGCGTCCGCCGCGGTGTCCGGGTGCCGCCAGGCGGCCAGGTACTCCCCCGGTGGCTTGAGGAAGGCGTTGAGGTGCAGTTGTCCGGTGCGGCGGCTCATCGTCCGGTCTCCTGGAGGTGTCGGTCACGGACGGCGGGACGCGGCAGCCCGAGGTTCTCGCGCAGGGTGCCACCCTCGTACTCGGTGCGCAGCAGCCCGCGTTGCTGGAGCAGCGGCACGACGTGGTCCACGAAGTCCTCTGCGGGGCCGGGCAGATAGGGGAAGGAGATGTTGAAGCCGTCGGCCGCGAAGGAGCGGAACCAGGTCTCGATGTGGTCGGCGATCTGCTCGGGCGTACCGGCGACGGCGGAGCCCGCGGCGAAACGGTGCGCCAGCTGACGTATCGTCAACTTCTCGTCGTGGGCGAGCTTCAGCAGCAGATCGCGGCGCGACGTGCTGCGGTTGGTCTCGGGGATGTCCGGCAGTGGGCCGTCCACCGGGTGGTCGGTCAGGTCCAGGTCACCGATGTTGTCCTGGACGAGACGGCGGGCGACGTCGTCGTGGATGAGGTCCTGGAGCTCGGCGAGGCGCCGCCGCGCCTCCGTCTCGGTGGGCGCGACGAACGGGGAGAGGCCCGGCCAGACCAGCACATGGGCGGGGTCGCGGCCATGGGCGGCCGACCGCGCCTTGATGTCGGCGTAGAAGGTTTGCGCGGCGCCCAGTTCGTGCTGGGTCGTGAAGAGGACCTCGCCGTGCCGGGCGGCGAACTCGCGTCCCGTCTCTGAGGATCCGGCCTGGAAGACCACCGGATGGCCCTGTGGCGGCCGGGAGACGTTCAGGGGGCCACGGACGGCGAAGTACTCGCCGCGGTGGTGCGGGGTGTGCAGTCCGGCCGGGTCGTAGTAGCGGCCGGTCGCCTTGTCCCGTACGACCGCCTCGTCGTCGAAGCTGTCCCAGAGCGCCTTGACCACCTGCACGAACTCGTCCGCGCGACGATAGCGCAGCTCGTGTTCCAGATGGCGGTCGTAGCCGAAGTTCGCCGCCTCCAGGGGTACGACGGAGGTGACCACGTTCCAGCCCGCGCGGCCGCCCGAGATGTGGTCCAGGGAGGCGAACTTGCGGGCGATGTGGAAGGGGTGGTTGTAGGTCGTGGTCGCCGTCGCTGCCAGGCCGATGTGCTCGGTCACCAGCGACAGCGCGGCCAGCAACGTCAGCGGTTCGAAGTGCTCGGCACGGCCGGTGCGGGACAGCGAATCGAGCTGGTGGCCCCAGAGGGCGACGACGTCGGCGACGAAGAGTGCGTCGAACCGGCCGCGTTCGAGGGTGCGGGCGAGGTCGGCGTGGAAGGCGAAGTCGAGCTGTCCGTCGGGGCGGGCGTCCGGGTGCCGCCAACCGGCGATGTGGCCGCCGGAGCCGTGGACGAGGGCCCCCAGGGTGAGCCGACGTGCGGTGGGTTCGGTCATGCGGTCCTCCCGGTCATGCGGGCAGCCGGGGTACGGCGGCCAAGAGACGGCGTGTGTACGGGTGTTGGGGCTCGGCCAGGACGGATGCGGCCGGACCCAGTTCGACGGCGCGGCCGTCCTTCATCACCAGCACGTCGGTACACAGACGCCGCACGACGCCGATGTCGTGGGAGACGAGCAGCAGCGTCAGCCCGTACGCCTCGGCGAGGTCGTCCAGGAGGGAGAGGATCTGAGCGCGCACCGACACGTCGAGGGCACTGAGCGGTTCGTCGCCGACGAGGACCTTCGGACCGGGGGCGAGGGCACGTGCGATGGCGATGCGTTGCCGCTGTCCGCCGGAGAACTCGTGCGGATACCGGCCGCGCACGGACGGGTCCAGGCCGACCGCGCGCAGCAGTTCGTCCACCCGGTCGTCGTGGTCGCCGGGCAGTTTGAGGCACTCCAGCGGCTCGGCGACGATGTCGCGGACAGTGGCACGCGGGTCGAGAGAGCCCATCGGGTCCTGCAGCACGACCTGCACCTCGCGCCGGAACCACGGCAGCCTGCCCGGCTTCACCTCGCGCCCGCGGTAGTGCACCGTTCCGGTGTCCGGCCGGTCCAGGGCGAGCAGGAGCCGGGCCAGGGTCGACTTGCCGGAGCCGGACTCCCCCACGATGCCGAGGCTGTGGCCTTCCCGGAGCTCCAGCGACACGTCCTGGACAGCGTGGCGGTGAACGGCAGGCGCGAACAGCGAGGTGCGCGGCAGCCGGAAGGTGCGGCTGAGCCCAGTGCCCTTCAGAAGCTGTGTCATCGAGTGACCTCCTCGGATCCCGTGGCACGGGCGGCCGCCACCAGCCGCTGCGTGTAGGGGTGTCGGGGAGTTCGTACGAGGGCGTCGGTGGCACCTTCCTCGACGAGCCGTCCGTCCTTGAGCACGGCGGCTCGTGAGCAGAGCTGGGCGACGACGGCGAGGTCGTGGCTGATGAACAGCAATGCGGTGCCGTGGTCGCGGACCAGGTCGTCCAGGAGCTTGAGCATGTCGGCCTGGACGGTGACGTCGAGGGCGGTGCTGGGTTCGTCGGCGATGAGCAACGCCGGGCGGGTGGCGAGGGCCATCGCGAGGCCGACGCGCTGACGCTGGCCGCCGGAGAGCTCGTGCGGCCAGGAGCGGACGATGAGATCCGGGTCCGGCAGGCCCACCTGTGCGGCGAGTTCGACGGCAGCGGCCCGGGCCTGGCGCCGGTTGAGCCCGCGGTGCAGCCGCAGCGGCTCGACGAGCTGCTTCCCTGTGCGCATCAGCGGGTTGAGGGCGCTCATGGGTTCCTGGAAGACCATGGCCATGCGCTCGCCGCGCAACCGGGACAGCTCCCTGTCGCCAAGGCCCAGCAGTTCCTGGCCGCCGAGCCGGATGCTGCCGGTGGCCCGGGCGCCGTCCGGGAGGAGTCCCAGCACGGCGAGGGCGGTGAGCGACTTGCCGGAGCCGGATTCGCCGATCAGTGCGAGCCGTTCGCCAGGGTTGATCGACAGGCTCACCTTGTCGATGACGGTCGTACCACCGATCCGCACGCTCAGATCGGAGATCGTCAGCAGGCTCATGACGCCTCCCGCACGCGCAGTCGGGCGTCGGCCGCCTCGCGCAGCCCGTCGCCGAGCAGGTTGAACCCGAGCACGGAGGCGGCCACGGCGAGCCCCGGCCAGATGACGAGCAGCGGGCGAGCCGCGATGTACTGCTGCTGCTCGTGCAGCATGCGCCCCCAGGAGACCGCGGGCGCCGGCGCGCCGAACCCCAGGAACGACAGCGCCGCCTCGGCGAGCACCGCCACGGACAGCACCAGCGAGAGCTGCACGACCAGGGTGGGCGCGATGTTCGGCAGCAGGTGCTTTCGGACGGTACGCCAGGTACCGGACCCGGCGGCGTGCGCGGCCAGCACGTAGTCGGTGTTCAGCACCCGCCCCGCCTCGGCGCGGGCGACCCGGGCGAGGTTGACGCCCGCGCCGACGCCGACCGCGGTGACCACCGTCCAGGTGGAGCCGCCGTACACCGCGGTAAGGATCATCGCGATCAGCAGGACGGGGAACGCGATCAGCACGTCCGTGAGCTGGACGACGGCGGCGCCGATCCAGCGCGGTACGAGCACCGCCGCCAGTGCCAGGGCGAGCCCCACGACAGCGGCGATCGCCGCCGCGAGCAGGGCGGTCAGCAGAGTGCCGCGCGCTCCGGCCAGCAGCTGGCTCAGCTCGTCGCGGCCCAGCCGGTCAGTGCCCAGCAGGTGGCCGCCGGAGAACGGCAGCAGCCAGCCGTCCCGCGGACGCGCGAGGGTGGGGTCGTACGGCGTCCAGACGAAGGAGACCAGTGCGGACAGGAGGAGAAGGCCGACGAGGACCAGGCCGACCGAGCCGCTGCGGCTCTTCAGA
Source organism: Streptomyces sp. NPDC002144 (assembly GCF_053593695.1). Classification (NCBI taxonomy): domain Bacteria; kingdom Bacillati; phylum Actinomycetota; class Actinomycetes; order Kitasatosporales; family Streptomycetaceae; genus Streptomyces; species Streptomyces sp. NPDC002144. Next base: position 17,709 of record NZ_JBSFDB010000064.1, read on the forward strand.
AGCGCTCTGGAGACGGTCATACGGCGCTCCGCAGCCGGGGGTCGATCAGCCGGTGCGCGAGGTCGACGAGGAACCCGATGACCAGTACCGCCCCGGTGAGCAGCAGGATCTCGCCCTGCACCTTGTCCAGGTCCCGGTTGCCGACGTCCGTGATCAGCATCTGGCCGACGCCGGGCAGCACGAAGACCTGCTCCACCACGACCGCCCCCGCGACCAGCGCCGCGATCTGCAAACCGAGCACGGACACCACGGGCACCGCCGCGTTGCGCAGCCCGTGCCGCACCAGCGCGCCGGTGCGCGTGTGGCCCTTGGCCCGGGCGGTGCGCAGCCAGTCCTGGTGCAGGACGTCCAGTACGGCGGAGCGCACGAACCGCAGCAGTACGGCGCCCTCGGACAGGGCCAGCGTCAGCCACGGCAGGACCAGGCTGCGCAGCGCCTGCCCCGGCTCGGCCCAGCCGTCCACGGGGAACCCCTGCGCGGGCAGCCAGCGGACCTGGACGGCGAACACGACGACGAGCAGCAGACCCAGCCACAGTGTCGGCAACGCGATGCCGAGTTGCCCGAAGGCGTTGACCACGCCACCGAGCCGCGAGCCCCGGCGTACGGCGGCGACGATGCCCAACGGCACGGCGAAGACGAGCGCGAGGACGACCGCGCCGGCGGCCAGCGGTCCGGTCACCGCGAACTTCTCGACGAGCTGCCCCGACACCGACGTACCGTCGAGGACAGACCGCCCGAAGTCGCCGGTGACGACTCCGCCGATCCAGCTGCCGTACTGCGCGGCGAGCGGCCGGTCCAGGCCCAGGTCATGGCGTACGGCCGCGACCTGGGCCGGTGTGGCCTTGATGCCGCCGATGGTCTGGGCGATGTCGCCGGGCAGCAGCCGTAGCACCAGGAAGATCAGCACGCTGGCGGCGAGCAGGGACACCACCAGCAGTGCGGCCCGGCGCACCACATACAGGGTCACGCCGGCCTCACTTCTTCTTCGCCACGGCGAGGTTCACCAGGTCGTAGCGGTTGCTGGTGAAGTTGCGCGGTACACCGCTGACCCCGCTGCGCAGGACGGTGAGGGTCTGGTTGACGAACAGCCAGTCGGCCGCGGCGTCCTGGGAGACCTGGCGGGCGGCCTTCTTCAGCAGAGCGTCCCGCTCGGCGTCTCCGGCGGCGGTCTGCGCGGCGACGTACCACTTCTGGACGTTCGCGTTGTCGTAGCCGAAGTAGTAGGCGGGGTTGGCGAAGTTGTTCAGGTCGCGGGCTTCTGCGTGGTCGACGAGGCTGAGCTGGTAGTCGTGCTTGGTGTAGACGCTGTCGAGCCAGGTCTGGAACTCCACTTGGCGCACGGTGAGTTGGATGCCCACCTGCTTCAGCTCGGAGGCGAGGTAGTCACCGATCTCCGCCGGGTAGATGTTGGGTGTCTGGACGGTGAGCTTCAGGCCGCCGCCGTAACCGGCCTGCTGGAGCAGCTTCTTGGCGCCCTCCGGGTCGTAGGCGTCGATCGCGGTGAGGTCCTCGTAGCCAGGGTCGGTGGCCGGGACGGGGCCGCCGACCGGCTTGGCCGCGCCGCCGAGGGCCTTGATGAGACCGGCGTTGTCGACGGCCCGGCGGATGGCGCGCCGTACCCGCACGTCCTTGGTCGGGCCGGAGGCGTTGTTGAACGCGAGCGTGAACTTGTCGGTGGTGTCTCCGCGCAGGACGGTGTACTTGCTCCGGTCAGAGAACGGCTGGAGCAGGGTCGCGTCCGCAGCGGTCTCGATGTCGGTCTGCCCCGTCTGCTGGGCGTTGTTGGCGGCGTTTTCGTCCTTGATGTAGTGGAATACGACCTTGGCGACCTTGGCCTTCTTCCCCCAGTAGGCGTCGTTGCGGACGAAGGTGATGGACGAACCGCGCTTCCAGCCGGACAGCTTGAAGGGCCCGGTGCCGTTCTCCTTCCCGGCGAGGGAGGAGAAGTCCGTCCCCTTCTTGAAGACGACGCCCGCCCGGCCTGTCAGGCCCCAGGTGAAGCCGGTGTCACGGTGCTTGAGCGTGACGACGACGGTGTGGTCGTCGGAGGCGGAGACGCTCTTGACCGAGGCGAGCGCCGCCGCGTCGGGGTTCTTCGAGCCCTTCGCGGTGACCTGTCGCAAGGACCAGACGGCGTCGTCCGCGGTCACCTTGGTTCCGTCGTGGAAGGTGGCGCTCTTCGCGAGGCGGAAGGTGTAGGTGAGCCCGTCCGGCGACTCGTCGTACGACGTGGCCAGGCTCGGCTCGATCCTGTTGTTCTCGTCGCGGGTCAGCAGGCCCTGGTAGATGTTGTCGAGCAGGATCTGGTCGAGGGCCGCGCCGGCCGTGGAGGCGATGTCGAGGCTGGTCGGCTCCAGGACGAGGCGTACGTCGACCGTCGCGTGCGTGTCGATGTCGGCGGGCTGGGCGGCCTGGCTGGTCTGTCCGGCGTTCGCCGGGTCGTCTGCCGAACCGGTGCCACACGCCGTCGCGGCCAGGCCAGCGAGTACTGCGGTGGCGGCGAGCTGGAGGGCGGTGCTGCGGCGCATGGCGGATCTTGCTCCCCGGGTGTGTGAAGGGCGGTTCATACGGCGGCTGCCCGCAGGCCGGTTTGGAGGTCGGCGATCAGATCGCCGACGCCTTCCAGACCGACCGACAGTCGCACCAGGCCCGGCGTGACACCTGCGGCGAGCCGCTGGTCCGGGGTGAGTTGGGCGTGGGTGGTGGAGGCCGGGTGGATGACGAGGCTGCGTACGTCGCCGATGTTCGCGAGATGGCTGAACAGCCGCACTCCCTCGACGAATCGGCGCCCCGCCTCCAGGCCGTCGGCGAGTTCGAACGCGAGGACCGCTCCGGCACCGCGCGGCAGATAGCGCTTGGCCTGCGTCCGCCACGGGCTGGACGGCAGTCCGGCGTAGTGCACCCGCGTCACCTGCGGCTGCTCCTCCAGCCACTGGGCGAGCAACTGGGCGTTGGACACGTGCCGTTCGATACGCAGGCTGAGCGTCTCCAGGCCCTGCAGGAGCAGGAAGCTGTTGAAGGGGGAGACGGCCGGCCCCAGATCCCGGACCAGCCGGGTGCGCAGACGCAGCGCGTAGGCGAGGCCGAGCTCGGAGAAGGAGTCCCAGAAGGACAGCCCGTTGTACGTCGGATCGGGGCGGGTCAGCCCCGGCCAGCGGTCGGGATCCGCACCGAAGTCGAAGCGTCCGCTGTCGACGACGGCCCCACCGATGCCGGTGCCGTGGCCGGACAGGAACTTGGTGGTGGAGTGCACGACGATGTCGGCGCCGTGCTCGAAGGGCCGCAGCAGGTACGGCGTGAGCACGGTGTTGTCGACGACGAGGGGCACGCCGATCTCATGGGCGATGCGGGCGACCGCCTCGAGGTCGAGGACGTTGCCGCGCGGGTTGCCGATGGTCTCGCCGAAGAAGGCCTTCGTGGTGGGGCGTACGGCCGTGTACCAGGCGCTCAGGTCATCCGGGTCATCGACGAAGGTGACGTCGATGCCGAAGTCGGCGAAGGTGTGCTCCAGGAGGGTGCGGGTGCCGCCGTACAAGGACGAGGAGGCGACGATATGGTCGCCCGCGCGGGCCAGGTTGAGCAGGGCGAGGCTCGTCGCGGCCTGGCCGCTGGCCACGGCGACCGCCGCCGTTCCGCCCTCCAGGGCGGCGATCCGCTCCTCGGCCACGGCGGTGGTCGGGTTCGACAGCCTCGTGTAGGCGTGGGTGGTCAGGTCGGCCAGTTCAAAGGCCGCGGCGGCGTGCGCGGTGTCCCGGAAGACGTAGCTGGTGGCCGGGTGGATCGGCACCGCTCGTGTGCCGGTGGCCGGGTCGGGGACCGCGCCGGCGTGCACCTGCCGGGTCTCGAAGGCCCAGTTGCTCATCGGTTCTCTCGCTTCTCCAGGACGTCGGACCACCAGCGTTCGGCGACGCGTGGATGGGAGCGAAGCCAGCCGACGACGGCGTTCTCCCCGAAGGCGGCCAGGAGCGGGTTGTCCGGGTCGTCAGTGACACCGCGACTCAACGCGGCGAGTTCCGGTGGGAGTTGGAGCCGCTTGACGACCGCGTCGAGGCGCGGGCCGAGGAAGAAGGGGATTGAGTAGCGGTGCACGCCCGACTGCGGGCTGACGACCCGGTGTTGAGTGGCTTTCAGATACCCCTGGGTGGCGATCTCCAGCATCTCGCCGATGTTGAACACGAAGGCGTCGGGCACCGGGACCGCGTCGATCCACTCACCGTCCTCGCGCTGCACCTGGAGCCCGCCCACCTCGTCCTGCTGGAGCAGCGCGAGATAGCCGTAATCCTTGTGCGCGCCCACACCCTGGTCGGCGTCCTCGGCGGCGCGCGGCGGGTAGTGCACGATCTTCACGTGGACGGCGGCCTCGTCGTCGAACCACTGGTCGAAGTAGCCCTCGTCCTGTCCGAGCGCCGCCGCGAGGGCGCGCAGCACCTCACGGCTCACCCGCAGCGCCTCCGCCTGCCAGCGCAGCACGATATCCCTCAACTCCGGTAGCGCGGAGGGCCATTGGTTGGGGCCGATCAGACGCAGGTAGTCGGGATCGTCCGGGCCGGCATCGAGCGCCTCCCGTTCCGGCCCGATGTCGATCTGCTCACGCCAGTCGGCACCGCCCGCCGTGTACTCGGTTCCGGTGCGCGTATAGCCGCGGAACTGGGGCGAGTTGAGGTTCTCGATCTCCAGGCGCTGCTTTTCCGGCAGTGCGAAGAAGGCGCGGGCCGCGCTCAGCACGTCGTCACGTAGTGGTGCGGGGACGCCGTGCCCGGTGACGTAGAAGAAGCCGACTTCGTGGGCGGCGGAACGGAGTTCGGCGAGGAAGGCGTCACGGTCGGCGTCCGGGGCGCGGAAGCGGGAGATGTCGATGACGGGCAGGGCTGTGGGCTGGGCCATGGGGATTCCTTCGCGGCACGGCAGGCCGACTGCGCATCACAACTGCCCAGCGACGTGGGCTGGTTGAGCGGCAGAAGCGGGATCAGGCGGAGAGAGTAAGGGCGCGGGTCGCGAGCCGTGGAACGGCGATCAGCAACAGACCTGGTCGAACTGGTCGGCGCGGCGGCTCACCCAGAACGGGTCGAGCAGCACCGTGTGTGCCGTGCCAGTGGTCTCCATGACCGGATCAAAGCACACCCGGGAAGGTGCGTCCACCACGCATCCCGCAACGTGAGACACCCGCTGGGGCGGTGGACAGAGGCGGTCGCGATCGACCCCGGCCACGAGTGTTCTGCGGTCACCCGCCGCAGATCGGCGCACGGGCGGAACTGGCGTCGGGCATCCCCTCCGCCGATGACCTCCGGCTGATCGCATCCCCTTGGGCCACGACGGCTTCCACGTCGGGGTGGAGCAGGTCGCCGTGCTCGTGGGAGAGCTCGTCCGCTGGCCGGGTCCGGGAGGTCCCGGCTCGCCGAGCGGCTCAGCCGCCGAGTTCCAGCGGCAGCGCCGGATCCTTGGACCACTCCTCCAGCGAGCCGTCGTAGACGGCGATGTCGTCCCGTCCGAGGAGGGTGAGGGCGAGTGCCGTGCCCGCGGCCGAGATGCCGCCGCCGCAGTACAGGACGACCGGCGAGTCGGCGCCGTGGAGGACCGCGTCGGCGCGGGCGGCGAGTTCGGGGCCGGGCAGGACACGGCCCGCGAAGTCCAGCAGGTCACGGCCCGGAAGGCTGCGGCTGCCGGGGATGTGGCCGCGGCGGCTGTAGCGGGTGGGAGCGGAGCCGTCGAAGCCGCCGGCCGGCAGGGCGCACACCAGCGTGCCGGGACGGTCGCCGCGGCTGATGGCGGCCACCTCCTCGACCCCTACCCACAGTTCTGGCCGCGGGAGCGGGGTCAGAGGTGGCACGGCCGGACCGCGGCCGATGTCGTCGCCGCTGACGAGCGGACGCCCGGCCGCCTGCCACGCCTCCAGGCCGCCGTCGAGGACGGCCGCCGGCACGGAGATCGCCCGCAGCATCCACCACAGCCGGGCCGCCCAGATGCCACCACCGCTGTCGTACGTCACGACCGCGTCGCCCTCCGCCACACCGAGCCGCGCGAGCGCGGCGGCCAGGGCGTCGGGGGACGGCACGGCGAAGTGGTACGGCGCGTCGTGGTCGGAGAATTCTCCCGTGAGGTCGGCGTGGCGGGAGCCGGGAAGGTGCCGTTCGGTCCAGGCGGCCCGGCCGCTCGCACACCGGTAGTCGCCGTCGTGCCGGGGCGAGGGCAGCAGGGCGGTGGCGTCGAGGACGACCACGCGGGGGTCATCGAGACGGGCGGCGAGCCAGGTGTCGTCGACCAGGGGACCGGGCAGCAGGGAGCTCATGGCGGCCGATCGTACGTCCGTGAACTGGGCGTCTCACCGTCGATCGAGGTCATCCCATATGTCGGACCGCGCTTGCGCGGCCTCCCGGGTATGCCGTTATGGTTTCGGCCATCTACGCGGGAGCCCCTACCCGACCGGGCTGAGAGGGCGTCTGGGATCCGTTCGTTCGAACGCGGTCCCCATGGGGACGCCGACCGCACCAACCACGCCAGCCAGGCGTCCCGCGTAGGAGTTCACGTGTCTGCAGCAGTCGAGCCGAAGCGACCGGTATTCCACACCCCGGTGCGCTGCTCCTGTTGTTGTCGCTGACCCGCCTCACGCCCTTCTCACCGTTCACCACCGCGCGCTCGCGCACCTCCTTCGGAGTACTCCCATGCCGCACATCCGGGTCATGCTCGACTATTTTCATCCTTGGCCGAATTCAGCCGGTCTGTACGTCTCCCGTGCCCGTGGCTGGTTCGCGGAGGCAGGGCTGGACGTGGAGCTGGTCGTCCAGGATCCGGGACGCGGTGACACGCTGGAGTATCTGGCGCGGGGCGAGGTGGACTTCGGGATCTTCCCGCCGAACCGGCTGCTGGCCCGCCGCGCCGCGCGCGCCCAGCCGCTGATCGCGGTGGCCGCGGTCAACCACCGTGGCCTGGAGGCGATTCAGACCACGACCTCGACCGGCATCACCCGTCCCCGCGACCTCGCGGGCCGCCGTCTCGCCCTCAACCCGACCCCGCGCGGCCGCGCCATGGTCCGGCACCTGGTCGCGGCCGACGGCGGCGACCCGGGTGCCGTGCTCCTCGTCGACGCGGGCACCCGTGAACTGACCGTGGACGACATCGAGGCGGGCGAGGCCGACGCCACCTTCGGCACCTACTGGTCCTGGGACGCCCTGCGCGGCGACCTGCCCGAGGAGCGGCGGCTGACCTGGCCGGTGGACGAGATCGGCGCACCCCGCTACCACAGCTACCTGCTGGGCACGAGCGAGTCCCTGCTCGCCGAACGGCCTTCGCTCATACGGGACTTCCTCGCCGTCACGGCCCGGGGCTATGCCGCCGCCGCGCGTGAGCAGGACGACACCCTGACGCTGCTGGAGGGCGTGATCCCGTACTTCCCGCGCCCGCTCATCGCCCGTTCGCTCGCGCTGATCACCTCCACCTGGACAGACCCGGACGGCCGTTGGGGCGTCATCGATGAGAGCCGGATGGGCCCCTACGCGCACTGGCTCGCGGAGAACGGCGCGATCGCACACGATCGCGACTGGGACAGGTCCTTCACCAACGGTCTGCTGGACGTAGCCGCGTGACCTTCCTCACCCGTCGCCTGACCATCGACTTCAAACGAGTGGACAGCGCGCTGTGTCGGGCGTGACCGCCTCGCACCGCCTGTCTCCCCTCCGTACGAAGGACCCGTCATGCACCGCCGCACCCTGCTGTCCGCGATAGCCGCGACCTCCCTGCTCGCCGTCACCACCGCCTGCTCCACCGACGCCGACTCCTCGGCCGCGGCGAAGGACGGCACCACGACCGTCACCCTCGCCCTGGACTGGACACCCAACACCAACCACACCGGCATCTACGTCGCCCAGGCCAAGGGCTGGTTCAAGGACGCCGGCATCGACCTGAGGATCGTGCCGTACGGCTCCACCGCGCCCGAGACGCTGCTCGCCAACCACAAGGCCGACTTCGGCATCTCCTACCAGGAGGGCGTGACGACCGCACGGGCGGCCGGTGCCGACATCACCTCCGTCTACGCGGTCACGCAGAAGACGAACGTCACCATCGCCGTCCGCGCCAACCGCCACGACATCGCCTCCCCGAAGGACCTCGACGGCAAGACATACGCCGGTTTCGGCGCCCCCTACGAGAAGCCGCTGCTGCAGAAGGTCATCCAGAACGCGGGCGGCAAGGGTGACTTCAAGCAGGTCACCCTCAATACCTCGGCATACGCGGCGCTTTACGCGGGCAAGGCCGACTTCGCGATGCCGATGCCGACCTGGGAGGGCCTGGAGGCGGAGCTGAGCGGCAAGCCGCTCAAGAACTTCCAGCTGTCCGAATACGGCTTCCCGGCGATCTACTCGACGCTCGTCGCGTCCTCGGATCAGTTCCTGAAGAGAAACCCGGCGCTGGCGAAGAAGTTCGTGGCGGCCCTCGACAAGGGCTACCGCTACGCCGCCGCCAACCCCGACAAGGCGGCCGACCTGCTCATCTCCGAGAACAAGAGCGTGCTCACCAACACCGAACTGGTGAAGAAGAGTGAGGCGCTGCTGGCGAAGGAGTACTACAAGGCGGCGGACGGCACGATCGGCACCCAGAGCACCGAGCGCTGGCAGGCCTTCGCCGACTTCGAGTACAAGGCCGGACTGCTGGTCGACGCCGACGGCAAGAAGCTGACGAAGGCCCCGGACGCCTCGTCCTTCTTCAGCAACGCCTACCTCCCGGCCGCCAAGTGAGGCCGCTGCTGCGGTCGTTGTGGCCGCCGCTGCTGGTGCTGGCCGTGGTGGTCGGCGCCTGGCAGCTGTACGTCACCGCTGTCGGCGTCGATCCGACGACATTGCCCTCGCCCGCACGCGTCGTCGAGCAGGGCTGGGCGAACCGTGCGGACCTGTGGGCGCAGACGCTGCCGACCCTTCAGGAGACCCTGCTCGGCTTCGCGCTCTCCTTCGCGGCGGCCTGGCTGGTCGCGGTCCTGCTGGACTTCTCCGCGGCGGCCCGCCGCGGCCTGTACCCGCTGCTGGTCGCCTCACAGACGATCCCGATCGTCGCAGTGGCACCGCTGCTGATCATCTGGTTCGGCTTCGGGCTGCTGCCGAAGATGCTGGTGGTGACGCTGACGACGTTCTTCCCCCTGGCCGCCAACCTGGCCGCCGGCTTCGCGGCGACCGACCGCGAGGCGATGCGGCTGCTCCGCTCCCTGGGCGCGGGCCGGTGGCGGGCCTTCCGTCTGGTGCGGGTGCCGAGCGCGATGCCGTACTTCTTCGCGGGCCTGAGGGTGAGCATCACCTACGCCGTCGTGGGCGCCGTCTTCGCCGAGTACGCGGGTGCCGAGGCGGGCCTCGGGATCTATATGCAGGCGCAGAAGAGCGCGTTCCGTACGGACCTGGTGTTCGCGGCGGTGGGGGTGACGGCGGCGTTGAGCATCGCTCTGTTCGGGGCCACGTATCTGCTGCAGCGGCTGGTGCTGCCGTGGGAGCGAAAGGTGGGCAAGTGAGCAGTCTGCGCATCGAGGGTGTGGGCAAGTCCTTCGACGACCTGGAGGTGCTGCGGAACCTCCAACTCTCCGTCGAACCAGCCGAGTTCGCGGCGGTCATCGGGCCGAGCGGTTCCGGCAAGAGCACCCTGTTCGACCTGGTCTCCGGCCTCGACCGGCCCACGTCGGGACAGGTGCTGGTGGAGGACGAACCGGCCTCCGTGGAGTCCGGCAAGGTCGCCTACATGCCGCAGAAAGACCTGCTGGTCCCGTGGCGGACGGTCCTCGGCAACACGGCACTCGGCCTCGAGGCCCAGGGGATGAGGAAGAGGGAGGCGCGGGCGCGGGCCGACGCGCTGTTCGCCGACTTCGGGCTCGACGGCTTCCAGAACGCGTATCCGACCCAGCTCAGCGGCGGTATGCGACAGCGAGCAGCGCTGTTGCGCACGGTGGTGCTGGGGCGGCCGGTCCTGCTGCTGGACGAGCCGTTCGGCGCACTGGACTCGCTCACTCGGACCGAGATGCAGTTGTGGCTGGCCGACATGTGGCAGCGACACCGCTGGACCGTCGTCCTGGTCACCCACGACATCCGCGAGGCGGTCCTGCTCGCGGACACCGTACATGTGCTGTCCCCGCGCCCCGCCACGGTCGTGGAGCGCATCGAAGTGCCACTCCCCCGCCCGCGCGGCCAGGCGGACTTCACCGCACCCGAGTTCGCGGCGACCGAACGCCGGGTCCTGGAAACCCTGCACGGCACAACGGCGGTGAAGGCGCCGTGAGTTCACATCTGGCACACGGCCTCGGCACCGACCCGGTCGAGCCAGACTGGGCTCCGCTCACGGACGCCGAGGTGACGGACGTCGTCGGCCCGGCGCGGGTGGTGTGGCGCAGCCCGCGTCCCCTGTCGGCGGCGGCCGTCGTCGAGCGCGACGGACGGCGCCTGTTCGTGAAACGGCACCACATCACCGTACGAAACCTTGAAGGGCTGGCCGAGGAGCACGCGTTCCTGCGCCATCTGCGGCGCCACGGTGCCCCGGTGGTGGAGGTCCTGGACACGGCGGAGCGCGGTGAGTGGGCCTACGAGGTCCACTCGACAGGCGTCGGCATGGACCTGTACCGGGACGCGCTGTCCTGGTCGCCGTTCAGGTCCGCCGTGCACGCGCGGGCGGCCGGCGAGGCACTGGCCCGGCTGCACCTGGCGGCGCAGGGATTCGACGCGCCGCGCCGCCGAGTGCAGCCGCTGGTCGCATCGTTCACGGTATTCGCGTCCAGCGAGCCCCTGCTCGCTCTGGAAGGACATGTGGCCGCGCGGCCCGAACTGGCCGACGCCCTCAAGGAGTTCCCGTGGCGCGAGGACACCGAACGCGTCCTGGTACCACTGCACGAGCGGCTGTCCCCACACCTCGACGGCCTCGCCCCGCTGTGGACCCACAACGACTGGCACGCCTCCAACCTGCTGTGGGACGCCGACGGCCAGGTGGCCACGGTCCTGGACTTCGGCATGAGCGACAGCACGACCGCCGTGCACGACCTGGCAACGGCCATCGAACGCAACGCGGTCCAGTGGCTGCAACCGGGCTACCCGGTACGCGACGAGGACGCCCTGGCCCTCCTGGAGGGCTACCGCTCGGTGCGACCGCTGACAGCCTACGAGTCGGCCGCACTCCCCGCACTCCTGCCTCTGGTACACGCGGAGTTCGCGCTCTCCGAGCTCGGCTATTTCCACGGCGTCACACGATCGGCGCGGAACGCCCGCCTGGCCTACGAGTACTACGTCGGCCACGCGGAGTGGTTCGCCGGCACCGACGGCAAGCGCCTCCTGCGGCGACTGGCGGAAGGGTGAACCGTGCTCATCGTCATGGGTGGGATGCCCGGCACCGGAAAGACCACCCTCGCCCGTCTCCTGGCGGCGCAGATCGGGGCGGTCCACCTGAGGGTGGACACCATCGAGCAGGCGATCGTCCGCTCCGGACTGGCACAGCACCCCGTCGGCCCGGTGGGTTACGTCGTCGGATACGCCCTGGCCGAGGAGCATCTGCGGCAGGGGCTGACCGTGATCGCTGAGTCGGTGAACCCGCTGAGAGTGACGCGTGACGCCTGGCGGGCCACGGCGGTCGGGGCGGGTGTGCCTGTCCTCGAGGTAGAGGTGGTCTGCTCGGACCCGGCTGAACACCGGCGCCGCGTGACCTCACGGTCCGTCGACATTCCGGACCTGCCGTTGCCGGACTGGCAGCAGATCGTCGACCGCGATTACGAGCCATGGGACCGCGAGCGCTTCGTCGTCGACACGGCCGGGCAGGAACCGCGCCAGTCACTGGCCGAGCTGTTCGCTCGCCTCCGGTCGCCCTGACGGGTACCTGGCTGCGGCACGACGCGCGGACTCGGGCAACTCAGCTCTGACGGATCAGCCAACGGCCGTCCTCCTGCTCGGAGTCGTCCTCGACCAGCCCCACCACGGTCCAGTCCGCGGGCCGGTGCCGTCCGTCCGCCGTGCGGGTGGCGCTCCAGTGCCACACCGTGACGCAGGCCTGCAGGTGGGGCCGCCCGTCGGTCCACTCGATCAGGGTCTGTCCCACGACGTGCGCGACCGTGGGCTCGTGCCGGCCGGCCCGGCCCGCGGACATGAAGGCGGCGAAGTCGTCGCGCCCGTGGAAGCGCTGGGTGGGCCCGGGCATCACGTCGTACTCGATCAGCGCGTCCTTGGTGAAACACTCCACGAGCCGCCGGTACCGGCCCGTGTCCACCAGCCGGAAGAACGTGTAGGAGGTCCGGTAGATCTCCCGCTCGGCCTTGATGGTCACCGGAAGATCGTGGTCATTCGGGGAAAGCATGCCGGCGTCAGAGCACGGTCACCGGGTGGCGCACCACCGCGTCGAACAGATAGCCCTGCGTGTTGAACACGGCGGTGTCCGGCTGGGTGCGGCCCGCCGTGTCCGTGGCGCGTGCCAGCAAATGTGTCGGGCCGGGCGTGCCAGGTGTCCAGGGAACGGACCAGCGCGTCCAGGTGCCGGAACGCGGCCGGTCGTGCAGTCGGGCCCGCCGCCATTTCGTCCCACCGTCGGTGCTGACGTCGACCCGCACGACGGCGCCCGCACCCGACCAGGACCGGCCGTGCAGCACCTGGCTCTCCCCTGCCGGGAACGTCGCCCCGCTCGCCAGTTCGAAGGCGCTCTTGATCGTCTGCCGGGTGAGCGGCGTACTGCCCTCCTGCGGGTAGGCGGGGCCGAACAGCCGGTAGAAGGTGGTGTTCCACGGTGAGTACAGCGGCTGCGCCGACACCTCGATGTCGCCGACCCATTTGATCGAGGCGATCCCCACCCACGAGGGCACGAGCACGCGCACCGGGTGGCCGTGGTCGTACGGAAGCGGCTCGCCGTTCATCTCGTATGCGAGCAGCACGTCGTCCAGCGCCTTGGCCAGCGGCAGTGGGCGGCGAACCCGGCCCAGACTCTCGCCGCCGCTGACGTACTCCGCGTCCAGGCCACGGGGCTGTACGTCCACTGCGTACGGGGACAGCCCGGCCCTGCGCAGCACGTCGGCCAGGCGTACCCCGCGCCAGCGCGCGACGCCGACCGCTCCCAGCGTCCACGCAGTGCCCGTGACCGTTTGGCCCTGCTGTGTCGAGTAGTAGCTGCGGCCGTTTCCGGCGCACTCGACGAACGCGGTCCGGGTGACGGCCGGCAGGGCGCGCAGATCGTCGTATCCGAACTCCACCGGCCTGTCCTCGGCGGGTGTGCCGCGCAGCCCGTCACCCCACAGTCTCAGCCGCCAGTCGGCGACGTCCAGGACGGGCGTCGCGGTGTGGTTGCGGACGAAGAACAGAGCGTTGGGAGTGTGGTGGCCGGTTCCACGCAGCGCCTCCCAGCGGGTCTCGGCATTGGTGCCGCGTGGGATGAACCACTCGGGCGGCAGCGGTTTGAGGATCGGCGAGTCGGCGGCGTGAGCGGGATTTGGCACGGGGAGTGCGGTGGCGGCGGCGGTCGCGGCCAGCAGCGTCAGCAACCGACGCCGCGTGACTCCTTCCGCTCTGGCCTCCCCGGCGAGCCACTGGCGCAGCCTGCGGCGGTCGTAGGCGATCTCGTGGCGGGCGGCGGAACCGGCAGCAGACATGGCTGTCCCGTCATGGGTGGTGGATGGGAGAAGGGGCGCCGGCGGAGCGCGGCATCGACGCAATACGGAGCGTCCTCGGCAGGCCTGCGCGGACGAAACCGACGGCGCATACGTGACAAGGCCGCCGAAGGAGAGAACCCGGGGAGAAAACCGGTCAGCCGGTGAATCGACACAGCGCGGCGGCGACCCGGACGAGGTCCACGGCGCGGCGACGGGTCAGAGGCTCCGGCGGAAACATGACGCGATGCAAGCACGTCGTCCGGTCGGTGTCAACGAAGCCGTTATGCAGAGTAGTTGGAGCCCGGGCGCGGCTCAGGTCAGACACGGACGGGTGCTGTGTCGCGGGCCGGCAGTTCGAGCCCCAGGTTCTCGCGGAGCGTGGTGCCGGTGTAGTCGGCGGCGACGATCTTTCGTTTGCGCAGCTCGTGCAGGAGGCCGTTGACGACGAAGTCATGCTGGCGTGGGTCCGCGAGACCGCCCAGCGAGATCACGTCCAGGACGCCTGCGCGGAAGCGTTCCTCGACGGCGTCGGCGAGTTGCTCGGGGGTTCCCGCGGCGGCCCAGTGTCCGGTGTCCTGTGCCGCGATGATGAGCTCCCGCAACGTGTGGCCCTGCCGCGCGTAGCCGGCGAAGATGTCGACCCGGCCACGGCGGCGGTTCACCGACGCCACGTCGGGCAGCAGGCTCTGCGGCAGGGGCGCGTCGAGCGAAAGCTCCGACAGGTCGACTCCACCGCCGAGCATGTCGGCCAGCTGGGCACGGCCGCGTTCGAAGTCGATCGACTCCCGCTTCTCGCGCACGAGCCGCTTCGCCTCCTCCTCGGTGGCGCCATACGTGGCATGGAACGAGCTGAAGATCAGCGGCAGTCCGTCGGCCCGTCCCAGGCTGCGGGCCTGGTCGCGGATCTTCCGGGTGAAGTCCAGGGCGTGGTCGAGGGTGGGCAGGGACGTGAACACGATCTCCGCGTAGCGGGCGCCCAGCGCGGTCCCCGCCGCGGACTGCCCGGCCTGTATCTGCACCGGGCGGCGCTGCGGCAGCGGCGGGATGTTCAGCGGACCGGTGACGGTGAAGAACCGGCCGGAGTGGTGGATCGGGTGCACCCGCTTGCGGTGCAGCACCGCCCTGCCGTCCGCGTCGGTCGTCAGCGCGCCGGGTTCCCAGCTGTCCCACAACGCGTTGACCACGTCCAGTGTCTCCGCGGCGCGTGCGTAGCGTTCCTCCGGGCTGGGCAGTTCGCCGGCGCCGAAGTTCTCTTCACCGATCGAGGAGGTCACCAGGTTCCAGGCGGCCCGCCCGTTGCTGACGTGATCGAGCGTGCCGAAGAGCCGGGCCAGGTTGAACGGGTGGTGGAAGGTGCTCGACACCGTCGCGATCAGGCCGATCCGCGAGGTCACCTGGCTCAGTGCCGAGACGAAGACCAGCGGCTCCTGAGAACCGATCGCTCCCTGGGCGTCGAACCTGAGCAGATCGGCGGTGAACAGCGCGTCGAACCGCGCCGCTTCGGCGAGCTTCGCCACCCGCACGGCGGTGTCCAGGGTGGATCGGGTCGGATCGATCGCCAGGTCGTACGTCTCCGACGTGCCACCGGCTCCGGTCACGGTCTTCAGCGTTCTGGGCTGTTTTGCGCTCACTGTTCATCCGTTCTCATCGATGTCGGTGGCATCCGGGAGCGGCGGGCTTTTTCTGGTAGGGCGGTCTTTCCCGAAGGCCGGCCTTTTGCAGGGAGGGGCGAACACCCCACGCACGCGGTCAAGCCCGGTCGGGCATCACGGGTGGCGCGGGGCTGCCGGCAGCAGGCCGGGAGGTCGGTCAGCGACAGAGCGCGGCGTGGGTCCGGCACAGGTCGACGTGTCGGCGCCTCGTCCAGACCGGCGGCGCAGCCGCGACCGGTCCGACGTGCGTTGCCCTCACCATGACTCCCATCGGACCGGGCGCAAGTACCCGGCAGTACGCGGATCAGGCGGCCCTGGCCGCCGCGGCGTCGACAAGCCGCATCGCTCGGCACTGGGTTTGATCAACGGCATCATGATGTGCCGCTGGACCACGGGACCGCAAGGCCGCCTGCCGTAGCGGCTGAGCGGCACCAGGGGCACGCTGTCGAACGCGCCGCTGCCACGGAGGATCAGGACCTGTTGGCACGCCGCGGCCACACCGGCGTCATGGTCGGGTTCCACCTCGGCGACCAGGCACTCGGGGATGTCGATGTCGGGGATCTTGGCTGCGAGTTCGCGGGCCATGCCGGGCGCGGGCCACCATCACCCCGCATAGACGTCACGACCGCTGATGGGGGCCTCGAGCCGGTTGGCCGCGGCGTGGCTCGCCCTCCACGTGATCGGGCTCTTCGGCGATCGCCTCGGTCCTGGTGCCCGCGGCCGGCGCCGGAATCTGTAGCATCCGGCTCATGGACGTGGCGACGGGTGCACTGCCCAGAGGGCTCGGGCTGGTGGAACGGGTGGTCCGGGGGGAGCTCGACAGCCGAGGGGGACCCGGGGTGGTCCGGCTGGCGGAGGAGAGCGGGCTGGACAAGGGGCACGCGTCGCGACTGCTGCGGGATTTGGTCGGCACCGGGACACTGGCCCGGGACGGGCACGAGTTCCGCGCCGGGGCGGATCTGCTGGCCGTCGCGGCGGAGGCCGGGCCGTGGGGCGTGGAAAGCCGGGCGCTGCTGCGGCACTTGGTGGTCCGCTTCGGGGCGTGTGCGTACGTGGACGTGCTCTGTGGGGCGATGGTGCTCTCGGTGCGGGCCGAGCTGGCGGCCTGGGCCGAGTTCTCCTGGGCGCGGGCGGGGCGGCTGACGCCGGTCTGGTGCACCGGGGCGGGGCGGGCGCTGCTCTTCGACCACTCGCGGGCGGAGGTGGCACAACTCCTGGGCGGTGAGGACTTCATCGGGGCGGGCGGCCCCTACGCGCCGCGGACCGTGGACGATCTGCTGGCGCGGGTCGCCGCGGACTCCGGGCGCGGGGTCGCGGTGTGCGAGAGCGAGTACGACGAGGACGTACTGGAGGTGGCCGCGCCGGTGCGGGACGCGCGCGGGGACGTGGTGGCGGCGGTCAGCGCCGTCGTGCCGCACGCGGCGGCCAGGGACGACCGGGACGAGATCGTCGCCGCGATCGGAGACGCGGCGGCGCGACTGGCCTCCCTCCTCGGCTGAACCCCGGCTGGACCACGGCTGCTCAGTCCTGGTCCGTCTCCCCGTCCGTCGAGCGCAGTGCGGCGGTCAGCCAATCGCTCCAGCGCACCACCGACTCCGCGCAGGCCGCCGTCGCCGGCTCGAGACGGCGGCGGGGGCCGACGACCTGCACGGCGGCGACGATCTCTCCGCGGAAGTCCCTGACCGGAGCGGCGAGCGAGTAAAGACCCGGTTCGGCCTCCTGGTCGACGACCGAGTAGCCCCGCTTTCGGGCCGCGTGCAGGCGGGTCAGGAAGTCGGCCAGGTCGGCGGGGGTGTTGGGGCCGTGCCGGACGAAGGCCGTGCGGGCGAGAACGGCGGAGACCTCGGTGTCGTCGGCGTCGAAGAGCAGGGCCTGTCCGGCGTCACTGCAGTAGGCGGGATAGGCGCGGCCCACCCAGGAGACGAACGAGGACAGCGCCGGCGGCATCGACTCGAGGATCGTCACCGAACTGGCGCCCCGCAGGACTCCCAGGTAGGCGCACTCTCCCGTGTCGGCGGCGACGCCCTCCAGCGCGGTGCGGCCGTCCCGGCGCAGGCGGGCCTCGGTGATCTGCTGGGCCCGCGCGTACAGCTCCCAGGCGACGGAGTAGCGCAGCGACGCGGGATCACGGCGCAGGAACCGGGCTGTCTCAAGGCTCCGCAGGATACGGGAGACCTGGCTTCGTTCGCGGCCCAGCAGCGCGGCGACCTCGGCGGCGGTGTGGCCGCGCGGGTCCTGCGACGGGTGCTGGGCGAAGAGTCGGAGCACGGCCATGCCGCGTTTCAGGCTGCTGTCGGTGGTCATCGCGGGCCGAGCATAGCGCCAGGCTGCAGCGGTGCCTGCGGGCCTTCGTTGCGGGGACATTGCAGGTTCATTGCATGATCCGTGCATGATGAGCAACTGGACTTGCCTATTACGCATCTACGGATAGTCTCCAGCCATCCCTCGCAATTGATGCTCACCAGGAGTTCGTCTTGTCCGCTCTGCGCCCGCTAGTACTCCTCGGTTCCGCGACGCTGCTTCTGGCGGGCTGCGCCGACCCCTCCCAGCCGGCCGACACCTCTTCCAGCACGTCGTCCGACGCCTCTGCCGCCGCCCCGATCGCGAAGAACGCCGCGCTCGCCGCCAAGGTCCCGGCCGCGTTGAAGGCGAGCGGGATCAAGGTCGCCAGCGACGTCAGTTACCCGCCGATGGACTTCTTCGCCTCCGACAACAAGACGGTCGTCGGCGCCGAAGCCGACCTCGACAAGGCCCTCGGCACTGTCCTCGGCGTCAAGGTCACCATCGTGAACGTGCCCTTCGACTCGATCCTGCCCGGCCTGCAGTCGGGCAAGTACCAGCTCGGCGTCTCCTCCTTCACGGACACCGCCGAACGGGAGAAGGCCGTCGACTTCGTCACCTACTTCGACGCGGGCACCTCCCTGCTGGTCCCGGCCGGAAACCCCAAGGCGCTCAAGCCCGGGGGCGATTCCCTGTGCGGTCGTGCCGTCGCCGTGGCGAAGGGGTCCACCCAGGCCCTCGTGGACCTGCCGGCCCGCGCCAAGACCTGCAAGACGCCGATCAAGGTCAGCACCTTCCCGGACGGCACCGGTGTGAACCTCGCCGTCACCAGCGGCCGCGCCGACGCCGCCCTGGCCGACTCGCCGGTCGCCGCCTATGCAGCCAAGCAGTCCGGCGGCAAGCTGGAGATCGCCGGCGACTCCTACGGCAACGCGCCCTTCGGCATCGCCGTGCCGAAGAACAGTGAGCTGACCGGGTTGCTCAAGTCGGCTCTGGAGGACCTCAAGGCGAGCGGCGGTTACGAACAGGTCCTCGCCAAGTGGGGCCTTCAGTCCGGCGCCTTGGACAAGTTCGAGATCAACGCGGCCTCATGAGCGAGGAGTTGCCGGTCTACCGCCGTCGCAGGCCGGGCCAGTGGGTGCTGACCATCGTCGTCGTGCTCCTGGCCGCGAGCCTGGTCCAGTCGCTGATCACCAACCGGCGCTTCGGCTGGGGCACGGTCGGTGCCTGGCTGTTCAGCCGGACGGTGATGACGGGCCTGTTGACCACCCTGGAGCTCACCGCCGCCGCCATGGCGATCGGGCTCGTGCTCGGTGTCGCGCTGGCGCTCATGCGGCTGTCGGACAACCCCGTCGCGCGGACCGTCAGTTGGGCCTACATCTGGCTGTTCCGGGGCACCCCGCTCCTGGTCCAGCTGCTGTTCTGGGGATTCATCTCCGCGCTGTACCCGACGTTGTCGCTGCACCTGCCCCTCCTGCCGGCGACCGGCGGCGTCTCCGCGAACTCCGTCATCACGACCTTCGCCGCGGCCCTGCTGGGTCTCGGCCTCAACGAGGCCGCCTATCTCGCCGAGATCATCCGGGCCGGGATCGTCTCGGTCGACCCCGGGCAGTTGGAGGCGGCGGACGCGCTGGGCCTTTCCCGAGCCAGGACGCTGCGCCGGATCGTCCTGCCCCAGGCCATGCGAGTGATCATCCCGCCGATCGGCAACGAGACCATCTCCATGCTCAAGACGACCTCCCTGGTGAGCGTGCTGGCCTACGCGGAACTGTTGTACTCCGTACAGATCGTGTACGCCCGCACCTACCAGACGATCCCGCTGCTGATCGTCGCCAGCATCTGGTACCTGGCCGTCACGACCCTGCTGAACGTCGGCCAGCACTACCTGGAACAGCACTTCGCGAAGGGCGGCAGCCGATGATGATCGAGGCCACCGGTGTCCGCAAGTCCTTCGCGGGGCGGGAAGTGCTGCGCGGAGTCGACCTCTCCGTACCCCGCGGGACGGTCACCTGCGTGATCGGGCCCTCCGGCTCGGGGAAGTCCACCTTCCTGCGGTGCGTGAACCGTCTGGAGCGGCCCGACGGCGGCCGGATCCTGGTGGACGGCGAACCGATCGGCTACGAGCCGTACCGGGACGGACTGCGCGAGCTGCGCCGCCGTGACCTGGCCCGGCAGCGTCGTGACATCGGCATGGTCTTCCAGCGCTTCCACCTCTTCCCGCACCTGACGGCCCTCGCCAATGTCGCCGAGGGACCGCTCGGCGCGGGCCGCCCCCGCGCCGAGGCCACCGACGAGGCGCTCGCGCTCCTCGACCGCGTCGGCCTGGCCGACCGGCGCGACGCCTACCCCGCCCAGCTCTCCGGCGGCCAGCAGCAACGCATCGCCATCGCGCGCGCGTTGGCGATGCGGCCGAAGCTCATGCTGTTCGACGAACCGACCTCCGCACTCGACCCGGAACTGGTCGGTGAGGTGCTGGACGTCATGCGCGGCCTCGCCGCCGACGGAATGACCATGCTCGTCGTCACCCACGAACTGGGCTTCGCCCGCGAGGTCGCCGACGAGATCGTCTTCTTCGACGACGGCCGGATCCTGGAGTCCGGACCACCCACCCGTGTCCTGACCGCCCCCGCCCACCCCCGAACCCGCGACTTTGTGACGAGAGTGCTGTGACGACCTTCCACGACGCCCCGGCCGCCGGTCCCCTCACCCCTCCCGGATCACGCGAGCACCTTTTCGCACCGTTCTTCTACATCCCCCGCCTCGGCGCCCGAATCACCCCGCTCCCCTTCCCCGGCGCATCGGATGCGACCGGCGTGACGCAGGACCCGGACCACCCGCTGTTCGCGGAATTCGGCTGGAGCGAACTCAAGGGCTGGGTCCGGGCCCACCCGGCGGTGGCGAGAATGCATCATCCGGAGCTGACGATCGCGTGACAGTCAGCGCAGCAGGGGCAGCAACTGGTCTCCGACACGGCTGATCTCCTGCTTGTAGGGGGTGTCGGAGAGGACGAAGTGGGTGATGCCGAGCTTGCGGTAGTTCTCCAGTGCCGTGGCGACGTCGGCGGCGGAGCCGACCAGCCAGGTGGTCCCCGCTCCCCCGCCACCGAACTTTCCGGGGGTGGTGTACAGGCAGGTGTCGAGCACCTCGCCCAGAGCGGCGAGGTCGAAGAGCCGCCGCTGTCCGACGGCGGTCCTGCGGTCCCCCGCCCAGGTCAGTTCCTTCCCGCCCTCCGCCGCCATCCTCGCGACCCGCTCCTCGGCCGCGCGCCACGCCTCCTGCGTGGTCTCGCGCACCACCGTCGTGATCCGCAGCCCGAACTCCAGCGGCTGGTGCCTGCGGCCCACCTGCTCGCTCAACGCCTTGAGCCGGTCGATCCGTTCGGCAAGTCCGTCGAGCGGTTCGCCCCAGAAGAGCTGGACGTCCGCCTCCGCCGCCGACACCCGCTCGGCGGCCTCGGACGCACCCCCGAAGTAGAGAGTGGGATGCGCTCTCACACCGGTCGCGTACGGGCGTGGGGCGACCGTGGACCGGCCGACCTGGAAGTGCTCGCCGTCGAACGTCACATCCTCCTCGGTCCACAGCCGCCGTACGAGATGGAGGAACTCCCTTGTGCGGTCGTAACGTTGCGCGGGATCGCTGCGTGTGTCCCCGTACGCGGCGAGGTTGTCCAGTCCGCTGACGATGTTGACCAGGACCCGGCCGCGGCTGAGCTGGTCGAGGGTCGCCGCCGCGCTGGCGAAGTGAGCCGGCTGCCAGTAGCCGGGGCGGATCGCGATCAGGGGCTTGAAGGTGGTGGTCCGGGCGGCCAGCGCGGTGGCGACCGTGAAGGTGTCCGGGCGCCCCCACCCGGTTCCCAGGAGTGCGCCGCCCCAGCCGTGTTCCTCGGCCGTGCGGGCGAGGTCGGTGGAGTACTCGACGGAGCCCCAGCCGGTCGTCGTGTCGTCACCGCGGTGCCCCGGCTCGACGGTGTTGGGGATGTACCAGAGGAATTCCGAGCTCATCGTGCTTCCGATCGCTGTGCGGGGTGGGTGGCCGTCGGAGGGCGCCTCGGGCACTGCGCGCGGATCGGTGTCGGACGCCCGGGGCGGCCGGACATACGTCCTGTCAGGTCAAAGCGGACGCGACAGCGGGCGACAGTGGACCGGCGAAAAGGATCAGGGGGTCAACACTGGGCGCTGGACACGCGTACGAGGTCGACGCATCGCTCGCTGGTGAGCAACAGGACCTCGGGCATGCGGTCGAGTCTCCGAGTGATCCACCGGAATGTCAATGCGCCCGCTCCGCCCTCGCACCGCCGTTCCGTAGCCACCCACCATCTGCCACCCGCTCAGCCCGAGTCGCTACCTGCAGGGCGGTTGCCACAAGTCGAGGCGGCCTTCGGCGCCGGTCCTCAGAATCAGTCCCGTACGGGCCGCAGTCACCTCATTGCTCCAAGTCCCGGAGACGCGGTTTCGACGAGCCGCTTCCGCAAGGAGGCGGCGCCTGATTCGGCGAGCCAGTGCGCCAGGGTACGCAGTCCGGGATGGATCACCCTCAGCGCATCGATGTCGGCGTGCCAGCGCGATCCGGCTGCCCAGCGTTCCCGCACCTGGGCGATCTCGGGGTTGAGTGCGGTGGCCTCGGCGTGGGTGATCTGCTCATAGCGCACGGTGACCCCCGTGGCCTCACTGATCGCAGCGACCGCCTCGACCGGGGTGGGGGCGTCCCCGGCCAGTTCCAGACTCCGTCCCGCGAACCGGTCCGGCCGGTCGAAGGCCAGCGCGGCGAACTCGGCGATGTCCTCCACCGCGATGATCTGGACGGGTTCGTCCGGCGGGAAGATGTGCCGGTGCACGCCGTGGACGATGCCGTCGAGGCCGACGGACGTCGAACCGAGGTAGTTCGACATGAACCGCACCGGACGCAGCACGGTCACCGACCGGACCCGTTCACGCAGGTAGTCCTCGATGCGTTTCTTCCCCTCGGAGCCGCCCGGGTGACCAGGCGTGGACGCGACTCCGGTGAACACGACGTGCTCGACTCCCGCCGTGGCCGCGGCATCGATCAGCGCCCGGCCCCGGGCGAACTCCAGCTCCACGTCCGAGCCGGCCGGCCCGAACGCCACGGGCGGTACGGCGAACAGTGCCGCTGCCCCGTCCAGCGCGGCAGGCAGACTCGACGGGTCGTCGAAGTCGCCGCGCACGAGCTCCGCTCCGGCGATTTCAAGTGATGTGGCGGCGGGTGCGGTCGTGTCCCGCACGAGCGCGCGCACCGGCCTTCCGGCCGCCAGGAGCCGGCGCGCGGTGGCTCCGCCCTGCCGACCGGTCGCACCGGTCACGACGACCAAGCGGTCAGTGGTCATGTCGTCCTCCGCCCCGGGATGGTCGGTGGACAGGTGGGGTTGGACCCGGGGTCGATGTGGAATGCTCCACCCGGTTGAGTGGCGCGGACAAGGGATTACGTGACATGACGGCAGTTCCCCGGGACGCGAGCCGGGCCGATGCCCGCCGTAACCGCAGGAAGGTACTCGCCGCCGCCTCGCGGGCGTTCGACGAGCACGGCCTGGACGTCTCGCTCGGCGCGATCGCACAGCAGGCGGGGGTCGGCGCCGGCACCGTGTACCGGCACTTCCCCAGCAAGGAGATCCTGCTGGAGGCCGTACTCGTCCAGCAGCTCGACGACCTGGTGGAGACCGCTCGACAGTGGGCGGCCCGAACGGACCCCGCCGCGGCGTTCTTCGGCTTCCTCCTGGAGGTCGTCGACACGTCCCACGGGCGCAAGCACACATGCGACGCCTTGACCACCGGGACGAGCTGGCCACGGCCGAGTCTGGCCGCGTCGGCGCGACGTTTCCGACAGGCCCTTGACCAGATGCTTCGCGCGGCCCAGCGTGCCGGCGACGTCCGCACCGACGTGGACACGGATGATGTGGCAGCCCTGACCCTCGGGTGTGCGACGCTGCGGGCCGCGCACCGCGACCGCAACGGAGGTGCCCGCATGGTGCGGCTGGCACTGGAGAGCTTGCGGGCACCTTCATCGGTCACGCAAGGCCAGATGTTTCGTGACACCCCGGGTTCTTTTCACACAGCGTCGTGTGAGGAATGCGGCGCCTGGCTCAAGCTCCGGCCCACCGGCCGGCCTGCCCGTTACTGCGGAGCGACATGCCGGCAGCGAGCGCATCGACGCCGCCTCGACACCGCAGGCATGCCTGATGGAGGGCGCGAGGGCGCTCCGCGATCCGCTCAGCCGAAGCGCCCGTTGACGTAGTCAGCGGTCCGCCCGTCCTGCGGGGAGTTGAACATGGCGTCGGTCGGACCGTGTTCGACGATGCCGCCCGGTTCACCCTGCTCCGCGAGGAAGAAGGCGCACAAGTCTGAAACCCGGGCGGCCTGCTGCATGTTGTGGGTGACGATGACGACGGTGACCTCCTGTGCGAGGCCCTGGATGGTTTCCTCCACGCGTCGCGTGGATGTCGGGTCGAGCGCCGAGCACGGTTCGTCCATCAGCAGCACCCGTGGCCGTACCGCGAGGGCCCGTGCGATGCACAGACGCTGCTGCTGGCCGCCGGAGAGCGCGCCACCAGGTTGGCGCAGTCGGTCCCGGACCTCGTTCCACAGACCCGCGCGGGTCAGGCACTCCTCGACCAGCGCGTCCTTGGCCGCACGGTCGGCCTTGACGCCGGTCAGCCGTAGTCCGGCCACCACGTTGTCGTAGATCGACATGGCGGGGAAGGGGTTGGGTTTCTGGAACACCATGCCGATGTCCCGGCGGGCCTGGGTGAGTCTGCGTCCGGGTGCGTACAGGTCGGCGCCGTCCAGTAGCACCTCTCCGGCGAAGGCGGCGCCGCTGATCAGTTCGTGCATACGGTTGAGGGTGCGCAGGAAGGTGGACTTGCCGCAGCCGGACGGGCCGATCAGTGCCGTGACGCGCCCGGCGGGCATGGTCAGGGAGACGCGGTCGAGCACCTTGTGGCTGCCGAACCAGGCGGACACACCGCGGGCGTCGAGTTCGGCGGGGCCGACGCCCGCGGTCGGACCCGCAGGGGTCGCGAGGCCGGGGGTGCGGACGGCGGGCTGTTCGGCCGTCTCCGCCTCGGTCCCCGCTGTCGCCGCTGTGTCGTACTCGACGGTGTTCAGTTGTGCGGTCTGTGCCGCCTCTTCGGCGGCCGCGGTCGTGTCGGTCATCGGGATTCCTCCGTGGATACCCCCGCCGTCAGGCGGGGGAGGAAACGGACTCCTGCGGAGCAGGGCAGGGAAAGCCGATGCGCCGCCAGGG
>NZ_JBSFDB010000065.1:0-41749 GCF_053593695.1 Streptomyces sp. NPDC002144
GTTGTGATCGGCTGACATGCGCGCCGGGTGCCCCGGGGGGTGGACGTCAATCGAGCCGCAGGGATCAGCCCTGCTCGGAGTGGGTGCCGGGGGTGCTTGTCCTGGGCGATGTACTTGGCGACCTCGTTCTGGTCGTCGTTCGTCCAGTTGAAGTTCTTCACCAGGTTGTAGGCGGGGCTGCCGGACTTGGCGAACTTGGCGCTGACGATCTTGTTGAGGTTGTAGACGGGGTAGTCGCAGGCGACCTTGGCCGCGTCCGCGTCACAGCCCGTCTTGTACGCGGGCAGGGTGACCTTCTTCAGCGGCACCTCGGACAGGAACCACTGCGGCTCGTAGAAGTAGCCGATGACCCACTTCTTGTTCTTCTCGGCGTCGCGGAAGGACGTGATGAGGGCGGCCTCACTGCCCGCGTAGACCACCTTGAAGTTGAGGTTCAGGTTCTTCACCAGCGCCGCGTCGTTGGTGACGTAGGACGGGTCGCCGTCCAGGAGCTGGCCCTTGCCGCCCGACTCGGACGTCTTGAACTTCGCCGCGTACTTGTTGAGGTTCTTGTAGTCGAGGATGTCCGGGTGGGCCTTGGCCAGCCACGGCGGCACGTACCAGCCGATGATGCCCTTGTTGCCGGTCTGGCCGGCGTCCACGGCGGTCTTCTGCTGGTCGATGTACTTCTTCACCAGGTCGGCGTGGCCCCAGTTCTCCAGCACGGCGTCCACCTCGCCGGTGCCGAAGCCCTGCCAGGCGATCTGTTCCTTCAGGTTCTTCTTGTTCACCGTGCAGCCGAGGTTGTGCTGGGCGACGTACGCGACGACCGCCGCGTCGGCCTCGTACCCCACCCAGGGGTTGACCGCGAGGTTGAAGGTGCCGCACTTGCCGGAGCTGCCCGAGCTGCTGCCGGAGCCCGAGGAGGTGTCGCCGACCTTCGCGCCGCCGCAGGCGGTGAGGGTGAGGCCGAGGACGGCCAGGCCGGCCGCGCCGGCTCGCCAGTGTCTTGCCATGGTGTGTCCTGCTCCTTTAAGCGCCGGCGCGTCGCGCCGCGGCCTGAGTGATCCGGTCGAACATGACTCCGAGCAGTACGATGGCGAGCCCTGCCGCCAGCCCCTTGCCGTACAGCTCGACCTGCGAGAATCCGGCCACGACGTCGTAGCCGAGGGCTCCTGCTCCTACCAGGCCGCCCACCACAACCATCGACAGCACGTAGATCAGGCCCTGGTTGGTCGCGAGCGTCAGGGCACTGCGTGACATCGGCAGTTGAACCTTGGTGATGATCTGCCAGGTGTTGCACCCGGCGGAGGTGGCCGCCTCCACGGTGGTCTCGGGCACCGCCCGGATCCCGTCCGCGATGATCTTCATGGCCACCGGGGCGCCGTAGACGATCGCGGCGACGATGGCCGTGAAGCGGGTGGCGCCGAACAGCGCGAGGAACGGCACCAGATAGACGAACGGCGGCATGACCTGGGCCGCGTCCAGGGTGGGCCGGATCGTCCGGTCCACCAGGGCGCTGCGGCCCATCCACACGCCGAAGACGACGCCGAGGATCATCACCAGTACCGTCGCGACGATCGTCGAGGCGAGTGTGGTCATGGCGTCCGACCACACGCCGGTGGCAACCAGCAGGCCCACGCACACGGCGGTGGTGATCCCGGACTTCCAGCCGCCCAGCACCACGGCGAGGGCGATCAGCACTGCGCCGACCAGCCACCACGGGGAGTCGGTGAGCAGGGTCTGGAACGGGTTGAGCAGGCCGTTGGTGATGCCGTCACGGAAGGCGTTGGTCAGGCCCGACAGGTTGTCCTGCACCCAGGTGGCGGCGGTGTCCGTCGCACTCGCGATGTGGCGGCCGACGGTGCCGTCGCCCGGGAAGTCGGCCGCCCACAGGTAGGTGTGCGAGAGGTAGATCAGGACCACCGTGACCACGGCGCCGGCGCCCAGCAGGGCAGGGCGCCACCTGGTGAAGTCGTGCCTGGCGTTGCGCGCGTTCTCCTCGCGTGCGGCGGCCGCGGTGGTGACCCGGTCCAGCACGATCGCCAGGATCACGATGGCGAGGCCCGCGTTGAAGGCCGTGCCGACGTCGAGCGACTGCAGCGCCTGCAGGACGTTGACGCCGAGGCCCGGCGCGTTGATCAGGGCCGCGATGGTGACCATGGCCAGGGCGGCCATGATGGTCTGGTTCACGCCCATCACCACGGTCCGCTTGGACATCGGCAGCAGGACCTTCAGCAGCGACTGACGGCGCGTGGCACCGAGGGAGTCGGCCGCCTCGACGGTCGTCTTCGACACGTTGCGGATGGCGTGCGCCGTGATGCGGATCGTCGGCGGGGCCGCGTAGATCACGGTGGCGATGGTGGCCGACGCACCGCCGATGAGGAAGAACAGGGTCAGCGGCGCCAGGTAGACCATGGTCGGCATCGTCTGCATGAAGTCCAGGAACGGCGTGATGAACCGGTTGAAGCGGTCCGAGAGTCCGGCCCACACCCCGAGCGGGATCGCGAAGAGCAGGGCCACGAACACCGCGCACAGGGTGAGCGCCAGGGTGTCCATGCTCTCCTGCCACAGGCCCTGCAGCCCGAGGAAGGTAAGACCGGCCACGGCCAGCAGGGCGACCTTCCAGTTGCCCAGGGCCCAGGAGACGAATCCGGCGAGGCCCACGACACCGAGCCAGCCGATCTGCGGGACCGGGCGGGCCCCGGACGGCTGGGAGATCAGGTGCTGGACGAAGGTCACGAGGTTGTCGATGACCAGCCGGATCTCGTTGAAGAAGTACAGAAAGAGCGGGTTGGAGTTGCGGTTGGCGCCGATGGAGTCATTGAGGTCGTTGAGCCACCGGTGCAGGTCGGTGAGATCGGCCACCGCCAGGGACAGGGTCTGCTTGCCGCGCAGGACGGCGAAGAGCACCAGCCAGACGACGAGGATCGCGGCGATGATGACGGGCCGGCCGACCTTGCGCACGCGCCTGGCGGGCGCGGCCGGTTGCGCGGCCTCCGTCTGCTCCGGTTTTTCGATGGCGACGGTCATCACGCGCCGCCTTCCTGCCCGGCGACGACCGACAGGATCTCCTCGTCGCCGACGATGCCGAGCAGCTTGCCGTTCTCGACGACCTTGACCGGCTTGTCGGCGGCCAGGACGGCCCGGGTGGCCTCCTTGACCACGACGTCCGGGCCCAGCTCGGGGCCGTCGAGCTCGTCGCCGTCCTCCGGAGCGCGCATGATCCAGCGCAGGGTGAGGACGTCTCCGCGCGGCACGTCCTTGACGAACTCGCGGACGTAGTCGTCGGCGGGGGCGCCCACCAGCTCGTCGCCGGTGCCGCACTGCACCATCTTGCCGTCCCGCATGATCAGGATGCGGTCGCCCAGCTTGAGCGCCTCGGAGAGGTCGTGGGTGATGAACACCATGGTCTTGCCGACCTCGTGGTGCAGCCGGATGACCTCGTTCTGCATGTCGCGCCGGATGAGCGGGTCCAGCGCGGAGAAGGGCTCGTCGAAGAAGAGGACGTCCGGGTCGCCCGCCAATGCCCGGGCCAGACCGACGCGCTGCTGCATACCGCCGGACAGCTGGTCGGGGTACGACTTCTCGTAACCGGAAAGACCGACCAGTTCCACGACCTCCAGGGCACGCCTGGTGCGCTCGGCCCTGCTCATGCCGCGGATCTCCAGGCCGAAGGCCACGTTGTCGACGACCCGGCGGTGCGGCAGCAGCCCGAAGTGCTGGAAGACCATGGAGAACTTGCGGCGCCGCAGGTCCCGCAGCCGGGCCGCGTCCGCCTCCCGGATGTCCTGGCCCTCGAAGACGACCTCACCCGTGGTGGGTTCGATCAGCCGGGTCAGACAGCGCACCAGGGTGGACTTGCCGGAACCGGACAGGCCCATCACGACGAAGACCTCGCCGGGCGCCACGTCGAAGCTGACGTCGCGCACGGCGGCGGTGCATCCGGTGCGGTCCATCAGCTCCCGGCGGGAGAGACCGCACAGCTCCTCGGACTCCGGCACCTTCTCGGCCTTGGGTCCGAACACCTTCCACAGCCTGCGCACGGATATGACCGGAGTGCCGTCCGAGTCCTGGGGCGTGCCGCGCCGCTGCGGCACCTCGGTCTGTGTGGGGGTCACGATCGACCTCTTTTCGGCGTTCAGCCGCGGAACCAGTGCTGCGGCCGGGGTTGGATGTTCTGCCAGACATGCTTGGGCTCTCGGTACTCGTTCAGGCCGGTCGGTCCCAGCTCCCGGCCCACGCCCGAATGCCCGAAGCCACCCCACTCCGCCTGCGGCACATAGGGGTGGTAGTCGTTGATCCACACGGTGCCGTGGCGCAGCCGCCGGGCCAGGCGCTGGGCCTTGCCCGCGTCCTGGGTCCAGACGGCGCCGGCGAGGCCGTACTCGGTGTCGTTGGCGATGCGGACGGCGTCGTCCTCGTCGGTGAAGCGCTCCACCGTGAGCACGGGTCCGAAGGACTCCTCGTGCACCACCCGCATGTCCTGTGTGCACTCGTCGAGGACGGTCGGCGGGTAGTAGTGGCCGCCCGCGAGGGCCGGGTCGTCGGGCCGGGCACCGCCGCAGCGCAGTACGGCGCCCTCCGCCAGGCCCGCCGCGACGTACGCCTCGACCTTCGCCAGGTGCTGCGCGGAGATCAGCGCGCCGGTCTCGGCGTCGGGGTCGAAGGGGCCGCCGAGGCGGATCCGCCGGGCACGGCGGACGACCTCGTCGACGAAGCGGTCGTGCAGCGAGTCCTCGACGATCAGCCGGGCGCCGGCCGAGCAGACCTGCCCGGAGTGCAGGAAGACCGCGGTCAGGGCGAAGTCGACGGCGGTGTCGAAGTCTGCGTCGGCGAAGACGACGTTCGGGTTCTTGCCGCCCAGTTCGAGAGCGACCTTCTTCACCGTGGCGGCGGCCGTCGCCATGATGTGCCGGCCGGTGTTCAGGCCGCCGGTGAAGGAGACCATGTCGACCGCCGGGTGCTCGGAGAGGGGCGCGCCCACCTCGGGGCCCGCGCCCAGCACGAGATTGGCGACGCCCCCGGGAACTCCCGCCTCCTGAAGCGCCTTCATCAGCAGGACGGAGGTCGAGGGGGTGAGCTCGCTGGGCTTGAGGATGATCGTGTTACCGGCGAGCAGAGCCGGGGCGACCTTCCAACTGGCCTGCAGCAGCGGGTAGTTCCAGGGGGTGATCAGTCCGCACACGCCGACCGGCTCGTAGACGACGCGGCTGACGGCGTCGTCGCGGCCGGTGTCGATCACGCGGCCGGCGTCGGTGCCGCCGAGGCCGCCGTAGTAGCGGAAGCAGGAGACCACGTCGGCGATGTCGTACTCGCTCTCCACCAGGCGTTTGCCGGTGTCCAGCGACTCGGCGCGGGCGAACTCCTTGGCGTCGCGCTCGATGATGTCGGCGGTGCGCAGCAGCAGGGCGCCGCGTTCCCGCTCGGGGGTGTGCGGCCAGGGGCCCTCGTCGAAGGCGCGGCGGGCCGCGGCGATCGCCGCCTCGGTGTCGGCACGGGTGCCCTCCGAGACAGTCGCGGCGAGCGTGCCGTCGGCGGGACATCGGATCTCGCGGCGGCCGCCGACCACCGGCTCCCGCCATTCACCGTCCAGATACAGGTCTGCCACGCGCCCAGCCCTTCAACCGAAATGCGTTGCGCATCGTGCATCCAATTGCTTGTGGTGGAACACCCTGGCGAATGTGAAGACATACGTCAAGAGGTTCGCCGATGACGATTCAGCAAGGGCCCGACCGTCCTTCGTCTCTTGACCGAAGGACCCTTCCGCTTGGAGCATGTTGCGTATCGCTCACCAAGTTGTGCATTACGCACCAACGGAGGCCGCCCATGTCCCCTCGTCCCCAGCCCGGCCGTGAGTACGTCCTCACCCTCTCGTGTCCCGACAGCGCGGGCCTGGTCCATGCCGTGAGCGGGTTCCTCGTCCGCAACTCCGGCAACATCCTGGAGAGCCAGCAGTTCGACGACCGGCTCCAGGGCCGTTTCTTCATGAGGGTCCACTTCGATGTTTCCGATCCGAGCGTCGGACTGGAACATCTGCGTTACCGGTTCGGACCCGTCGCCGAGGCCCACCACATCTCCTGGACGCTGCGGGACGCCGCCACCCCGACCCGGACGCTGATCATGGTGTCCAAGTTCGGACACTGCCTGAACGACCTGCTCTTCCGCAAGCGCACCGGCGCCCTGAACATCGAGATCCCGGCGATCGTCTCCAACCACCGGGACTTCGAGAGCCTGGCGGAGACCTACGGCGTCCCCTTCCACCACGTCCCGGTCACCAGGGACACCAAGCCCGAGGCCGAGGCACGGCTCCTTGAGCTGGTGCGCGAGCTGGACGTGGACCTCGTGGTCCTGGCCCGCTACATGCAGATCCTCTCCGACGACCTGTGCAAGCAGCTCGAGGGCCGCGCCATCAACATCCACCACTCCTTCCTCCCCAGCTTCAAGGGCGCCCGCCCCTACGAGCAGGCCTACGACCGCGGAGTGAAGCTGGTCGGCGCGACGGCGCACTACGTCACGCCGGACCTGGACGAGGGCCAGATCATCGAGCAGGACGTGGTCCGCGTGGACCACTCCCTCGACCCCGGCGAACTGGTCACGGTCGGCCGTGACGTCGAGGCGCAGGTCCTGGCGCACGCCGTGAAGTGGCACAGCGAGAGCCGGGTGATGGTCGACGGCAACCGCACGGTGGTCTTCCGCTGAGCGGGACACGGACGACACAGCCGAGGGGCGGGCCCAAGACACCGGGCCCGCCCCTTCGTCGTATACGGCGATCAGTGGCCGAGGCGGTCCAGCAGGGCCCGGCGCCAGGCCTCCGTCTCGGCGATCTGGTTGAAGGTGAACAGATGCAGGCCCGCCACGCCCGACGACGGCGCGGTCAGGGCCTGCTCGCAGCGCTCCAGCAGTCTCTGCGGCGAGTAGCCGCCGGGGGCGGCGAAGCGCAGGAACCACGACGCGTGCTTGGTCAGGAAGCGGGTCGACTCCCCCACGCCGATCTTCGTGGCCATCGCGAGCAGCTTCGCGCGCTGCACGGGCCCGGCGACACCGACGTACAGGGGCAGGGTGACCTCCCGGCGCCGCACCCGCGCGATCCACTCCCCCAGCACCCGCGGATCGAAGCAGAGGTTGCTCACGATGTACGTGGCGTGCTCGCGCTTGTCCCACATGGACTGGATGGTGACGTCGTCGTGGATGAGGGGATGGCTCTCCGGGTATCCGGTGATCCCCCGGTGCGTGAAGGGGCTGCCCAGCTCGCTCAGCGCCCGCAGCACCGGCAGCGCGCCGTCGTACACTCCGGCCGGCGGATCCGCGTCGCCGGCCGGCACGAACACGTCGTCCACGCCGGCCTCGCGCAGCCGGGCCGCGACCTCCTTGAGGTGCACCTCGTCCCGCAGCAGCCGTGCCGGGACGTGCGGGACGACACGGTAGCCGTGCGCGGCGAGCCTCTCCGTGAGGGCGAGGGTCGGCTCCAGGCCCTTGACCGGCGACGCCGTCACCGTGACGACGACGTCGTGCGGGACATGGGCCAGGACCTTCTCCTCGGTCGCCCTGGCGGGCAGCACGTCGTAGCGGACGCTGCCGAGCAGCGCCCCGAGCCCCGTGGCGGCCAAGGCCTACCCCGCCTGCTTCTGGGCGTCGCGGTGGCGGTAGTACGCGGCCTTCGACGGAGCCAGCGGTTCCTTGCCCAGGATCAGGTCGGCGGCCTTCTCGGCGACCATCATCACCGGCGCGTAGATGTTGCCGTTGGTGACGTACGGCATCACGGAGGCGTCGACGACGCGCAGCCCCTCGACGCCGTGCACCCGCATGCTGGCCGGGTCGACGACGGCCATGTCGTCCGTGCCCATCTTGCAGGTGCAGGACGGATGCAGGGCGGTCTCGCCCTCCTTGGCGACCCAGGCGAGGATCTCCTCGTCCGACTCCACCTTCGGTCCCGGCGAGATCTCACCGCCGTTGTAGGGGGCGAGCGCGGGCTGGTTGAGGATCCTGCGGGCGACCCGGATCGCCTCGACCCATTCCCGGCGGTCCTGCTCGGTGGAGAGGTAGTTGAAGCGCAGGGCCGGGTGCTCGCGCGGGTCCCTGCTCTTGATCTTCACCGAGCCGATGGCGTCGGAGTACATGGGCCCGACGTGCACCTGGTAGCCGTGGCCGCCGGCCGGTGAGGAGCCGTCGTAGCGCACGGCGACCGGCAGGAAGTGGAACATCAGGTTGGGGTAGTCGACGTCCTCGTTGCTGCGGGCGAAGCCGCCGGCCTCGAAGTGGTTGGTGGCCGCCGGTCCCTTCCTGAACAGCCACTGCAGCCCGATGAAGGGGGCACGCCACTTCGCCATGTACGGCTGCATGGAGACGGGCTGCTTGCAGGCGTACTGGACGTAGACCTCGAGGTGGTCCTGCATGTTCTCGCCGACGCCCGGCAGGTCGTGGACGACGTCGATGCCGAGGGCGCTCAGTTCCGCCGCGTTGCCGACACCGGAGAGCTGGAGCAGCTGCGGCGAGTTGATCGCGCCGCCGCACAGGATCACTTCCTTGGCGCGGACCTGCTGCGGGGCGCCCTTGCCGTGCTGGTACTCGACGCCGACGGCGCGCTTGCCCTCGAACAGGACGCGGGTGACGAGGGTGCGGGTCCTGACGGTGAGGTTGGGGCGCTTCCTGACGGGCTTGAGGTACGCCTTCGAGGCCGACAGCCGGCGTCCGCGGTGGACGTTGCGGTCGAACTTGGCGAAGCCCTCCTGCCGGTAGCCGTTGACGTCGTCGGTCGGGGCGTAGCCGGCCTCCTCGGTGGCCTTCTGGAAGGCGGTGAAGAGCGGGTTGGTGGCGGGACCGCGCTCCAGGACGAGGGGACCGTCGTGGCCGCGGAACTCGTCCTCCGGGTCGGCGGCGAGACAGTTCTCCATGCGCTTGAAGTAGGGCAGACAGTGCGCGTAGTCCCAGGTCTCCATGCCGGGGTCGGCGGCCCAGCGCTCGTAGTCCATGGGGTTGCCGCGCTGGAAGATCATGCCGTTGATGCTGCTGGAGCCGCCGAGCACCTTGCCGCGGGCGTGGTAGACGCGGCGTCCGCCCATGTGCGGCTCGGGCTCGGACTCGTACTTCCAGTCGTAGAACCGGCTGCCGATCGGGTAGGTCAGGGCCGCGGGCATGTGGATGAAGACGTCCCACGGGTAGTCGGACCGGCCGGCCTCCAGCACCAGCACCCGGTTGCCCGGATCCGCGGAGAGCCTGTTCGCCAGTGCGCTGCCTGCCGAACCGCCGCCGACGATGACGAAGTCGTACTGCAGGGGAGCCATGGTGCCTCGTCTCGCTCGCGCCGTCGATACGCGAGGCATGCTAATACGCGTAGCGCTATACGCACTAGGTTGCGTGGCGCGCAACTTAGGAAGGCTTCCTTCCGACGCTCGCGAACCATTGTTTCGGCACGGGTGGCCCGCTGTTTCGCAGCCGTGACGTGCTCGCGCCGCATCCCCACGAAACCCGAGGAACGGCGGGACGGCTTCGTCGGCACCGGAAAGCCCATCACCGACAGGGCCGCCCACATCAGGGCGACGCGGCCTCGTCGGCTACGGTCAATGCCGCCCACATGAGCCCTGGTCAGGGTCGTCAGGCCCAACGCGCTGTACCGTACTGCGCGTATAGTTTCGCTGTGAGCAACCACAGCCAAGACACCGAAACGTCAAATTCGCAGGCCGGCGGAGTGCAGTCGGTCGATCGAGCCATCAGCGTCCTCGAGATCCTGGCCCACCGTGGGGAGGCCGGCGTCAGTGAGGTGGCCGCCGAGATCGACGTTCACAAGTCCACCGCGTTCCGGCTGCTCGGTGCCCTGGAGGCGCGGGGTCTGGTGGAGCAGGCCGGCGAGCGCGGCAAGTACCGGCTCGGCTTCGGCATCGTGCGGCTGGCCGGCGCGGTCACCGGACGCCTCGACATCACCCAGCAGGGCCGCCCGGTCTGTGAGCGTCTCGCCGAGGAGATCGGCGAGACCATCAACATCGCGGTGATGCAGGAGCACTTCGCGATCAACCTCTACCAGGTGCGCGGCCCGGCGGCCGTCGCCGCGCACAACTGGGTCGGCGAACTGACCCCGCTGCACGCCACCTCCAGCGGCAAGATCCTCCTGGCCCACCTGTCCACCAAGGAGCGCGCGGCGCTGCTCGCCGAGGCCGGGCTGAAGAAGGTCACCCCGCACACCATCACCGCGAAGGCGAAGCTGGAGAAGAACCTCGCCGACGCGCGGGAGCACGGCTACGCCTTCACCCTGGAGGAGTTGGAGATCGGCCTGCACGCCATGGCCGCCCCGATCCGCAACCAGGACGGCGAGGTCATCGCGGCACTCAGCGCCTCGGGGCCGTCGTACCGCTTCACCGAGGAACGGCTGCACGAGCTGGCCCCGGTGCTGCTCAAGGGCGCCGAGGAGATCAGTCACCGCATGGGCTACCTGGGCTGAGTCACCGTACCCAGCCGCTCGTTGACCCAGTCGTGGAAGGCGCCGATGTGGTGCTCGCTGGGCACCAGCACGCCTCCCTTGGCGTACATCCGGGAGTGCATGCCGGGCTGGGTGCGCTCGCACGCCTCGAAGTCCTGCCGGTTGACCCGGTCGAAGAGCTCCACGGAGCGGCTGACGTCCTTGCCGCTGTCGACGACGTGCGGGAGGTAGAGCCAGTCGCACTCGACGACCGTGCGGTCGACGGCCACCGGGTACATGCGGTGGAAGATGACGTGGTCGGGGACGAGGTTGATGAAGACCTGCGGCTTGACGGTGATCGCGTAGTAGCGGCGGTCCTGGTCCTCGGCGACCCCCGGTATGCGCTCAAGCCCCTCGCTGCCGTCGACGGTGAAGCCCTGGATCTCCGTACCGAACTCGGCGCCGTGGCCGACGTAGTACTGGGCGGCGTAGCCGTCGGCGAACTCCGGGAGCACCTCGGTCAGTTCGGGGTGGATCGTGGCGCAGTGGTAGCACTCCATGAAGTTCTCGATGATGAGCTTCCAGTTCGCCTTCACGTCGTAGACGATGCGCCGGCCGACCGAGAGGTTGTCGATGTCGTAGTGGCCGATGGACTCGACGTCCCCGAGCCGTTCGACCACGGCGCCCATGACGTCCTCCTCGAAGGAGGGCGGGTTCTCCGCGAGGCACACCCACACATAGCCCAGCCACTCGCGCACGGCGACGCTCACCAGGCCGTACTCGGTGCGGCCGACGTCGGGCATCTTGGTGAGGTTGGGAGCGGCGACGAGCTTGCCGTTCAGGTCGTACGTCCAGGCGTGGTACGGGCATTGGAAGGCCCGCTTGACCTCGCCGGTCTCCTCGGTGCAGAGCCTGGCCCCGCGGTGCCGGCAGACGTTGAAGTAAGCGCGGATCGAGTTGTCCCGGGCGCGGGTGACGAGGATGCTCTCGCGGCCCACGTCGACGGTGCGGAAGGCGCCCGGCTTGGCCAGCTCGGAGGCGCGCGCCACGCAGAACCACATGGTCTCGAAGATGCGCTCCTGCTCCTGGGCGAAGATCCCGGGGTCCGTATAGGAGGAGCCGGGCAGGGTGGCGATCAGGCTGTCCGGCAGGCTGGTCGAGGTCACGGTGCACTCCTCGGGAATCGTCGTGGAGGGGTCATTCACGCTGCGAGCTGTTTGCGCAGGCGGGTGAACAGGCGCGGCTGGTTCATCCCGAGCACGGCGACGGGCTGGCCCGAACGCCGGTAGACGGCGAGGACGTTGCGGTCCTCGGCGGCGCCTTCCTCGATGGTCACGCTGTCGGCGCCGGCCGCGTGACCGGCGAACTGGATCTTTACGCCGTACTGGTCGGACCAGAAGTACGGCGGCCGGGGCACCCCCGGTTCCACCGCGCCGCCCGCGAGCAGCGTGGCGACAGCGGCGCCGGGCCGCTCCCGGGCGCCGGTCCAGTGCTCGACGCGGCGGTGCAGGCCCGCACCCGGGTCGTACCAGTTGGCGCAGTCGCCGACCGCGACCACACCGGCCAGGCTGGTGCGGCCGTCGGCGCCGCACTTGACGCCGTTGTCGAGGTCGACGCCGGATCCCGCCAGCCACTCGACGCAGGGACGTGCCCCCACGCCGACGACCACGATGTCGGCGGGGATCGTCCGGCCGTCCTCCAGCAGGACCGCGTCGACACGCTTCTCGCCGCCCAGCCCCTTCACGCCGACCCCGCACAGCAGTCGTACGCCGTGGTCGGCGTGGAGGGCGGAGACGAGGGCGCCCATGGTCTCGCCCAGGGGGCCGGCCAGCGGTGTCGGGGCCGCTTCGACCACCGTCACGTCCAGGCCGAGGGCGCGGGCGGTGGAGGCGACCTCGGCGCCGATGAAGCCGCCGCCGATCACCACCAGGCGTCCGCCGCGGGCGAGTTCGGCGCGCAGGGCGCGGGCGTCGTCCAGGGTGCGCAGGGTGTGCACCCCGGCCAGCCCCGCGGAGCCGGGCAGGGTGCGGGCGGCGGCGCCGGTCGCGATGACGACGCCGTCGGCGCGCACCTCACGTCCGTCGGCGAGGCGCACGGCACGGTCGCGGGCGTCGAGGCCGACGGCTCGGGCGCCGAGCAGCCACTCGGCCCCCAGGT
The DNA here is from genome assembly GCF_053593695.1 of Streptomyces sp. NPDC002144. Taxonomy (NCBI): domain Bacteria; kingdom Bacillati; phylum Actinomycetota; class Actinomycetes; order Kitasatosporales; family Streptomycetaceae; genus Streptomyces; species Streptomyces sp. NPDC002144. Next base: position 12,530 of record NZ_JBSFDB010000065.1, read on the forward strand.
CCTCGTCGTCGGTCTCCAGCGCCAGGTCCGCCTCGCCGAGGGTGCCGGCCAGGAACTCCTTGGACAACGGGGGCCTGTCGTACGGGCGGTGGAACTCCTCGCCGATGACGACGAGCCGCCCGTCGTAGCCCTGCCCGCGCAGCGAGCGCGCCGCCGACAGTCCCGCCAGCGACGCGCCCACCACGGCCACGGTCCTCACGCGGGACCTCCGGCCAGCCGGGAGGCGACGCAGGGCGGCAGGTTGGGGGCGTCGGTGGACACCCGCACGTAGATCATCCCGTCCTCGACCACGACCTCGTGCGTTCGCACCGGGAGCTTGGCCGGCGGGGCGTCGACGGCGCCGGTGCGCAGGTCGAACTTCGAGGCGTGCAGCGGGCATTCCACCTCGCAGCCCTCCAGCCAGCCGTCGGCGAGCGAGGCGTCCTGGTGGGTGCAGGTGTCGTCGATGGCGAAGACCTCGCCGTCGTCGGTGTGGAACACCGAGACCGGCGGATCGATGTCGAGCCGGAAGGCCTCGCCTCGCGGAAGATCCGCGAGACGGCACGCGGGAATCATCATGACACCTCGGTGCGTATAGCGAAACGGATTGCGGTAAGCGCAACATCAGTCTGAGGTCGCCCCAGAACCCTTGTCAAGGAGTTCAGAGGCCTTGTCGACCCCCGCCGGTTGTTGCTCTTCATGCAACTGATGTCGCAATAAGCAACAGCAGCAGGGCAGGGGTCGACCCTTCGATCGGTACGTCCGGGCAGGTCAGACGGTCAGTGACCGCGTGCGATCCACTCCTGCAGGTGCGGGGCCTCCGCACCGACGGTGGTCGTCTCCCCGTGACCGGTGTGCACGACGGTCGCTCCGGGCAGCGTCAGCAGCCGCTCGCGGATCGACTCGACGATGGTCGGGAAGTCGCTGTACGACCGTCCGGTGGCTCCGGGTCCGCCCGCGAAGAGGGTGTCTCCGCTGAAGAGCGCTCCCAGGGCCGGCGCGTACAGGCAGACGGCGCCGGGGGCGTGGCCCGGGGTGTGCAGCACGGTCAGCTCGACGCCGGCCACGGACAGCACCTGCCCGTCGGCGAGCCCCGCGTCCGGCGCCCGCTCGGGGTGGGTCTGCTTCCACAGCGGCAAGTCATCGGGGTGCAGCCAGACCGGGGCGCCGGTACGGTCCGCGAGGGCGGGGGCGGCGTCGATGTGGTCGTTGTGGGCGTGGGTGCACACGATCGCCCGCAGGGTCCGGCCGCCGACGGCGCCGGCGATGGCGTCGGCGTCGTGCGCGGCGTCGACCACGATCACCTCGTGGTCGTCGCCGACGAGCCACACGTTGTTGTCCACCTCCCAGGTGCCGCCGTCCAGCGAGAACGTGCCCGAGGTGACCAGGCGTTCGATGCGGGCGGCCATCACAGCACCACCACCGAGCGCAGCACGTCGCCGCCGTGCATCCGCTCGAAGGCCTTCTCCACCTCGTCCAGGGCGATGGTCTCCGTCACGAAGGCGTCCAAATCCAGGCGGCCCTGCAGGTAGAGGTCGATGAGCATCGGGAAGTCGCGGGAGGGCAGGCAGTCGCCGTACCAGGACGACTTGAGCGCACCGCCACGGCCGAAGACGTCCAGCAGGGGCAGCTCGAGTTTCATCTCCGGGGTGGGCACGCCCACCAGCACCACCGTGCCGGCCAGGTCGCGGGCGTAGAAGGCCTGCCGGTACGTCTCCGGGCGGCCCACCGCCTCGATGACGACGTCGGCGCCGAAGCCGCCGGTCAGCTCGCGGATGGCCTCGACGGGATCGCCCTCGCGGGAGTTGACGGTGTGGGTGGCGCCCAGCCTCTTGGCGGTGGCCAGCTTGCGGTCGTCGATGTCCACGGCGATGATCTTCGCCGCGCCCGCCAGCCGGGACCCGGCGATCGCCGCGTCGCCCACCCCGCCGCAGCCGATGACCGCCACGCTGTCCCCGCGCCCGACGTTGCCGGTGTTGATCGCCGCACCGATCCCGGCCATCACCCCGCAGCCCAGCAACCCCGCGGCCGCGGCCGAGGCGGCGCGGTCCACCTTGGTGCACTGCCCCGCCGCCACCAGCGTCTTCTCCGCGAACGCCCCGATACCCAGGGCCGGAGACAGTTCCGTGCCGTCCAGCAAGGTCATCTTCTGCTGCGCGTTGTGGGTGTTGAAGCAGTACCAGGGCCGCCCGCGCAGACACGCCCGGCACTGACCGCACACGGCACGCCAGTTGAGGATCACGAAGTCGCCGGGCGCCACGTCGCTGACGCCCTCCCCCACCGCCTCCACCACACCCGCGGCCTCATGGCCCAGCAGGAAGGGGAAGTCGTCGTTGATGCCGCCCTCGCGGTAGTGCAGATCGGTGTGGCACACCCCGCAGGCCTCGACCTTCACCAGCGCCTCACCCGGCCCCGGATCGGGCACGATGATCGTCTCCAGGCTGACGGGGGCGCCCTTCTTCCGGGCGACGACAGCACGGACCTGATGAGTCATGGCCACTCCTCGGCTGGTACGAGACCTGAGTCGAATGTTGCTCATTGCGGCACACACAGCATGTGTCGCAACACAGCATCATGGAGGCCCGACTGGCGGTCAAGAAGCGTTCACCCGGCGATGACGGGCACCGCGGGTTTGCGGATCAGGAGCAGCGCCGCGTCGTCGTGGAGCCGGCCCCCCACATGCGCCAGCAGCTCCGCGTGCAGCGCGTCGAGGGTGCGGGACGGCTCCTCGCAGGCGTGGCGCGCCAGCCCCTCGCCGAGCGGATAGAACGTCCGGCCCCGGTCGCGGGCCTCGGTGACCCCGTCGGTGTAGAGGAGCAGCTGGTCCCCGTCGGCGAAGGGCAGCACCTGCAGACCGGGAGCGTGTCCGGTCAGCGCGCGCAGCCCGAGGGGCGGTGCCGGGTGGGCGGGTTCCACCGGCTCCACCCTCAGGCTGCCGCCCGACCGGCGGACCAGCAGCGGCGGCGCGTGCCCGCAGTTCACCATCTCCAGCCGCCCGGCTCCGGGGTATCCGGCGACCACGGCGGTGACGAAGTCGTCGGCGCCGAGATTGCGCGCCAGACTCCGTTCGATGCGCTCGACCACGGCCAGGAGGTCCGGCTCGTCGTAGGCGGCCTCCCGGAAGACCCCGAGCACCAGCGCGGCGGTTCCCACCGCCGGCAGTCCCTTTCCGCGCACGTCGCCGACGATGAGCCGGACCCCGTACGGGGTGGGGATCAGGGCGTACAGATCACCGCCGATGCGGGCCTCGGCCGCCGCGGCGCTGTAGCGGACGGCGACCTGGAAGGGGCCGACGGTCGCCGGCACCGGCTTGAGCAGCGCGTGCTGGGCGGTCTCGGCGACCGAGCGGACCGCCGCCAGCACGCGTTCCCGGCGACCGCGCAGCACGCTGGCCAGGCCGCTCGCCAGCGTGACCGTCACCAGGGCGGACAGGACGGCCGCCAGTTCCCCGCCCGGAACCCCGTCCCGGGTGCCCAGGGACGCGCCCAGCACCACGGCGAGCAGTCCCGCGCACAGCACACCGCGCGGCCCGTTGGTCGTGGCGGCGAGGGCGGGACCGGCGGCCAGCAGGGGCAGCCAGATCATGCCGGCCCCGCCCGCCAGGTCGGTGAGCACGACGGCGCAGACGATCAGCACGGGCAGGGCGGAGGCCCAGTGGGCCAGCTGTTCTCGGGCCTGACTCGCCAGCTGCTCTCGGGCCTGACTCATGCTCTGTCCGCAGTCCTCACCTGTGGGGGGCACGGTCCGGGCCCACGCCTCAAACGCTTGTTCCTCCAGGAAACAAAATCGGTCCCGGGCGTCACAAGGAGAGGAATTTCAGATAGTGAGCGAGAGGCTCCTGGTCACGCGGCTCGCGGTCGGGATCAGCCGGGCCCGCACCTCCGGCAGCCGGGACAGCCGCTCGGCCGGCATGGAGACACCGAGCGAGCCGAGCGTGTCGCCGCAGTAGACGGGCACCGCGACGCACACCGTGCCCAGACAGTACTCCTCGAGGTCGGTGACCGCGGGGGCCACGGGCGAGGAGTCCAGGCGCCGCAGCAGTTCCGGCGGACTGGTGATCGTCCGCGGGGTGAGGTCGGCGAGGTGGTGGCGGGAGAGGTACTCCCTGCGGGCCTCGTCGTCCAGCACCCGCAGGACGGACTTGCCGAGCGCGGTGGCGTGTCCGGCGTCCTCGAAGCCCACCCAGAGATCGACGCGGGGCGCCCGGGGGCCGTCGACGATCTCGGCGACGCGGATCTCGCCGTCCTCGTAGAAGGTGAGGTAGGCGGCGGTCGCGAGCTCGTCGCGCAGCGCCGCGAGCGTGGGCCGCACCCGGCTGAGCAGCGTCTGCCCGCGCCCCGTCGTCCCCAGCGTGTGCAGCTTGTCCCCGAGGACGAATCTGCCGTCCTCCACCTTCCGCGCGTACCCGTCGTGCACCAACGTGCGCAGCAGGTGATAGGCGGTGGCCAACGGCAGCCCGGTCTCACGGGCCAGTTGCTTGGCGGTCGCGCCGTTCTCGTGCGCGCTCACCGCCTCCAGCAACCGGAAGGCCCGCTGGACGGACGTGATCAGCGTGGGGCCGTCGTGCGCACCCATGGCACCAGCGTGCGCCGGGCGCCCTCGTGGGGCAAGGGGGGAGCGCCCGGGCGGCCCGCGCCGTCTACTCGGGCGGGGTCGGTGTGTCGTGGGTGCGGTACATCGCCTGGACGTCCAGTTCCAGCTGGACCGTCGGGCCGACGACCGCGATCCCGCGGGCCAGCATCGACCGCCAGTTCAGCGTGTAGTCCTCACGGTGGAGCTCCGACTTGGCCAGGGCCGCGCAGCGCAGCTCCTCGCCGTAACCGCCGTTGACCATGCCGAGGTAGGTGGTGTCCAGCGACACCGACCGGCTGATCCCGTGCATGGTCAGCGTGCCGAGCAGGTTCCACTTGCTGCCGCCGCGGTAGGCGAAGCGGGTGCTGCGGAAGTCGATGTAGGGGAAGTGCTCCACGTCGAGGAAGTCGGCCGAGCGCAGGTGTGCGTCACGGGTGTTGTTGCCCGTGGTGATGCTGGAGGCGTCGATGCGCACATGGACGCGCGAGTCGGCGATGTCCTGGGTGACCTGGATGCCGCCCTCGAAGCGTTCGAAGCGGCCGTGCACATGGGCCATGCCGACGTGCTTGGCGATGAAGCGGATCGCCGTGTGCGGCGGGTCGAAGAGCCAGGTCCCCGGCACCGGCAGATCGGCCTGCCGGCCCGGCTGGAGCCACACCCGCTGCGGCGCCGCGCCCGAGTCGGCGACGACGTCGATGGTCTCGCGGTGCGGTTCCAGCCCTTCCGCGAGGACCATCAGGCTGTAGCTGCCGGGCGGCAGCACGGCCATGAACAGGCCGTAGGGGTCCGTGGTGCCGCGCGCGGCGACCTGATGGCCGCGCAGTTCCGTCACCGTCACGTCGGCGCCGCCGAGCGGCTGGTTCACGGGGTCCATGACCTCGCGCACGACGACGCCGGCCCCGGCGGGAACGGGAAGCGTGAGGCCCGCGGCGCTTCCGGGGGCATTCCTCAGTCGCCGCCGGAGCAGTCCGAGGGGCATGGGGTTCACCTTTCAGTCGGCGGTGGGGGGAATCAGGTGTGGCCGAGGATCCGGCGCACCGCCTCGCCGAGCAGCCGCTCGGCCTCGGCGCCCGAGCCGGCCGCGGTCGGGTGCCGGAAGGCGACGTAACCGTCCGGCCGTACGAGCAGCGCTCCCGCGTCGGCGACCTCGCTCAGCCGCGCCCAGTCGCCGTAGGGGTCCTCGTACTCCTGTCCGGGTCCGATGACGACGGTGGCGATCTCCAGGTCCTGGGCCTCGGCGGCGCGCAGCCAGTCGGTCCCGCCGATGCCGGTCAGCAGCGTGAAGCGGCCCTGTCCGACGGTGTCCAGGGTGGAGAGGGTGCGGGTGCCGGAGGTGATCCAGGCGTGCGGGAGCTTGGCGCCGGGGCGGGAGGTGGGCTGGTGGTACAGCTCGGGGTCGCGGTCGAAGCCGGGGTCGGGGGTGCCGTCGGGGACGATCGCCGTGGAGGTGTAGCGCTGATTGAGGTCGACGCCGTGCGCGTTGAACTCGTACACCTTGAACGCGATGGCCTCGCGCAGCCGTGCCCGCTGCTTCTGCGCCGCCTCGGTGTCGTCCTTGCGGGCGTCGATGTTGGCCCACAGCTGCTCGGGGGTCTGCGGGGAGAGCCCGTCGAGTGCCTCGAAGATGGGCGCGGTCTCGCCGATGGACTTGTTGGCGCGGGTGACGATCTGCTTGCCGATCGGGGCGCGTTCGGCGGTGTAGGTGTCCAGGAGTCTCGGGGACGCGGTGCCGTCGAGGACGAGCTTGAGCTTCCAGGCCAGGTTGTAGGAGTCCTGGATGGAGGTGTTGGAGCCGAGGCCGTTGGACGGCGGGTGGCGGTGCGTGGCGTCGCCGGCGCAGAAGACCCGGCCGCTCGCGTAGGTCTCGGCGTACATCTCGTTGACGGTCCAGGCGGAGGACGACTTGATGGTCACCGGGATCTCGTCGTCGCCGACCAGCTGGCGCACGATCGTCTCGGCGTACTCGGTGGTCAGGTCGGGGGCGCCGGCCGTCACGTCGTACCCCCACACGATCAGCCACTCGTTCCACGGCCGCACACAGCGCACCAGGCCCGCGCCGATGCCGCCGACGGTGGCGCCGGGCGCCAGCACCCAGTACAGGGTGGACGGCCGGTGGGCGGTGTACTTGGTCAGGTCGGCGTCGAAGACGATGTTGATGCTGCCGGCCACGCCCATCTGGCCGCCCATCGGCAGTCCGGCGTCCTCGGCGACCTTGCTGCGGCCGCCGTCGGCGCCGATGAGGTACTTGGCGCGGATGGTGTACTCGTCGCCGCGCAGCCGGTCCTCGACGGTCACCGTCACGCCGAAGGCGTCCTGCACGAAGGACTTGTAGACGGTGCTGAAGCGCAGCCGCGTGCCGCGCGCGACCGCCGCGTCCATGAGCACCGGTTCCATGAGGTGCTGGGGCATGTCGCACATCCGGGTGGGGCTGGCGAGCTCGTGGGCGGCCTGGACGAGCGGGTCGTTGCCCCAGGAGCGGACCCGGCCCAGCTCCTCGCCGGCGAGGCTGGTGCAGAAGGTCGTGTTGCCCATCAGCTGCTGCCCGGTCGCCTTGGCGATCACCTCGTCCTCGACGCCGAGGTCGCGCAGCACCTCCATGGTGCGCTGGTTGGTGATGTGCGCCCGGGGCGTGTCGGCGAGGCTCGCGTAGCGGGTGACGACGATGTTCGGCACGCCGTAGGTGCTCAGGGCGAGCGCGGCGGAGGCGCCGGCGGGGCCACTGCCGACGATCAGAACGTCGGTGACGACATCGGACTCGACGGTGTGCACGGGGAACGCTCCAGGGAATGAGAACAGGCGCCGACTCTTCAAGATCGTGTACGCCCGGGCGGCGCCGCAGGTGTCTCAATAAGAGACAGTACGCCTCCGGGACCGATGGTTGCGCGTTCAACTGCTCCCGGTAGGGTGAACCCCGCCGTGACCACCGCAGAGCGCCCCGCCGTCCGCCCGACCCTCGCAACGCTGCGCAGGGCCCGGGAGTTGTTCCTGCTGGGCGAGCAAGTCCCGGACGGCGTGCCCGAGGACGTCGTCGCCGCCTGGAAGCGTGCCCGGTTCTTCGGCGTACGCCCCGACACCAAGGCGCTCGCGCCGCCTCCTCCTTCAGTACGGGCGCTCGAGCCCCCTCTGCTCACCGCCGCCCGGCCCGTCCTCGACCGGATCGCCCCCACACTCGGCACCGGCCGGACCTCGCTGGTGCTCACCGACGAGCGGCTGCGGGTGCTGTGGGCCGGCGGACTGGGCCCGGGCCATCCCTGCCCCGACCTCTCCGAGCGGACCGTCGGCCCGAACAGCGCGGCCCGCGCCCTGCACACGCACGGCCGCGCCGAGCTGCACGGCCCCGAGCACTTCCTCGACGCCTGGCAGAACGTCTCCGCGGTCAGCGTGCCGGTACGGGCGCCGGAGACCGGACACCTGCTCGGCACGGTGACGGTGGCCTCCGACCTGTGCGCCGGGAGCGCACCGCATCCCGGCGCCCCGCTCGCCGAGGCCGCCGCGCTCGCCGTCGAGGCCGAGCTGCTGTCCCGCTCCCGGGCGGCCGAACGGGCGCTGCTGGACGCCTACTTGCGTGCCGCCGGCGCATCGGGACGCGCGGTCCTCGCCCTCGACGGCCGCAGCAGGCTCGTCAGTGAGGCCGCGGCACGGCTCCTGTCACCCGAGGAGCTGGACACGCTGGAGAGGTACGCGGTCGCGCTGCTGCGGGACTGGGGCGGCGGGGTGCGCACGGTACCCGGGACGGCGGTGCCCGCCCCCGGCACCGGACTTGAGGCCTCGTACCGCATCCGTCTGCCGGCCTGCACGGCGACCCTGGCTCCCGTCCTTCACCTGGGCTCGGTGGCCGGAGCGGTCGGTGTGGTGGAGCAGGCGGGGCCCGCCAAGGTGCCGGCCGCCCCGCGCAACGCCGTCGGTCTGGCCGGGCGATCGGTGCCCTGGTGCCATGCGGTGGACCGCGCGGTGGAGTTGGCCGGATCCCCGGAACCACTGCTGATCGTCGGCGAGCGCGGTACCGGGAAGACCTCGCTCGCCCGCGAGCTGGTCGCGGACCCCCTGGTCGTGGACGCTGCCGAAGGCGAACTGCCGCGCGATGTCGGGGCGTTGCGGCACGAGGACCGCCCCGTCCTCATCCGCCACGCCGAACGTCTCACCCAACCCGACACGGCCCTCCTCAACACACTGCTCGCCACACGCCCCGACGCACCTCTTCTGCTCACCTACACCCCGGGCACACCGCCCGGCCCCTGCCTCCAACGGCTCCTGGACACCCTCGCGGCACGCTCCGTGACCCTCCCCGCCCTACGTGAACGCCCCGAGGACGTCCGGGAGTTGCTGTCCGCCCTCACCCCCAGGCCCGTTCCCGGCCGGCCGCCGGTGACCTGGACACTGGAGGCGCTGCGCGCCCTGGAGCAGCACCCCTGGCCCGGCAACGTCACCGAACTCGCCCATCTGGTACGGGCGTTGGCGGAACAGCGCGGGGTGACCGGTCCTGTCCGGCGCGCCGAACTGCCGGATCCCGTGCGCGAGGGGCCCTCGACCCGCCCGCTCACCCCGATGGAACACGCCGAGCGCGCCGCGATCCTGGAGGCGCTGCGCCTGCACGGCGGCAACAAGGCCCGTACGGCGGCGGCCCTGGGCATCGCCCGCGCCACCCTGTACCGGAAGCTGCGCGGGTACCGGAGCTGACGGCCGCTCAGTGCCGGGCGAACTGGACCCGGGTCGGCTGCACGACGTTCGGCCGGATCGCCATGCCGTCGACGGTGAGCCGTTCGCCGTAGATGTCGGTGATCCTGATCGGGCCCCCGCAGCCGCCGCCGTCCTCGGCGAGGAAGTAGTTGTAGTCGGCGCGCGCCAGCTGCCGCCAGCCACTGCCGGAGCGGACCTCCAGCCGGGCGAGGGGGTTTCGGTGGCCGATGACCTGGATGCCGCACCAGTACCGCGTGGACCCGGTCTTGTAGCGGACCGAGAGGGTGCCGACGTCGCCGGGGCTCGCGAGTTCCCACGTGATCGGGACACGGCCGGCCGAGGGCGCGGCTAGCTTGGCGAAGGCCTGTGCGCTGAGGTCGATCTGACCGACGGCACAGTCGCCCGGGCACTCGTTGGTGATGCGGACCGTGACGGAGGCACCGCTCGCGGCCCGCACGACCACGTACGCCCCGCACGCCTTCGACCCCTCGTAGTCGGCGGTGTTCATCGCCCCGGTCAGGACGTCACCGCTCGCGTCGTACAGACAAGCCCCGGTGCCGTCGGTCTGGTAGAAGGTGGCGACGCCCTGGTGGGTGACGCCGGGGCGGATGCGTCCGGCCAACGGGGCCGTACCGGAGGCCGGTCGGGCGACCGGCGCGGCGGACGGCTTCGCCGGGTGGACGGTCGCCGAAGGGGCGCTCGCCGAGGGGGACTTCTTGCCCGCGGCGCGTGTCGCGGACGCACGCGGCGATGCCTCGGTCGCGCGAGCGGAGGGAGCCGGTGAGGCCGACGAGGGGGTGACCTCCGCGCCGGTGGCGGGAGTCGGCGCGGCCGAGACCCGCCCGGCGTCGGCCTTGTGGCCGGAGAGGAGCACCACCGTCAGGGACGCGACGATGAGCACCACGGCCGCCGACAGGAACAGCCACCGTCTGTGCACCGGACCTCCGTTGCCAGAGTGACAGGAGTAACGATCCTGCCAGAGCCGCGAACGCGGCGGGAGGAAAACCCCGGGACTCGCGCTACCCGCCGCCGCTCACGGACCGGTACGCGGTGACGGCGACGGTGGTGGTCCAGTCGCCGTCGTCCTTGTCCAGGACCTGGATGACGGCGATCTCGTGGGTGAGGTCGTCGCGCACACAGAACCAGGTGCCGGCCGGGACCTGCGGGAAGCGGACGACGGAGACCGGCTGCTGGGCGATGCCGAGGACGCAGCGGGCTGGAGTGAGGGGTGACTGTCCGCCGATGTACGCCTCGCTGGACTTCTGCGGTTCGAAGGCCCCCTTGCTGTTGCCGCCCGCATCGGTCGACAGCAGCCAGGAGCCGTTCGTGGCGACGCGTCCCCGCGCCAGGTCGAAGGAGTGCGCGTCGTCGGGGAGGGTGAGGGGCCGGCCGCTGTAGAGCGGCCGGTAGTGGGCGTCGGCCGGGCCCGGTACGGCACCGGGCGTGGACAGGGCCGGGATGTGCCGGTAGAAGTCCAGGCCGACGTCGGCGCCCCAGCCCCCGGTGTCGGTACTGACGACCCGCAGCACGGCCACGTCGCCGGTCAGCCGCCACCGCACACAGAACCAACTGCCCGGCGGCACCTGCGGCCAGTGCACCTCGTCCTCCACCGGCCGACGGGCGACCCCGGCCGCGCACTGCGCCGGCGTGATCGGTCCCGACCCCGCGACATAGGCGTCCGTGGCGTCCTGCAGCGAGAAGCCGCCCTTGCCGTCACCGCCCGCATCGGTGGACAACGTCCACAGCCGCCCGCCCGGCACCCGGTCCCCGGTCATCAGGTCGATCTCGGAGTCGTCGTCCTTCAGAGAGACGGGCCGGTTGCGGAAGACCGTGCGATACCCCTGGGCGGCGGCCTCGGACGCCGACGCGGAGGAACCGGAGCCCCGCGTGGAACGGCCGCCCTGCTGGGTGAGAGCGAACACGACCGCGCACACCAGGAGAACCGCCAGCGACACCGCCCCCACCCTGACCCGGACACCGGAGCGTTTCCGTGCGGCCCGCTCCAGCGCGTCGGTCAGATCGGCCTCCCGGCGCGCGACCCTGGCCGCGACGGCCTGCGGGAGCCAGCCGGCGGAGCGGGGAGGTCCGACGGTGCCGGCGGCGATGATCTGCCGCGGGGTCGGCCGTTGCGCGGGGTCCTTGCGGAGGCATCGCGTGATCAGGTCCCGCAGTCCGTCGTCACCGACGGCGAGGGCGTCCGGATCGGGTTCCTCACGGGTGATCCGGAACGCCACCTCTCCGGCGCCGCCCTCCCCGAACGGGGTCAGGCCGGTCGCCGCGTACGCCAGCAGCCCGCCGAGAGAGAACACGTCGCTCGGCGGGCCGAGGGGGCGGCCCTCGACCTGCTCCGGGGACATGTACGGCACGGTGCCCAACGCGACGCCGGTGCCGGTGAGTTGGGTGCGATCGGCGGCGCGGGCGATACCGAAGTCGATCACCTTGGGGCCGTCCCGGTCCAGCAGAACGTTCGACGGCTTGAGGTCGCGGTGCAGGACACCCGCGCCGTGGATCGCGGCGAGCGCCTCCGGTTGACCTGAAAAACATGGCCCTGACCAGGCTGTCGAAAACCCTGCTGGGAACCTTCACCGCGGCCGCGATCGGAATCGGCACCCTCGCCGGTGCGACCACGGCGACCGCCGCGCCCGCCCAGCAGACCACCGCCCAGACCATCACCATCAAGGCCGTCAACAACCTCGGCCTGAACACCACCGAGGCCAAGAGCGTGCAGTGCTACGTACGCGACGCCGTGCCCGTCGGAGCGTTCGACCCCGGCGCGATCGACGGCCAGCTCGGCACCAAGAGCTGGAAGGCGTGGCAGCTCTTCCTCAACGACCGCGGTTTCAACGCAGGAACCGTGGACGGCGTCGTCGGCCCCAACACCATCAGCGGTCTCCGGCGCTTCCTCGTCGCCGTCGGGTACGACACCGGTGGCATCGACGGCGTCGCCGGGCCCAAGACCAAGGCCGCCTGGAAGGCGTTTGCGAACAGCGGCGGGGGCTGGTGCTGACCACAGCCGCACACTGATCGGCAGGCCCTGCCCGTCACTCCGGGCAGGGCCTACCCAAGTGCCGGGCGGCCCCGGTGCCGTACACCGTCCGTCCTTGCGTTCGGCCGTCAGCCGAGGCCGGTGAGGAACGGTGTGAGGGTGTGGGTGAGGGTGTTCCGCACGGTCGCGGCGAACAGCGGGTCGAGGTGGTTCATCCCGGTGTCGCTCGCGTATCTCGCGTACGGGATACGGGAGTCGCTCACGACCTCGCGGGCGGCCGAGGCGACCGTGCCCTTGGCGTAGCTCGTCTCGAACACGTAGAGGGGCGTCTTCAGTTGCGCCGCGTGGTACAGCCGCAGCCCGAGGGAGCGGGTCAGGTCGGTGTCCCGGTAGACGTCGGCGACGTCGAGGTCGACGGAGAGGCGGGCGGGCCAGTACCACTCCCACACCGCCGGCACCGGGCCACCCGCGTACGCCGCGGCGACCCGGCCGATGGGGGTGATACCGGTGTCGACCCACCCGCGCACGTCGCCGTCGTCGGCGAGGTGCCCCGAGTGCACGCTGATGTCGTTCGGCCAGCCGAACCCGGCGTCCACCAGTGTGCCCAGCAGACCGGCGTTGGTGACGGGTACGGGCGGCCGCAGGGCGTCGGGCATGCGGGGCTGCAGGACCGACCGGCCGTCCGGGTCCCGGTGCGCGTACCAGCCCGCGAGCTGGTACCAGATCTGGGTGCTCTCCGCCCGGCTGCCGAGCCCGACGGCGCTCAGGGTCAGGTCGAAGACCGCTCCGCCGTCGATGGCGGCGAGCCGCTCGCGCACCTGCTCCGGCGAGTCCTCGACCGGCTCCCCCGTGCCGTCGAAGGCGCCCCGCACTCCGCCGTCGACCACCACGAGGCCGGCCAGATCCCGGTATCCGGGGCAGCCGTCGAAGTCCCATGCGGCGTACGTCATCGCCGTGGTCGCGCCCCAGGAGTGGCCGCCGAGCACCACCCGGCGCCGACCGCCCTCGGCGGCGACGGCGACGACGGTCCGGAGGTCCTCCAGGGTGCGGGCCAGGCCCCACCGCGCGGCGAACGCGGACGCCGCCGGATCCTGCGTGCGGTAGTGGCCGTCCAGGTAGTACGCGGCGGGGTCCGGGGTGGCGAACCCGGAGCGGTCGGGCAGGTTCTCCTCGCGCCGGTCGAAGGCCCACACCTGCACCCCGGGGACGGCCGCCACCACGTCCCGGGCCAGCAGCCGGAAGTCGTTGGCCGCCCCGAACATGCCCGGTACCAGGACCAGGACCGTCCGCGCGCTGTCGGCGCCGATCTTCAGCACATGCACCCGGTCCGTGCCGAGCGGACCACCGCCGCCGCTCACGGAGACCGGGACGTACGGCTCCCGGCCCGCCCGAGTGCTCCGCCCGGCCGCGGCGGCAGTGCCCGCCCCGGTGGCCGCGGCCGCGAGCCCGCCGGCCAGCCCTCCCAGCAGCGCTCGGCGCGTCAGTCCTAGCGTCAGCCCTCGCGTCGGTCCTCGCATCTGTCGTCGTGTCGGTCGTCGTGTCGGTCGTCGTGTCATGAGGGACACCCGCCCACGCGCTTGTTGCTGAGTGCCACGTCGTCCATGCGGACGTCGTACGCGGAGGGGGTGGGGTTCGCCTGGTACAACTGCCACCCCAGCTTGAGCTTGTCGAAGTGAGGGAAGACGAAGTCGTCGGCGGTGCCGCCGTGTCGCTTGGTGGACACCGTCAACTCGGGCCGCTCCACGCCGTCGAGATAGACGGTGACGCGGTTGTCCTTCGCGTCGAGGTGGAACTCGACGCACTGCCATGTGGCCGCCGCGGCGGGTGCCGAGGTCTGCCATGCGGTCCAGTCCCCGGTGGGGCCGAGGTCGGAGCCGACTCCCCAGAAGTCGGCTCCGGAGGTGGGCACGTACTGACCGCCCAACGGGCGGACCAGCGTGGGGACATCGGAGCCGGAGGCCTCCGCGACTGTCCAGTGCGCCCAGTCGGGAGCCGTGGGGAAGCGGTCGACGCGCAGGCGCAGCCGGGCCCAGAAGCTGTTGCCGGCGGGTGCGAGATCGGAGAAGACGAGGAAGGCACGGCCGTTGCCCTCCGTGTGGAGGCGCAGTTCGCGGCCGTGGCCGGTGGTGCCGGGTTCGACGGTGAGCGAGCCGCCGGCGGTGTCGGCGGTCCAGCCGTGGCCCGCGGTGACCGGCCCCAGGGGGAGGCGGTCGAAGGTCTCGCGGGCGAGGTGTTCGTGCGCGGAACGAGTGGGGGAGGCGGAGGCGGTGGGGGGCGTCACGAGCAGCGCCGACACGGCTAAGAGCGCGGTCGCGAGCTTCCTCATGCGTGTCATGGGCACAGTGTGCAGCACCGGTCAGGACGGTCTCACAGCCCCCTCATGCACGGACGGAAAACGTTACAAGCCTCTCCGGGGTACACTGACGTCGCCCATGAGGACCGCGTCGTGCCTGGTCGCGCGACGCTTTCACAGCGAGGGGGGTGGACGTCGTTCCGGTTCGCCCCGCCCGTATCCAGGACGTCGCGGCCGCCGCCGGCGTGTCGGTGTCGACGGTGTCGAACGTGCTGAACCGCCCCGAGCGCGTCAACGCCCGCACCGCCGCACGGGTCCGGGACGCGGTCGCCGCACTCGACTACGTCCCCCACCCGGCGGCCGCCGGGCTGCGCACCGGCCACTCCTCGTCGATCGGCCTGGTGCTGCCCGACGTCACCAACTCCTTCTACTCCCGCATCGCCAGGGGCGCGGCCGACGCGGCCTACGACCACGGCTACAGCCTCGTCCTCTGCCACAGCGGGGACGCCCCGGAGCGGGAGCAGGGCTACTTCACCATGCTGGCCGAGCAGCGGGCCGTCGGGGTCGTGGTGGTTCCGCTCAGCGCCGATCCCACCCGCCTCACCAGGCTGCGGGAACGCGGCATCCCCCTGGTCCTGGCGGACCGCGCGATGCCGTCCCAGGACGGCTGTTCCGTGTCGGTCGACGACATCGCGGGCGGCCGCATCGCCGTACAGCACCTGCTGGACTGCGGGGCGCGCGAGATCCTCGTCGTCAACGGGGAGCGTTCGATACGGCAGTGCGCCGACCGGTACCAGGGCGCCCGGCAGGCCGTGCGCACCCGGCGCGAGGCCCGGCTGGGCCAGGTGGTCGCCGAGGAGATGACGGTGGCGTACGGCACCCACATCGCCGACCGCCTCGAGGAGTTGCCCGACGGTGTGTTCTGCACCAACGACTTCCTGGCCGCCGGTCTGTGCCGCGGACTCGCCGAGCGGGGCGTGAAGGTGCCCGAGGACGTGCAGGTGGTCGGTTACGGCGACCTCGACATCGCGAGTTTCGTGGGCACGACCCTGACGACGGTACGGCAGCCCGTCGAGGATCTCGGCAGGGCCGCCGTGGAGATGCTCCTGGACGAGGTGGAGGCACGCGCCGAACACGCCCATGAGGCAAGGGTGTTCGCGCCGGGGCTGGTCCTGCGGGACTCCACCCGGTCAGTCTCCGGCCCCTGAGCCGACGATCCGCAGCGTCACCGGTCCCAGCAGCCCCGTCGAGAGCTGCCAGGGAAACGCCCAGGCGGTCGGGGTCGCCTCGGCGAAGTACGGCGCCAGGGTGCCGTGAACGGTCACCTCCACCCGGGCGGTCCGCCCTGCGGCACCGGGCAGTTCGAAGCGGTAGGGCGCGCAGAACGCCTCCCCGACCTTCTCGCCGTCCACCCGTACCTCGACGCTGCCCCGCACCCGCCCCAGATCCAGCACCGGATCAGGGCCTACCGGCACCTCCAGCTCCCGCGCACACGTCACCCCACCGCTCCAGCCGCCCAGCCCCAGCGACCGCCAGTCCCCCAGCGACAGCGGAGCCGGCTCGGTACGGACGCGCACCGGGCCCCGCCACGCGGATCCGCCCCGCCGAGTGGCCGTGGGTGCGGTGACGACCTCGACCTCGGTGGGCTCCCGCAGGGGCCCGTCAAGAGTCAACACGCGTTCGTGCAGCGGCCGTTCGGCACCGCTTCCGACCTTCACCCGTGCGGACAGCTCCACCGGCAGGTCCAGCGACACCGTCCCCGACGGCACGGTGAAGCGGAAGCGCTGGGCGCTCGCACGGATGTCATCGGTCGTCCGCAAGGGCAGTACCGCCGTGCCGAGCACCGGTGCGCCGGTGAGCCACTCGGTGTCCGGCAACGGGTGCGGCCGTACCGCCGCATGGCAGTGCTGCAACTCGCCCCAGCGGCCCACGAGTTCGACGGTGCGTCCGCGCCACTCCCCCGCCTCCGCCTCCCAACCGGCGCCGCTGACCGGGGCGGTCGCGCCCGATCCGGCGTCGGCCACCAGGTCCACGAACACCGGGCCGTCGGCCACGAGATCGAGAACGTGATCGCCCGACCCGAGGGCCAGTTCGTGCCGGAAGAACATCGGCACGGCCCCCCAGTCGGACTGGTAGTACTCCACCTTCTCCTGTCGGGCCAGCACGGCTCCGTCCAGCAGCACGGTGACACCCGCCGCCGCCCCGACGATCAACACCGCTCGCGCGCTCTCGTACGGCACATGGATGCGGCCCCGGTAGGTCGCCGTGCCGTCCGGCCGTACTCCCTCGGGCAGACACATGAACTGCGGACGCGGAGAGAACCCGTCCGGCAGGGAGAGGCAGAAGTAACTGCCCAAGGAGGCTTGGGCATTGGCCAGGATCTGGGAAGGCCGCTCCTCGGCGTCGGCGAGCTCGTACTCCAGGACGTTGTCCGGTTGCGCCACCTCCAGTCGAGCGGTGGCCAGATAGCCGGGGCCGGCGGGGAGCACCTCCCCGTTCCACCACACCCGCTTGACCGCCGCCGCGCCGACGTGCAGATCGGCGGGACCGCGATGGTCGGTCCGCACGATGGCCCGGACCCGGGCGACCGTGCCGTCCGCCGGCGCCTGGACCCGCACGAACTCCTCGTTCACCATCCCCTTGTTGCCCAGCAGCCCCTCGGGATCAGGCACGCCACGGCTCGACGAGAACAGCCCGGCACCCCAGTTCTCGTCCCAGGGGACGAGGGGCTGGTCGCCGGCCAGGACGCGTGCGACGGACTCGGGATCGAGTGGGTCCGGGGCCTTCGCGGAGGGCGTCGGAGGCAGCACGCGGACCCGGTTGCCGTAGGTCGCCCGCGAGTCCTCCCAGTCGGCGTCGTTCTCGGTCCACCGCATGGTCCAGATCTGGGGTTCGTCGACGGATGAGCCGGCGGGCAGGGCGAGGTCGCCCCAGGTGTTGTCCAGGGTGGGGACCAGGCGGCCCTCCCAGCCGGTCGAGATGTCAATCGTTCGCAGCCGGCGGGGCGTTGACGCGGGCGCAGGACTCGCCGGGGTGCCCTCGCGCCAGACGACGAGGGCGGCGGGGGCGCCGTCGAGTGGTACGTCGAGGGTCGAGACGCCGTCGGAGACGGCGACGGGGGCGGGGTGTCGGGTTCCGGTGGCCGGGTTCCAGACCTCGGCCTCGGTGACCGGGGCGTGCACGGTGACGGAGGTGGTGCGGGCGTAGCGGGCGGGGTCGACGCTGTGGTTGCCCCTGGGCGGGTGCCGACGGGCGTCGGGGAAGGCACCGGTGACCAGGGCGACCGCCGTCTCACCGCGCCTTCTGACGAGGAGCGGCACGTCACCCGTCGCGTATGCGGCGCCGTCGGCCACGGCCGCCGCGCCGGACTCGGCGTCGCGCACCCGTTCCAGCCTCGGATGTGCCGCCAGCGCGGCCACCGCCGAGTCGTCACCGGCGAGCCCGGCCGCGGCGGCCGGTACCCGGCCGACCACGACGACCCGCCCGCCCGCGTCGAGCAGTTGCGTGAGACGGCGCGCCGTCTCCTCCTCCAGGATGTCGGTCGAGGGCAGCAGTACCGCCCGGTAGGCCAAGTCCCTTGTCCGCAGGGCGCCTTCGGCCACTGCGGCGCGCTGTACGGAAGCGTCGTCGATGACGTCGAAGGCGACGCGGTGGCGGTCCAGGGCGCCGATCCGGGGGTGCAGCCAGTTGTTGATGCCGCACAGGTCGAGATAGTGCTCCTGGGTCTCGTCGACCTCGGCGTGTCCTTCGCCCAGACGGCCGGCGCCGAAGTGCCGGATCGGCGTGTCCAGCGGGATACGGGCCTGCAGGGTGGCGGTGGGGTGGAGGACGGCGACGTCGGCGCTGTAGCTGCCCCAGGACATGATCGAGCAGATCCGGGCGACGGCCCGGGAGAAGGCGGGGTACTGCGGCCAGTACGGCTGGCGCCAGTCGGTGGACGGCGGGGCCCACTCGAACCAGCCGCCCGCGGTGCCGAAGTAACTGGCGTGCGGGTTGTACAGGTTGGCGCCGCTGCGCAGGAACGGCAGGAGCCAGTCGTAGGTGTCCTCGAGCGTGCCGCCCCAGCCGGAGGAGTGGAACGCCTCGATCCAGACGCGTTCGTGGCCGTAGAGGTGGGCCATGGAGGAGTGGACCTTGGAGTCGCCGTGGTGGTCGCTGCCGGCCGCACCGAACCAGCGGTGGGTGCGGAAGTAGTCGGTGTAGATCTGTGTCGCCTGGGTCGGGTGACCGGCGCGTGCGGGGTGGGTCTGGTCGCAGCCGAGGAGCATGTCACGGTCCTCGTGCCAGGCGGCGAGCGGCTGGAAGAGGGCCTCTTCGGTGAGTTCGGCGCGGACGGCGTAGTAGTCGCCGCGGATCCTCGTCGCCTGTGCGGCGTCGTGGAAGAGGGCCGGCAGACGGTCGAGCAGGTCGTAGCCGCGCCGGGCGCGGAACTCCTCGGGGAAGCGGCGGCTCCAGGCGTTGGTGCCGGGCAGTTCGTCCTGGAAGCTGCCCGCGACGACGTTGCCCAGGTACTGGGGGACGCGGCGGTCGAACTCGTGGTGGACGGCGTCCAGCAACAGGCGCACGGCGTGCGGGTCCAGGTAGTCGAATGCGGTGGGTACGGCGGTGACGAGTTCGACCTCGCGCCCCTCGGCGGCCGTGAGGTCCGACAGCCGTCGGCCGTCGGGGTCGTAGGCACCGACCAGGATCTCCGAACTCCGCAGCTCCACCGTGCCGTTGGCGACGACCGTCCGGCGCAGGCGCAGGGCTCGACCCGTCGCCTCAGGGTGCCATCGGGTCACGTTTCCTTGGACGTTGGCGCCGGAGAACCCGATCTGGTCGTAGAACCACAGCCGTGTGCCCAGGTCTTGGGCGACTTCGCAGGCGTCGGTGAAGCGCGCCCACCACTCCTCGCCGAACCAGGCCGGTTCGTCGGCCCGGGCGCCGAAACTCGGGCCGGCCGGCGCCAGGTTGATGACCACGAGGTTGTGGACGCCGCCCTCGGCGAATCTGCGCATCTGCCAGGCGAGTCGATCGCGGGTGACCCGTGCGCCGGACCACCACCAGAGCGGGGTCGGGCCGAAGTCCCGGGGTGGATTCTCAAACAGCTGTCGCAGCTCTGGGGAGATCACGGGCGCGGTCCTCCCGGTCACGGATCGGACGCTCTCATGGATCGAAAAACGTTCTACATCCGCATTACCGTAGAACACGGAATCCGCCTCGGCCAGACCGGGGAGTTCATCGGAGCCACATTCACTCTGGCGCAGATGATGCGTGCTTCCCGCCTTGTTGGAACGTTTTTTTGCTCCTATAGTCACTGCGCCCCGGCCCTTCAGCCGCGACGTCCCCCTCCGCTCGGCCATTCCCCAGACGACGGAGTCGCATCATGGCCCGAACCTCAGCTTCACCGGATCCAGCGGAACAACCCGTCCCCAGGGTGCTCTGGAAGGTCGCCGCCCTGTCGGGCATGGCCTCCTACCTGGACGCGGCGCTCATCGTCAGCATCTCGGTCAACCTGGCCATCTACCGGGACAGTTACCACATGGGCGTGTGGATGGCCGGCGCGATCAGCGCCATCGTCACCATCTGCATCGCCGTCGGATCCCTGGTCGGCGGCCGGCTCGCCGACCTGTTCGGCCGGCGCCGGGTCTACAACCTGGACATCCTCTGCTACGCGCTGGGCGCCATCCTGATCACCCTGGCGCCGAACGACCTGGTGCTGCTGGCCGGTGTCCTGGTCGCGGGGCTGGCGGCGGGCGCCGACCTGCCGACCTCCCTGGCGGTGGTCTCCGACGCCGCCCCCGCTCACGCCCGCGGCCGGTTGGTTGCCTTCACCCAGGTGATGTGGATGCTCGGCATCGTCGTGGTGATCTTCCTCGGCTTCGTCCTGTCGACCACGGGCATGGTCGGAGCCCGTCTGATCACGGGGCATCTGGCCGTCGCCGCGATCGTCACCTGGCTGCTGCGCTCCCGGCTGAAGCTCGGCGAGCAGGACGCGGCGCCCGGGGCGGACCTGCGGGACGCCCCGCTGGTCGCGGGCGAGATCGCCCCCAAGGGCGTGGCGCTGAGGAACATCTGGAACCGTGCCGCGCTGCTGCCGATGGCCGCGACCTTCGTCTTCTACGTCACCTGGGGCCTCGGCGCCAACACCTTCGGCCAGTTCGGCACCTATGTGGTGGTCACCGTCAGCGGCGCCTCGCAGAGCCTGGCCACCGGGATCAACCTGGCCTTCCTCCCGATCGGTCTGCTGCTGACCATGGCGTTCGTCAAGGTCGCCGACACACCATGGCGGGACCGGCTGTTCCACACGGCCGCGGTCGTGCAGGTCGCCGCCTTCTGCATCGCCTCCGCCACCACCGGCAGCCTGGCCGGCATCCTCGTCTTCTTCGTCCTCTACCAGCTCTCCAGCCCCCTCGCCGGAGAGGCCAACTACAAGGTGTGGTCCCAGCTCACCCTGCCCCCGGACACCCGCGGCACCACCCAGGGCCTCACCTACGCCGTCTCGCGCGGGGTGTTCGCCGTCGCGGCCTTCTTCACGCCCGCCCTGCTCGACCGCAGCCCCGCGATCCTGCTCTGGTCGATCACGATCTGCATGGCGGTCGCGGCCTTCGCCGGCGTGTTCATCGTCCGGGTCCTGATCCGCCGCTCCGCCCGTGTCCACCCCGACCCGGCCGACCTGCGGGTTGCCCCCACCTGAACCGACCGCGCGCCTCACGAGGAGCATCGACCATGGCAACCGCCGAACGCCCCGTTCCCGTAGAAGAGTTGCTTCCACCGGTCGGTCGCCGCCGTACCCGGATCGGACTGGTCGCCGGCGGTCTGGGCGCCTACTGGCCACAGTTCCCGGGACTGCTGCCGCAGTTGCGGGAGTCGGCGCGGTATGTCGCCGAACGGATCGGGGCGTTGGACGCGGAGGTGACAGACGTCGGGTTCATCTCCGACGCCGAGGAGGGAGCGGCCGCCGCCGAGCGGCTGCGCCGGGCCGACTGCGATCTGATCGTGCTCTTCCTGACGACGTATCTCACCTCGTCGATGGTGCTGCCGATCGCCCGGCGCTCGCACACCCCGGTCCTGGTCATCGACCTGCAGCCCACCGAGCGGATGGACCACGCCACCTTCGACACGGGCGCCTGGCTGGCCTACTGCGGTCAGTGCCCCGTACCCGAGGTCGGCAACGTCTTCCGGCGCGCGGGCATCCCCTTCCGGTCGGTCTCGGGCTGGCTGCGACAGGAGTCGGCGTGGCGGCGCATCGAGCAGTGGATCCGCGCGGCCCATGTGCGGGCCGCGCTGCGGCACGCCCGGCACGGCCTGATGGGACATCTGTATCCGGGCATGCTCGACGTGTCGACCGACCTGACCCTGCTGCCCGCGACCTTCGGCTCGCACGTCGAGGTACAGGAGTTCGACGATCTGCGCCACCGGGTGGAGAAGGTGACCGAGGCGGAGACCCGCGAGCGGGTGGCACTGGCCCGGCGCCTGTTCACCGTCGACGAGAGCGTGGTCGACGAGGACTTCGCATGGGGCGCGACCGTCTCGGTCGCCCTGGACCGGCTCGTCGAGGACTTCGGCCTGGACACCCTGGCGTACTACCACCGCGGCCTCGACGGTGAACTCCACGAACGGCTCGGCGCCGGCATGATCCTCGGCGCCTCGCTGCTCACCGCGCGCGGGATCCCGGCGGCCGGCGAGTACGAACTGCGCACCAGTGTCGCCCAGTTGGCCTCGCAGAGTGTGGGCGCCGGCGGCTCGTTCACCGAGATCCAGGCCCTCGACTTCGAGGCCGGCGTCGTGGAGATGGGCCATGACGGACCCGGCCACCTCGCCGTCAGCGCACGCGATCCGCTGCTGCGCGGGCTCGGCGTCTACCACGGCAAGCGGGGCTGGGGCGTCAGCGTGGAGTTCGACGTCCGGCACGGCCCGGTCACCCTGCTGGGGCTCGGCCAGGACGCCGACGGCGGCCTGTCGTTCGTCACCGCCGAGGGCGCCGTCGTCCCCGGTCCCCATCTGGAGATCGGCAACACCACCAGCCGCGTCGACTTCGGCCGTGACCCCGGCGAATGGGTCGACGCCTGGAGCGATACGGGCGTCGGCCACCACTGGTCCCTCGCCCTCGGCCACCACGCGGCGAACTTCCGCGCCGCGGCGAGCCTGCTGGGCATCGAGCACCGCGAGGTGTGACTCCGTCCGGAAAGGCTTCGAAACATTCGAAGAATCGAAAGCCTCTCCATCAGTCTCATCTTCTCGGCAAATTGAGCCACCCGGCTCATTCACATCACTTGCCGCTTCGAGCTGCTCCTTCTTCCTCTCTGATGCCATCCCGCGTGACGAATGTTTCGAAACAGCTACCGAAACTGTTGACGCTTGACGGGTGCAGGCCAACACTGTTCGACCGAACCCCGCCCCCTTGGAGGACTCGGAGGAAACCGCTCATGGACGTCGCACCCGCACCCACGACGACCCGCAGGACCGCATGCGCGATGCTGCTGGGCGCCACCGCCGCCCTGGCGTTGCCCGGCACCGCCCGGGCCGCCACCGTCATCACCACGAACCAGACCGGCACCGACAACGGCTTCTACTACTCGTTCTGGACCGACGCCCAGGGCACGGTCTCGATGACCCTGGGCTCCGGCGGCAACTACAGCACCAGCTGGCGCAACACCGGCAACTTCGTCGCCGGCAAGGGCTGGAGCAACGGCTCGCGCAGGACCGTGTCGTACTCCGGCAGCTTCAGTCCCTCGGGCAACGGCTACCTGTCGCTGTACGGCTGGACGTCGAACCCGCTCGTGGAGTACTACATCGTCGACAACTGGGGCACCTACCGGCCCACGGGCACGTACAAGGGCACGGTCACCAGCGACGGCGGCACCTACGACATCTACCAGACGACCCGGTACAACGCGCCGTCCGTCGAGGGCAACAAGACCTTCAACCAGTACTGGAGCGTACGGCAGTCCAAGCGGACCGGCGGCTCCATCACCACGGGCAACCACTTCGACGCCTGGGCCCGCGCGGGCATGCCCCTCGGCAGCTTCAAGTACTACATGATCCTCGCGACGGAGGGCTACCAGAGCAGCGGCAGCTCGAACATCACGGTGGCGTCATGAGGGCCGCGCCCTTACGGCCCCTGCTGGCGGCCACCGCCGCCGTCGCCCTCGCCGCCGGCACCCTCACTCTCGCCACCGCTCCCGCGCGGGCCGCCACCTGCAACGGCTACGTCGGACTCACCTTCGACGACGGCCCCTCCGGCAACACGCCGAACCTGCTGAACGCGCTCCGGCAGAGCGGGCTGCGGGCCACGATGTTCAACGAGGGCCAGTACGCCGCCGCGTACCCCGCCCAGGTCCGCGCCGAGGTGAGTGCGGGCATGTGGGTCGGCAACCACAGCTACACCCACCCCCATCTCACCCAGCTCGCCCAGTCGCAGATCGACTCGGAGATCTCCCGGACCCAGCAGGCCGTCGCGAGCGCCGGTGGTGGCACGCCCAAGCTGTTCCGGCCGCCGTACGGCGAGACCAACGCGACGGTGCGGACGGTCGAGGCCAAGTACGGGCTGAGGGAGATCATCTGGGACGTCGACTCGCAGGACTGGAACGGCGCCAGTACGGACGCGATCGTGCAGGCCGCGGGCCGGCTGACCAATGGCCAGATCATCCTGATGCACGACTGGCCGGCCAACACGGTCGCGGCCGTCCCGCGGATCGCCCAGGGCCTCGCAGCCCGTGGTCTGTGCGCCGGGATGATCTCGCCGCAGACCGGCCGGGCCGTCGCCCCGACGGGCTGACGCCCCGGCAACGCCCCCCGCGGACACCGCACTTGCGGCGCGGCTGCCACGAGCTGCCGCGCCGCAATCCCATGCCGTCGACCCGGCGGGTCATTGCGCCGGGAGCCTGATTAAGCCGTGAGCCTGATTATTCGGCGTGCCGCGGCCAGGTGTCACGCGATCGGGCCTCCCGGAGGCGACCGTGAGCGGACCGTCGTCGTACGACAGCACGACGCCCGACCGCTTCCAGGAGAGCTTCTTGCGCCTGCACCCCCTCGCGGCCGCCCTGGCCTCGGCCGTGCTGCTGGCCCCACCGGTCCACGCGGCGCCTCTCACCCCGCGCCTCACCGACGACCCGGCCGGCTACGTCAACCCCTTCGTCGGCACGGCACCGGGCGGCGTCGACTTCGGTCACGGCGGCGGCGGGGGCAACACCTTCCCCGGCGCCTCGGCGCCGCTGGGCGGGATCCAGTGGAGCCCCGACACGGTCACGCACCAGCACGGCGGCTACGCGTACCCCGACAACCGGATCCGGGGCTTCAGCCTCACCCACATCTCGGGCGCGGGCTGCAGCGACTACGGCAACATCCCCTTCATGCCGCTCACCGGCCGCCCCGACCCGGACCAGGCCGCCCGCTTCGCCACCTTCTCCCACGTCAACGAGGGCGCTTCGCCCGGGAGTTACCGGGTCCGCCTCGACAACGGCATCCACACGGAGATCGCCGTGACCCGGCGTTCCGGCGTCGCCCGCTTCACCTACCCGGCCGACGGCACCGAGCCGGCCGCGCTGACGGTGGACGCGGCCCGGGCGTTCAACGGCGCCACCGGAGAGATCGCCATCGGATCCCGCACGCTGTCGGGACACACCGACAGCGGCGGCTTCTGCGGCAAGTCCAACCGCTACCGGCTCTACTTCCACGCGGTCTTCGACCATCCCTTCGCCACCGCCGAGCCCCTGGACGGCAAGAGGTCCGGGGCGTACGTCTCCTTCGCGCCCGGCACCCGTACGGTGACCGCCCGGGTGGGCATCTCCTTCGTGAGCGTCGGCTCCGCGCGCGCCAACGCCCTGGTGGAGCAGAAGAACCGCTCCTTCGACACCGTACGGCGCTCGACCCACGACCTGTGGAACACCTGGCTCGGCAGGATCGCCGTGCAGGGCGGCACCGAGAAGCAGCGTCGGATCTTCTACACCGCGCTGTACCACTCGCTGCTGCACCCGAGTGTCCTCAGCGACGCCGACGGCCGCTACCCGGGAATGGACGGCCTCGTCCACCGCACTCGCCCCGGACACGCGCAGTACGCCGACTTCTCCGGCTGGGACGTCTACCGCTCCCAGGTCCAGCTGCTGGCCCTGCTCGCCCCGCGCGAGGCCTCCGACATCGCCCAGTCGATCCTCGAACAGGGCCGCCAGGCGGGGTACTTCGACCGCTGGACCGTGGCCAACGGCGGTACCGGCGTCATGGTCGGCGACCCGCTGCCCGCGATCGCCGCCTCGATCCACGCCTTCGGCGCCACCGACTTCGACGCGGAGGGCCTGCTGCGGACCGCGCTGGCGGGCCGGCACGACAGCAGGCAGCGACCGGGTCATGAGCGGTACGACAGCCTGGGTTACGTCCCCACCGCGACCAAGGGGGTCTGGGGCAGCGCGTCCACCACTCTCGAGTACGCCGTCGCCGACGGCGCCCTCGCCCGTCTCGCGGGCCGCCTCGGCGAGACGGACAGCGAGGCGGCCCTGACGCGCGCCGCCGGCAACTGGCGCGCGCTGTTCAACCCCGCGAGCGGCTACCTCCAGCCCCGCGCCGCCGACGGCAGCCGGCCGTCCTTCACACCGGCCCAGCGCGCGGAGTACGTCGAGGGCAACGCGGCGCAGTACACCTGGATGGTCCCGCACGAGCTGCCCGCCCTGTTCGCCGCTATGGGCGGCCACGCCGCCGTCACCGCCCGTCTGGACGCCTTCTTCACCCGGCTCAACGCCGGTCCCGACAAGCCGTACGCCTACCTGGGCAACGAACCGTCCTTCGGCACCCCGTGGGCCTACGACTCGGCGGGTCGTCCCGACCGGGCCCAGGACACCGTGCGGCGGGTGCTGACCAGCCTGTACGCCGACCGCCCCGACGGTCTGATGGGCAACGACGACCTCGGCGCCATGTCGTCCTGGGCCGTGTGGGCCGCCCTCGGCATGTACCCGCACATCCCGGGAAGCCCCCAACTGGCCCTCGCCAGCCCGCTGTTCCCCGCCGTCACCGTCCACCGCGGCAACGGGGTCACCTTCACGGTCCTGGCCCCGCGGGCGTCCGCGACGACCTCGCGCGTACGGTCCCTGACCCTCGACGGCCGCCCGGCCGGCACCGCCTTCCTGCCGGACACCTTCCCGGCGACGGGTGGCGTGCTGCGCTACGAGCTGGCGGATCCGTCCGTGGCCGGCTCCAGGGACTGAACGCGATCACAGAAGCGCCGGGCTCGCCCCCGGCGGCGGCAGGAACCACTCCGGCCCGTCCGCTCGACGCGGGCGGGCCGACGTCTGTACAGGACACCTTGTCGATACGTCCTGACAAATCTATTGACATCACCTGGGGGGCGCTCCATAGTACGAGCACCTAGCGCGCGCTAGTAACGCGCGCTAGTCACATCGTTGAGCGGAGCACCACCCCCGCCTGCCGCACACGACACCCCGCCGCCGCACCAGGCGCTCCCAAGCCGCTCGCCCGCCGCCGGAACGGGTGGAGCGCCCCGTTCGAGCCGATATCCCGTTTCCCTGATCAGTACAGCGAGGTGCAAGGGACATGCACACACGTCACCGAGCCATCACCCTGACCGCGACCGCCCTGGCCGCCACCCTGCTCGTCACCGCCTGCTCCAGCAGCTCCGGCGGCAAGAAGTCCGAGGAAGGAGGCGGCGCCGCCGCCGCGGGCAAGGCCACCACTCCGCGCATGACCGTCGCCATGGTCACCCACGCCTCCCCCGGCGACACCTTCTGGGACCTCATCCGCAAGGGCGCCCAGGCCGCCGCCGCCAAGGACAACATCAAGCTCGTCTACTCCTCGGACCCCAACGCCGGCAACCAGGCCAACCTGGTGCAGAACGCGATCGACCAGAAGGTGGACGGCATCGCCCTGACCGCCGCCAAGCCCGACGCCATGAAGGACGTCGTCGCCAAGGCGAAGGCCGCGGGCATCCCCGTCGTCGGCTTCAACTCCGGCGTCTCCGACTGGAAGCAGCTCGGCATGCTCGAGTACTTCGGCCAGGACGAGAACATCGCCGGCCAGGCCTTCGGGCAGCGGCTCAACCAGCTCGGCGCCAAGCACGCCCTGTGCGTCATCCAGGAACAGGGCCAGGTCGCCCTCGAGGCCCGCTGCGCGGGCCTGAAGAAGGGCTTCTCCGGCAAGACCGACGTCCTCTACGTCAACGGCACCGACATGCCCTCGGTGAAGTCGACCATCACCGCCAAGCTGAAGCAGGACTCCTCCATCGACCAGGTCGTCACCCTCGGCGCCCCGATCGCCCTGACGGCCGTGCAGTCCCTCTCCGACGCCGGCTCCAAGGCCAAGATCGCCACCTTCGACCTCAACAAGGACCTGGTCAAGGCCGTGCAGAACGGCAGCGTCGAGTTCGCCGTCGACCAGCAGCCCTACCTCCAGGGCTACCTCGCCGTCGACGCCCTGTGGCTGTACAAGACCAACGGCAACTTCAGCGGCGGCTCCACGGCCCCCGTCCTGACCGGCCCCGCCTTCATCGACAAGACCAACGTCGACCAGGTCGCCCAGTTCGCCGCGAAGGGCACCAGGTGATGAGCATGACCCAGCATGCCGAGCCGGCGGTGAAGTCACCGCCGGCCCCCGGCCGCCGGGAGACGGACGGCCGCACGGCCGAACGTCCCCTGGCCGTCCGCCTGTTGGCACGTCCCGAGGTCGGTGTGTTCCTCGGTGCCGCCGCGGTGTACGTCTTCTTCCTGATCGCCGCCCCGCCGGTGCGCGACGGCGGTTCCATGGCGACCGTCCTCTACCAGTCGTCGACCATCGGCATCATGACGCTGCCGGTCGCCCTGCTGATGATCGGCGGGGAGTTCGACCTGTCGTCCGGTGTCGCGGTGATCACCTCCGCGCTGACCGCGAGCATGCTCAGCTTCCAGCTGACCATGAACGTATGGGTCGGTGTGATCGTCGCCCTTCTGGTGTCGCTTGCGATCGGCTTCCTCAACGGCTGGCTGGTCGTCAGGACCGGTCTGCCCAGCTTCCTGGTCACCCTGGGCACCTTCCTGATCCTCCAGGGCGTCAACCTCGCCGCCACCAAGCTGATCACCGGGAACGTCGCCACCGACGACATCAGCGACATGGACGGCTTCGGCCAGGCCAAAAAGGTCTTCGCCTCGTCCTTCGACGTCGGAGGCGTCCAGGTCAAGATCACCGTCGTGTACTGGCTGGTCTTCGCCGCCCTGGCCACCTGGGTGCTGCTGCGCACCAGGTACGGCAACTGGATCTTCGCGGTCGGCGGCAACAAGGACTCCGCCCGCGCCGTCGGTGTGCCCGTCACCTTCACCAAGATCTCCCTGTTCATGCTGGTCGGCTTCGGCGCCTGGTTCGTCGGCATGCACCAGCTCTTCACCTTCAACACCGTCCAGTCCGGCGAGGGCGTGGGCCAGGAGCTCATCTACATCGCGGCCGCGGTGATCGGCGGCTGTCTGCTGACCGGCGGCTACGGCTCCGCCATCGGCCCGGTCTTCGGCGCGTTCATGTTCGGCATGGTCAACCAGGGCATCGTCTTCGCCGGCTGGAACCCCGACTGGTTCAAGGCCTTCCTCGGCGTCATGCTGCTCGGCGCCGTGATGATCAATCTGTGGGTCCGCCAGTCGGCGACCAGGAGGTGAGCTCATGACATCCAGCAACGGAACCGGAACCCACGGAGCGATCCTCGCGGACACCCCGCCGGAGGGCGGGGACGGCCCGATCGTCGAACTGCGAGGCGCGGGCAAGTCCT
>NZ_JBSFDB010000066.1:0-39101 GCF_053593695.1 Streptomyces sp. NPDC002144
CGTGCCGAGCGACAGGTCGAGCACGTCGAGGCTGGCGACGATGGGCGCGGCCCCCACAGCCGCCGCGACCTCGTCTTGCATCTCGCTGTTACGCAGGGCGAGGCTCCGCAGCCGCGGCAGCCGGTTCCCGGACAGGATCCCCGCGAGGTCGGCGATCTCGCCGTCGCCCCCGTCCTCGCGCGCCCCCAGCCACAGTTCGAGATGCTCCAGCGCGGGCAGCTCGCTCTCGCCCACCCCGCGCAGGACGTGGCCGCGCAGCCCCGCGCTCTCGACGACGAGCCTGCGTAGCGCGTCGTGGCGTATGCGGGGGAACCTGAGCGGGTGCAGCCCTTTCATGTCGTAGGACTCGCCGGCCCGGACCGAGAACTCCTCCAGGGCCGGATAGCTCGCGAGCAGCGGCGTGACGTCGGTCTGGCCGATCCGGGAGATCCGGCACTCCTCGTCGGTGATGTCGCCGAAATAGAGGGATCGCAGCCCGGTCAGCCGGTCCTGCGCGCCCAGGAACGCCTCCATGACCTCGACGGGTTCGGTGTCCTCCGGGTCTCCCCAGATGCCGATGATCAGCGCGCGGATGCGCGCGCTGTCCACGGCCGCGCACAGCCGCTCGAAGGTGTCCTCCCACAGCTCGCCGGAAGTCCATCGCTCGTATCCGATCCGCCAGGCCACGGCGTCGGCCTCGGGCAGCACGACGCCGGCCGCGTCCCGCTCCTCGGGGAACGTGAAGGCGGGGAGTCCGTAGAGCTCGGTGAGGTGGTTGTCCTTGGTCCGCACGTGCCTGCCTGCTCCCGCCATACGAGGTATCCCGCGCGTCCAGCGCCCTTGATCTGCATGGCAGTTCTACCAGCCGCAAGTGACAACGCCGAGGCCCACCCTTCCGGGGCGCCGGTCGCCCCCTGGGGCTCTACGGTGTCGGCTTCGAGCCGCGCGTGCAGGCACGCGAGCAGGATGCCCACCGGCGCCAGCGGCAAGGATCGCGGCATGCGGGTGCGGCTGCGCTGAACCAGAACTGTCAGCCTGTCACCGTCACCAGCACGGTCGGGCCTGTGCTCGTCTGGAAGGACTCTGACCCGAAAGCAAGGTGAGTAGCTGTTGTCTTTCCGGACTTGAGGACTGCGTTTCCGCTGGTCGGGCATAGGGTCGGTGATCCCGTGGGAGTTGTGGCCTGTCGTGCTGTCGCTCTCCGGGAGGTCGTGGATGCCGTCGGTGGTCGGGCTGTTGGAACAGCGTGAACTGGGTGCTCGCCGTCGTGTGAACGAACTGCGGGAGGCAGCCGACCGCATCCAGGCCGAGTTGGCCGTGGCCGAGCGGGAATGGAAGGAGTGGGCCATCGCCTGCTCGCGGGTCGGCGAGGTGCTGGCCCCCGTAGACGAGAGCGGGCAGGACCACGCCCCGGCCGAAGAGACCGTGCCGGCCGCCGAGGAGCAGACCGGAAGGACGTCGCAGGTGCCGACCGCGGCGAAGTCGAAGTCGCGGGTGCCGGTGTGGTGTGAGGGGCTGGCCTGGTCGGTGCTGTCGGTGGACTACCAGCGCATCCTCACGGCGCTCGCGGACCGGGACCGGCTCCGTCAAGGGCCGTTGACCTGCCAAGAGATGGCCGCGGCGTTCGGCATGGACGTGGTGCCGGCGCGGGTGGAGGCACTGCGGTCGAAGGCGAAACGCCTGGTCGCGCGGGGTTGGCTGGCCGAACGGCAGCCGGGCCGGTTCACCCTCGCTGCGGGTGTGGCCGGGCCAGGCGGCGGGTCATGAGCAGGGTCATCGACCAGTAGATCATCGCCTCCGCGCTGGTGGTGCGCCGCTCGAAGTCGCGCACTAGGCGGCGGCTTCGCATCAGGTGGGCGAAGAGGCGCTCGACGATCCACCGCTTGGGCAGCACCACGAAGCCGCGCATGTCGTCGCTGCGTTTGACGATCGCCAGGACCAGGGCGAACGTGGCCAGGCAGTACTCGACGAGGCTGCCGGTGTAACCGCCGTCGGCCCAGACCAGTTCGAGGCGGTGGTGGGCGCCTGCGACCTGCTTGAGCAGGACCTGGGCCGCTGTGCGGTCGCCGACATCCGCGGCGGTGACCATCACACCCAGCAGCAGGCCGAGGGTGTCGACCAGGACGTGCCGTTTGCGGCCGTTGATGAGCTTTCCTTTATCCCGGTGCCGGGATAAAGGGAATTATCTGGGGGCGTCGGTTATGGCGGGTCGGGCCGATCGGAGCTGGTGGATGGCGGTGTGTAGGGGCTGAGGCCGGCGATAACTACAGGTTCTCCAGGAAGGTGAGCAGGCTGTCGGTTGGCCGATAGCGTTTGGCGGCGGTGTCGCGGGGTGCGGTGCGGGCCAGGGCACGTTCCTTCATCGCCAGGTCGGCGTGCAGGTAGACGTCGGTGGCCTTGGTGCTCGCGTGTCCGAGCCAGAGCGCGATGGTGGAGGTGTCGACGCCGGCAGTCAGCAATGCCATGGCCGCCGTGTGGCGAAGAGTGTGCGGGGTGACGTTCTTGCTGGCCAGGGCCGGGCATCGCTTCGTGGCAGCGGGCAGGTACTTGCGGAGGAGGTCGGCAACGGCATCGCGGCTGAGGTGTCCGCCGACGCGGTTGGGGAACAGCGGGGCGTCCGGGGCTGCGTTGCGGGCGGTGATCCATCGCTGGAGCAGGCGGGCGGTGGGTTTCGTCAGCGGGGTGCAGCGCTGTTTGCGGCCCTTGCCGGTGCAGCGCAGGTGGGCGCCGGTGCCGAGTTCGGCGTCGGCGCAGGTGAGTGCGGTCAGCTCCGAGACGCGCAGTCCGCTTTGTGTCGCGACCAGCAGCAGGAGGTGTTCCCGTCGCCCCAGGAGGGTCGACTGGTCCGGGACCGCCAGCAGCGCCCCGGTCTCCTCGTGGCTGAGGAAGCACACGAGTGTGCAGTCGCGGCGCTTTTGCGGGATCGCCAGGACGCGCTGGATCAGCAGGGCGTGTTCCGGGCAGCGGTAGGCGGCATAGGCGAACAGCGAGTGGATCGCGGCCAGTCTGGCATTTCGGGTGGTCACGCTGTTGTTCCGGTCGTGTTCGAGATGGTCCAGGAAGCCGCCGACGAACACGGCGTCGATCTCGGTAAGCTCCAGCGCCGACGGCGGGCGGCCGAGTTGCCGGCGGGCGTACTCCAGCAGGAGGCGGAACGTGTCGCGGTAAGCCGCGACGGTGTGGGCACTGACCCGGCGCTGGGCCAGCCGTTCGGTGAAGAAGCCCTGCATGACAGAGGCCAGAGTGGTCACGGTGATTCCTTCCAGGTCCGGTCGAGGCGTTCGGCCGCGGCTGTCATCAGCTGCGGGCAGGCGTGCAGGTACCAGTAGGTGGTTGCCGGGCTGACGTGTCCGAGGTAGGTGGACAGTGCCGGGAGCCGGTGGGCGACGTCGGCGTCGGCGGCGTACCAGTTCACCAAGGTGGTGACGGCGAACGTGTGGCGCAGGTCGTAGAGGCGGGGCTTGGCCGCGCCGGCCGGGGCGTTGATGGCGGCGGTCTTCAGCAGGCGGGTGAAGGTCTTGCTGGCGTTGGTGTGGTTGAGCCGGGTGCCGGCTCCGGAGAGGAAGAACGCCTCGGTGGACGGGCGTGGACACAACTCGTCGCGTCGGCGCTGGTAGTCGGCGAGTTGCTCGACGGTGGTGGGGTGCAGTGGGACCAGCCGGGACTTGCCGAACTTGGTTCCCCGCACCAGCAGGACGCCGCGGTCCAGGTCCAGGTCGGACCGGTCCAGTCCCATCGCCTCTCCGGTGCGGATCCCGCTCGCGGCCATGAGCCCGATGAAGGACCCGAACGTCGCCGCGCGAAGGGGGTGGGCCAGGTGCCGGGCCGCGTGGATCAGCGCGGTGATCTCCGCCTGCGAATACAGATACGGCGGCGTCGTTCGACCGGCGTCACGGGGCAGCAGGCCCGGCGGCGGGATCTGGGTGAGTTCATCGAAAGTCGCCAGGAAGCGGGCGAACTCGCGGACCACCGTCAGCCGGGCCGCCCACCAGGCCGGATCGGCTCCGTCCGGCAGAACGGCCCACTCCAGTGCGGCCTGGACCGTCAGGTGCGAGTCCTCGCGCTCCTCCAGGAAGCCGACGAACTGGCCGAGCATCCGGCCCTCGACCTTGAGTTTGTAGCCCAAGTTCCGGCGGATCGTCAGATAGCGTTCGGCGTGGTCCCGGATGCCGTTCACCGCTCGCTCGCCGTCGGCCAGGGACGCACGACCGGTGCCAGCGCCGCCATGTCGACCTTGGCATAGATCGCCGTGGTGTCCTCGCTGTGGTGACGCAGCAGTTGCGTGACCTCGCCGAGGGTTCCGCCGCCGGCCAGCACCTGGCAGGCGGCGCGGTGTCGCAGTTGGTGCGCGGCGACGACAGGTATGCCGGCGCGGCGTGAAGCGCAGCGCGGCACCATGACCACGGACTGCCGTGCCATTGGCGCGTCCGGGCCGACGGTGCGCAGGAACACCTCGCGGAACACGGACGGCCTCCGGCCGTGCCGCAGCCAGTCGGCCAGCCCGGCGCCGACATCCGCGGGCAGCGGCATCCGGTCGACCCGTCCGCCCTTTCCCCGGACCACCAGTTCGCCGCCGCGCCAGTCCAGATCCTCCAGACACAGCCGGGACACCTCGACCGCCCGCAGGCCCAGCCGTGCCATCAACAGCAGAACCGCGAAGTCCCGCCGCCCCACTACGGTGGTCCGATTGCAGCTTCCCAGCAGGACCGGCACCACGTCCGTGCCGGCCGGCAGCCGGCTCAGCCGCCATCCAGCGACCGACGGCACCGCCGCGGCCAAGTCCCGGTCAACGGCCGAGGTCACGAACAGGAACCGCAGCAGTGTCCGAAGACTCGACGTCACCCCCTTCATCGATCCGGTGGCGTACTGCTTCGAGGTATCCAGGACGAAGCCGACCACCGACTCGGGGCTCAGCAGGTCCAGCCGAAGCTGGCCCTCGACGAGCTGTGCGGTCAGGAACCTGCGGGCGACGTCGACACGTCCGCGGACCGTACCCTCGCCGAGCCGCCGCTCACGCAGCAGATAGCTGCGGTACTCCTCCAGCACACCCTCGACCGGGCTTTCGACCGTGCCGTGCTCCTGCGGCGGGATGGCACCAGCGTCCCGCAGAAAGCCGAGCATCAGCCGCAACGACCGGTCCGTCAGCCACCGTCGGTGCCCGGCGTCCCGCCGTGCCTGCACGAACTCCCCGACCCGCTCGGCGGTCAACTGCCCTGGATCCAGCCCTTCACGTTCCAGCCACCGACTCAGGTCCGCCAGTATGTATGCGCGATCCTCGGAGGACCGCGGCGTGAACCCGTGCTGCATCAACTCCAACCGGAACGGATGAACCAACAGGGCCAGCGGCCCCGACACTCGCACCGGATACCGACCATCTGTCGCTGCCCTGACCATGAGCGTGCCTCCTTCGAGAACCTCTTCGAAGGAGACCGCGCAAGGCCGCCGTTATGACATCCCTGTTCCGAATTCGCCAACGTCAGCCAGCCATAGCCACCCGAACTCGCCATAACCGACGCCCCCATATAATTGCCGCCGTCGAAGCCCCGGCTGTCCGAGCCGACGACGGCGTCCGCTTTGACGGACTGCGAGTCGATCACTGCGGCCGTCGGCTGCGCGTCCCGTCCCAGCTCCTCGCGGACCATCGCACGCAACCGGTCGTGGAACTCCTTGACCAGGCCATGGTCGCGCCAGCGGCGGAAGAATGCGTAGATGCGGTCCCACGGCGTTCTGTGGAATCAGCTTTGTCAACTTCCTGCTGGTTTGCCCTGCCTGACGTCGACGATCGGCAGCAGGGTCGCGGTGGCGGGAACACCGATCTGACGCGGAGTGGGACCCGCTGGCGTGGGGACGTCGGTGAGTCGCTCCAGTAGCTGGTCGAGGGCCGCCTGGCCGTCGTCGACGGCAGCGCGTTCGTCGTCGGTCAGGGGGATGGCGGCGAGCATCTTCTGCAGGTTCTCCTTGGCCTCCAGGAGCTGGCCCTTGCTGGAGGCCTTCGGGGTGTAGAAGTCGCAGCGTGCGCAGGCCATGCGGTGCTGGCACTGCTCGAAGAACGTGTAGGTGCACCAGCCGTGGCCGAGGTCGTAGTACTGCCAGGGGTCGCCGTTCGCGGCGGCTCCGGACGCGACGGCGTCGCGGTCGACGAGGACTTCGACGGTGCGGACGTTGCGGGCGAAGTAGCCGGCGTCGTTGTAGGCCCGGGCGAGGGTGTTCGGGGTGATCTTCGCGTAGTGGGCGGTGGCTTCGGGAGTCCGGTGTCCGAGCCATTCCTGCACTTCGAACAGGGTCATCGGCAATTACCTCACGGATGACAGTTATCGAGAAAGAGCAGGTCAGAACCCACGCAGGCTCCTTCCCCTGCCGCTCGGCGTGCTGGCGTGTCCCCGCGCGGCAAGGCTGCCGACCCCGTACCACCGGCGCGAGTAGGGCTGTGTTCTGCTGGCGGCGGTGTCGCACCGGGCCGCTACGGTTCGGCTATGGCCGCGCACACCTCGTCTCCCAACGGGCTCGTCCCCGTACACATCGCTGTCCACGACCCCGCCCCGATGGAAAAGCCCGGTCCACAGACCAACGACTACGTACGCGACCGCTACGCGGCCTCGGCCAAGTACGCGGGCATCTCCTGGACCAAGCATGGGGCCGAGCCGCGCTGGCTCGACACGGACACCAGCACCTGCGCCGCCGCCATCAACCCGAGCCACTTCTCAAATCGCGGCGCCAACGAGTTCAACAGGTTCCTATCCGGGGCGGCCTCGCGCGGCGAGCCCGCGCTCATCATCGCCACGATGGGCACGGCGGACGATGACGAGGACCGCGGGTGGTCGGTCTTCGGCCGGCCCGGCGGCCGCGTGGACTTCCGCAACTTCGCCGGCGCGATCGTCGGCGAGCGGCTGCTCGCGGAGGCGGAAGTCTCCCTGGCCCCCGGCCTGGACGCGGCCGACCGCGACCTAGGACTGAGACTGCTCAACCGCCCCGCCGATGCACCTTGGTGGGCGATGACCTTGCAGGCGAGCGCCTTGGAAGGCCCGCGCGGAACGACGGTTCGCGAGCCCGAGGGCGAACTGGTGCCGATCCTCGTCGACAGCCTGGACAAGCCCGTCGTCGCACGCTGGACGTCCGGCGACGGGCAGCAGATCTGGTACGTGATCCCTGACGGGGTCGACTGGAACCAGGTGGTCGACTGGCTCGTCCAGCGCGCCCTTCCCGAGCACGTACCGGCCGCACTGCGCCGCGTCCGTGCACGCCACCATGTCGATCCCGCCCTGGAGACACCCGCGGAGACGCAAGCACGCAGCGCCCGCGAAGAGTTGGAGCGCCGCTACCTGGAGGACAAAGCCCGCCTGGAGGGCGAACTGAAGCGGGCGCGACAGGAGGCCGAACCCATGCGGTCCGGTCTGCTGTACGGCAGCGCCAAGGAGCTGGAAGACGCCGTGGCCGTGGTACTGCGTGCAGCCGGCTTCGCCGTCACTGATCTGGACGAAGAATTGGGCGGCCCCCTGTCCGCCGACCTGCTCGCCGTACTGAACGGGTCCACCTGCCTGGTCGAGGTGAAGGCCGCCGCGGGGAACGCGGGGGAGAAACTGATCTCGCAGCTTCAACGCCATCTGGAGAAATGGCCGCAACTCCGGCCCGGTCAGCCCGTCACCTGCGCTGCCTTGATCGTCAACCACCAGCATCGCCTCGACCCCACCGAACGCCCGGCTGAGGTGTATCAGCGTAGGGTCCTCGACGCGCTCCCGTTTCCCGTGATCGCCTCCGGCGACCTGTTCCGCTGGTGGCGCACGCAGAACTGGCCGGCCGTGCAGGCCGCTGTGCTCGGCCAGGCCCACTCAGGAGGAGAACAGGACACGCCCTCTGCCGGAGGGCGCGAGACCCCGGCGGTCGGCCGCAGGCGGTGGCTTCCCTGGGCTAAAGGCGGAACCGCATAGCGGGCGCGGTCCCCAGTTCGCCAGCGACGCGAGGCGCGCTGCTGTTCCCGCCGCAGCCGTCACAGATCGTCCCTCCACCCGGGCGGCCCGCTGTCACCGCGCCGCCGGCGGATGGCGGCGCCCATCCAGGCCGGCAGAGGCCCGCTGTAGTCCACCGCCACCAGCGGCACAATCCGACTGGGCATCGCCTTTCAACGGCGTTCACCGATAGCAATGACGGCGGCGAGGATGGCGGCAGGCGCGGCCACCGCGGCGACGCCGGCAGGCATGACGCCCGAGATAATCGGTCTTGTCGAACGTCGGTTGCTGTCGGGGGAGTCCTGCTTCTGACGGTTGCGGACGCGGTCCACCGGCACCGGGACGGTCGACCTGATCCCACCGGCGGCTTGCCCACCCCCGGTCACCGGCCGGGCGAGATCGAGGAGATCGGCACGATGACCAACGACACTTCCCAGTCCTCCGCTTCCCGCCCGGTGCTCCAGCGGTGGCTCACCGGCGCTTCGCCCACTCACCCCGTACGGGTCATGGAAGCCGCCGCAAGGACGAACCCGGCTGTCCTCGTCGGGCTGGACGCCCTGGAGACGATGGCGGCCGCACTCGACGCCACGGCCGCCGGCGATCCTCGCTGGCGCAGGAAGATCGCGGAGTTCGGGCAGCTGACCTCAATGGGGCAACTTCTCGAGATGCGGGCCGAGTTCGCGCTCGCCCTCGCCCTCGCCGATGCTGGGATCGCCTACGAGCTCGGGGACACCAAGATTGTGAACCCCGACTTCCTGCTTACCAGGTCCGGCGCCATCTGGGCCGGGGTCGAGGTCACAGCCCGGGCACCGCAGAGCATCAACGAACTCGTCGAGCGCGTGGAGGCGGCCAACGGCGGCCGGTTCGACGTGGATCTGGCCTTCGACCGCTATCCCAGCCGTCTGCAGCCAGAAGTCGCCGACCAGGCCGCGGCGGTCGTGCGCACCCAGGCCGATGCCCTCGGCACGGGCAGCCCGGCCGTAGCCGAGGTCATCCGGGTCGAGGACCCGAAGAACGCGGGACCTGTGGAGATAACTGTCCAGGTCTGTCCGGGAAACGGCGCGGTGGGCTGGGAAGTCACCGCCGGGATACTTGACGGCCCGCTGGGCGCGGCCGAGTACGCCGCGTTCGAAGCCGGCCGCGGCGCGCAGAAGGCGGCCCAGGGCCGCTCCCTGGACGGTGCGCCGGTGCTCCTCGCGGTCGACGTCTCCCGCTACGGTGCAGCGTGGATGCGTCCCGGCGGCGTGTGGGCCGCGCGACTCGCCGCCTGTGAGTACTTCACGCCCGACTACCCCTTTGCCGGGCTGGCCGTCATGCGCCAGAGCCTGGACCAGCTGGGCCTGATCGACATCGGCGTCGGTCTCTCACCCCATCTGACCGCAGCCGACCGGCAGGTCCTTGAGGACCTGTGCACCACTCTCGGCTGGCCTTGCGCATAGCCGGCCGCGTCTTCGGCCCTGCCGCCGCGGCCGCAGAGTTGTCCGCCTGATTTTCATCCAGCCCTGTCCGCGCCTGGTTGATCAGGGACGAGGCCAGCTCCTTGGCCAGCGGCACGGTCCGCAATGCCCTGCTGTCACAGTTCTCCCCAGACGCTTCTTCCTGCTTCCAGCCCTGGCTTCGCCGAGCCGTGCAGCGCTGACATGCTGCTGGGAACCGCTGCGCTGAGACCGGCTGGTGCGAGGTGACTGGCCGACCCCGCGCGTCAGGCGGGTTCGCTGCGGTCGATCATCGCGCGCAGCTTCTCGCGCAGGTCGACATCCGTCTGGGAAGGCGGCTGGGCCGCTGCCTCGGCCTCCCAGGCGGCGAGCTCTGCCGCATCCGGCCACTGGTAGTCGGACGCTGAGGAGTTGAGGTGGCCGAGGCCGAGGAGTTCGTAGTCGTCCGGCTCCTTCAGCTGTCCGGTTCTCCGTTTGATCTCCTCGTCGTGCTCCATCCGCGTGAGTGCACGGTCGGCGGCCTCGCAGGAGGTGAGAGCAGCCGGCTCATCGCGTACGACGGGGGGAGGCGGCTGTCCCCAGGCGCGCCGCGCGGGGACGTCGGCGAAGAGACGGCGATGGGCCTCCAGCCAGTTCCGCCTGTGGGCGGCAGGCACGGTCAGGGCTTCCATGAAGGCGGTGAACAGCTTCTCGGTGGGAGGGATCTGTCTGTGCAGGACGAGGTGGAGGGTCGAGTGCGGCAACCGTCTCCGGCCGTCCTCGGCGCTGCCCGCCGTCTTCTCGAGCTGGTGCAGCGGCGGATACCCGCCCTCGATCCGCAGGAAGATCATCGCCTCGACGAACTCGGCAGGCGAGCTGACCATCATCGGGCCCAGCTTCCGCGCACCCGGCAGGATCTCCTCCGCCTTCGCGGCGTACCAGATCCGTGCCAGGTCATCCTCCTTGCGGTCGCAGGCGCGGGCGATGGCCTTCACGGTCGCCAGCAGGGGCACGCCCTTTCCTGCCAGGGCACGGCGTACGACGCTCTGCGAGATCTTGCTGTCCTTCGCGAGCGTCTCAAAGGTCTCGCCCGAGGCCTCTTTGGCGTCGCGCAGCCGCTGGACGAGAGTCCGCAGCGCAGGGGGCGTGCTGACCGGGACGGGGCTGAGCGGCCGGCCGGCCATCTCAGAGCACCCTGCCGAACAGGTGGTCCACGTTCATACGCAGCCCCGGCCGGGCACGCGCGAGCCGCCCGGCGCCCGCGCCCGCCAGCACACTCAGCACGGCGGGCACCTCGTGGCCGGTCGCGGCCAGCATGGTGACGGCCAG
The DNA here is from genome assembly GCF_053593695.1 of Streptomyces sp. NPDC002144. Classification (NCBI taxonomy): domain Bacteria; kingdom Bacillati; phylum Actinomycetota; class Actinomycetes; order Kitasatosporales; family Streptomycetaceae; genus Streptomyces; species Streptomyces sp. NPDC002144. The sequence continues at coordinate 10,667 of NZ_JBSFDB010000066.1, forward strand.
GACGACGATGACGATGACGACGGCGTCACGGGCCGGGAGGCGGTCGGCGCGCGGGTCCGCGATGCCGCACTCGGCGGCCACCGCGACGTCCGCACCGGCCGTGGCCAGACGGGCGGAGAAGACGAACATGGTGCTCCTTGAATTGATAGTGCAACAGATACGGCTCGGCCCACGGCTGTTGCGGGCGAGCTACCCGCGGGCCTTGGCGAGGCCTCGATCGTGGCACCTGCCCAGCCCGGCGGGCCAGGCCGATCAACCCCATTCCGGCACCTGTGTCCACACGGACGTACCCCTCTCATAGGATGCCTTCATCTCTCATCACCACAGGTCACACCCGCTGAGGTCACGGAATTCCGCCTCTTTATCCAATTCGGCGGGCCCGAAACGGCAGCACCCTCCCGTCTGCTCGTACCAGCACGGGCGACGTCGGTGAGCCCGGTCCGTGACGTCGCCACGCCGTCGCCGGCAGCGGTGGAGCGCGACGCCTTCGGGGCCGGCCAGGCGTGTCAGTGGTGGAGGGCACAATGGCGCGTATGGCTCCCAAACCGCACTACTTGCCCGCAGCTTTGATCGGCGGCTTCGGCATGCCGGAGACGGGCCAGACGGTCCGCGGCCTCCGGCACGCGAAAGTGTGCGTGCGCCGGCGGAAGGAGCCGAAGAAGGTGTTCGGGCCGTTGAAGGCGGAGAACATCGCCTACCAGTACGGGCTCTACGACGTGTACACCCCGACCAGCGATCTGCCGGCCGACTTCGCCGAGACCATCTGGCAGGAGTACGAGGGAGCTCTGCCCGCCGCGATCCGCGCCCTTGAGCAGGACAGCTTCACCACGGACGACTGGATGACCATCCTGCTGCACATCCAGGCACAGGCCATCCGACACCCCGACTACGACCGTGTCGCCGTCGCCTACATCCAGGAAGACGGCGTGCCCGCCCCGGAACATGACCACGTGCAACGCCAGCGGCAGACCACGTTCCGAGAGACACGCCAGTGGATGGCCAACGCACGCTACGCCCTCATACGCCGCGGCACAGCCGCGCCTCGGTTCGTCCTCAACGACAAGGGCTACGTCCCCATGCACGACACGATCCTCGACCTCAAGGGCGTACTCTTCCCCCTCTCCGGACAGATCGCCGTGCTCATGGTCGTGGGCGCCGCGCAGCCGACCGACGACTACGAGGCCGGCCCGCTCGCCGAGCGGATCCTCAACGCCAAAGGCACGGACCTGGTGAACCAGGCCGCCTGGACGGTCAGCGAGATCACCTGCGTGATGGGCCACCCCGGCGATGCCGACTACCTGCTGCAGCTACCGGAGACAGGCTCCACTCTGCGCCTTCCGCGACTCGGCCCGTATCGCGGCAACCGAGAACCCAGCTACTTCCATTGGGCGTCGGCCGGTACCCGAGTGCCGCTACCGCGAGAAGGCCAGGACTTCCGATGGGGCGCGCGTTCCCGATGACCTTGGTGGAGCACCGGATTCCAGCAGCCTCCACCCGCAAGCACGGCTGTACGCGAACCCACCCTTGCCTTCTTAGACCACGTCGCTGCCCGGCTCTCACCCGGCCGGAGACCGTTTGCGCAGCGTACAGATCCACCTCTCCATGAAGTCGGCTGCGCCCGTCTCGTCGCCCGGGATCCGGAAGAGGACGGGGCTGGCGGACAGGGACACAGTCATGCCGGGCCCGGAGGCCAGCGGCCCCATTGCGGAACCGCGAAGAACATAACGGGGACGCCAGCCGTCGGTCACGCCCGACCAGGACACCTCAGCAAGATCCAGTTCCGAGCCCTCAGGACTGCGAGCGGTTCGGGTGAGATGGCCAATTCGCAAGATGATCCTGAAGTTCGCGATGCCGAAATTCCCAGGCAGCCCCTGCTACACGTAGGATGTCCAACCGATAACAGCTATCCAGGAATCTCCCCAGCCGCCAGGGAAGTTTGCCACGCGTGCACAGCAAGAATGCGAAATACCGGATGGACACCTGACCCCATTCGTTCTCGAACCCAATGACCGGGACAACCACGGTTCCAACTACTAGCCCGGCTGTAGGCCCTACTGCGAAGCCGACCAGAAGCCCCGTTAAAATTCCGAAGGCCAGGCCGAAGACAAGTGCGGTGATGCAGTCACCGCGCACCAACGCACGAGGATCTGTGACGGGCTTGCTTTGTGGGGCGAGGAGCCAGGAGGTGAGGCCGGTGGCAACTCCAACCCAGATACCACCAGAAAGGCCGAAAACTAGACCGGCTGAAAATCCGCCCTTGAGTCCGCCACCCAGCTCAAACGTAAGACCACCTAAGAAGCCGAGGGCGCCGAATACCAAGCCAATCAAAAGCGAAGACAAGCAGCCGGCCCCAAGGCCGGCAAGCAGTCTAAGCCCACCGGTTCGAGGGCTAAGTCGACGAACTTCGATCCGATGCGCCTGCGGCCACGCCTTGTTCAGAAATGAAGCTGCGACTGCTACTACCCAAACAACTACAGTCCAAGGATGCGTCGCAGTGCCAAGCCACACCATGACAGCGCCGAATACGAGGACCAAGAGTAGAGCTAGCACTCGTGAGATCCAGCGGACACGTCCCGCACCTGCAAGAGGCCACAGCTCATGCAGGACAATCTCGCTACCACTCAGCCGACGGTCCCAAACCTTGCGCTGCAGTCTTCTGTTTGTATTCAGGTAATCCGCGATTTGGGCCAGCTGACCCCAGGTAGTTGCCGCGTCCAAGCGCGGCAACCTAGGCTCGCCGCGTCTGCCCCTATAAACCTCGATGTCTTCTCTAGCGTGATGAGGTGCGGCCACTGCGGCATCGATGTACCGATCGAGAAGGTACCTATGGAGACGACCGCTGATAGCGAGTGTGATGAGGGCGGCCGGGTCGCGGAGGTACAAGCCTCCCTTCTGCTCTTCAAAAACAGTGACCGCCAACATCAGACGCCATGGGGTTTCGAGTGCGCTAGCAACGGAATGAGCTCTGGCAGCGCCGCCGGGCGCCTTTTGAACTGGATCACCTGCAGCTATCTGCAACGCTTTGAGGACCGGACCCCAGCGCCTCCGCCCCACCGCAGTGGCCGCTACACGATGCTCCAGAAATCGACGAGCAAGCTCGGGACTGATTCGGTTCAAGGTGATGTGAGCGTCGGCCCGAAACGAGGTCCCGGAATCGACCAAAGCTTGATAGAAGTCATGGCGACAGGTAACCACTGCCGGGCGCAACTCACCACCTGTCTCGAATCGTTGGAGAGCGCGAAGCAGCGCCGCTGCACGTCCGTTGTAGCCAGGAAGAATGCCGGACTCCAGCTCGTCCAAGCCATCGATGACTGGAAGAACAAGGCCTGCTTCGACGATGAGTTCGGAGTCTCCTCGTCCAAGGCCATACACATCATGAAGTCGATCCTTGATCCAAATGCTAATCTCTTGCCCACGCCAGGAGGGGGCAGGTAGCCATACTGGTACAAGACCCGTGGATTTGTGATTTCGGGCGAGATCGAGAACCAATGATAAGGCCAGAACGGTTTTTCCTGTACCTGCATCTTGGCTGCCTGGCTGGTGGGCATCTGCCGCACCAGAAGGGTGACCACCAGCCAAGCCAGTGATGATTACCCTGATGGGTCGTGTTTGGAGATAAATCTCGCTGATGTCCTCTAGTCCCCGTTCAATTCGCGTACCAGCTTGATGTGTGACGGTCTGACTGAAAGAGAGGTTGATACGACCCCTCGGAGCTTCATGGCCGCTGCCTAGTAGTTGGCGGTATTGAACTCCGTCAACCCTTTCAACATTGAGCGCTAGATCATCTGCTACTTCCTGAGCTGTGCGTTGAAGGCGCAGCATCCGCAACGTGCCATAAAGCGTGTACCCCGCAAAGATCGCGACAGGTGGAGTAAACGCAAATGTCAGTAGAGCAACGGGACCCTCTTGACTTCCTTCTTTCAGGGTCACCGCTACCCATACCCAGGCAAAGAGACATAGCGCAATACTGAAGACCGCTGCGAGTAGTCTGATCAACCCATCAGGCCCTTCACTCGTCCCCGGTAAGTTAATGTGACAGACGGCGGCAGCGCCTTCAATACTTATCTCCGCCTCCAACTCAAACTATAGATTGCAGTGAATGCCGGAGCACGGCGCGGTCCCTGTTTGGCTTACGGTTTGGCTTACGCGTCGGCTGGCCTTCGCATCTCAATGCTGAAACATCGCGTTCAGGCGTCAATGGTCAGGCATGGAGAGCCCAAGAAGCCCCCAGGGCCTCCACCTCCGCGTTGTGACGATTGAGCCAGCGGACGCTGCCGCCGAGCTGGTCCATGTCCTTCTTCGCGATCGTGTCGGTGGTGCACCCCGTCTTCAGATCGCACACCGCCTGCCGCGCCGCCGAGAGCGCCCACAGGTTGTCCGGGCCCGTGCCGTACAGCTTCTCCGGGCGCGTGCTGACGAACCCGAGATGCTCGCCCAGCTTCTGCCACGCCTGTTCGGCGTCGTCGGTGCGGTCCTCGTCACCCCACCCCACGTCCTCGAACAGCGCCTGCACCGCGAGCCGGAGGCTGACGCCGTCGCTGTACTGGGCCGCCAGGAACTGGGCGGCGGCGCGAGCCTGCGCCACGGCCGCCCGGATCTGTACCGGCGCGGCGTCCACGGGGTGCAGGACGAACGGGTTGTCGTTCAGCGCCCCGGCTAGGCGGCCGGCGATGTCCCGGCTCAGCTTCAGCTGCGCCTAGGTCGCGGGGGAGAACAGGGCCAGGTGGGGGCTTCGTGGATGGCCGTGGCGAGCTTGGCGGCCAGCAGCAGGACCGCGCAGTAGTCCTCGCCGTCGCGCACACCACGGCCCATGCCCTGCTCGATTCGCTGGACCTCCCTGGCCAGGCGGACCGTGCTGTCGGCCAGCGCGACGGCCTCGCGCCGCTCCACCCCGTCCAGGGGTCGGATCAGTCGCTGGGCGTCCGGTTGCTCGTCGGTGTCGACAGTGCCGTGAAACGGCCAGGCACTCCGCCGGCGTACGGCCGCGCCCGTCACGTGAAGCGCGGCGGGCCAGTCGCGCGGTGACCGGCCTGGACGGCGTGAGGTCTGCCCCGCCCCGCTGCCGGGCGTGAGGAGGTCGCGTTTCGGCTCGCGCTGCCGCCCCCGCGGCGACGCTGGGTTGGGATGCCAGCTGCGGAGTGTACGGGCCCGCGGAGCCGGGCGGGATTGCGCAAGGGGCATGGCTGCCCGTGCGATCCCGTCTCCTGAGCGCGCCCGGGACAAGACGTCGGCTCCGACGGCGCGGCGTCAGGACGACTGGGATGTGTCGTGCGGAATCGGCTTCAAACGCGGTCGGCTTGGCCCCGCGGTCCGGCGACGCTAGGGCTGCAGATCAGCGAGTCGGCGATGATCGATGTCGGGATTGGCGCTGATCTGTGGGTGGCCGAAGCCGCAACCGGGCACCGCGCGGACGCTTTTCTGCGAGCCCTTACGCATTTGGCTTGCGGATGATTCCCGTGAAGCCAGCGACGAACAGCGTGAGGAAGGCCCAGCCCAGAGCTTGCAGCAACAGCGCCCCCAGGTACACGGCTTGTGCAGGTTTGGCCCTAGTTAGTTCACAGTTGCCGTAGACGGAGAACCTGAGTAGAGGCACGGTCCGGTTGAGAGCCTCTCCCAAGCTCTCGACGACGCCGCAATGGATGCTTCCATGCTTTGCAGAGTGGACCAGCACCCCAAAGGTTGCCGCTACAACCATGACCACCCAGGAAATGGCCAGCACGCAGACAAGGCCGGCTAGAGCGCGGCCAGAGCGATAGCCGTAGCGCACGGTCATACCGGACACCCGATGTCCTACCCTCGCCCACCAACCGGACAAGGTGGCGTGAAGGGCGTCCTGCTGGGCGATGAGGACCCTCTTGGCCTGCTCCTCATCTCCGTCGGCCCCGAGTGCTTCTGCCAGTTGCCGGTACGGCTGAGGGACATAGTGTGGCATGCATGTCTGCAGTACCTTCAGCCACGTTTCGGGACGCGGCTTCTTAAACTTGGCGGCGTACGTGAAACCATTGAGGAGAAGCCTCGGCCTGTGCTCATTTGGCTGGTCAAAGGCGTCTTGCCAGAAAGGCTCATGGAACAAGGAAAGCTGTCCGTCGACCTTGGCGTGTTGCAGGTCCAGAAGCTCACGTTGCTCACCGACTGCAGTCACAGCCCCATTCACTGTCAGGTCGCCGGCGATGTGGGCTCCGGGGAAGCGAAGCGTCGCGCGCTTGCCGCTGCCCTTGGCTGTCAGGTCAGCCAGGAAGACGTCACTCTCGACCCGAATTCGGTCCGCGCGTAGGGCAGGGCCATCTCGATTGGTCAGCGTAGCTCCCACCGTTCGGGCTCCCCGGACCGAAAGCCTGCCCCGGCATTGGACATTGACCAGTCGAACTGTGCCAAGCTCCCCATGCCCCGCGGCATTGAGTCCCCCGACCACAATATTGCCGTCCACGTGGAGTCCGTCAGCCGCCAGGCAAGGGCCCAACTCGTTTCCCAGGATGGCTTTCACGAGATTGAGCTCACCAGTGATGCGAGCATTCAGTAGCCGAACGGCACCGTCCTCGGTATGCGCGGTAGCCTTTAGTTGGTTCAGCATTATTGGTGCATTGACAGCAAGGCCATCAGCCTGTACAGCAGGACCATCATAGTTTTCGATCTTGGCACTGCTCATGGATAGCTGGCCGACGATGTGGGCTTCCGGTAGCCGTACGGCACCTCCCTTGCTGTGGCCGGTAGCCACCAGGTTGTCCAGGACAAGCATTTCTCCGACCCCGAGGTTGTCGGCGTGCAGCGCTGGGCCAGCATGGTTGGAAATGACCGCATGCCGCGCAGATAGCTGTCCGGCGATTCTGGCTCCCTGCAACCGCACAGCACCATCTTTGCTGTGCCCGGTGACTGTCACGTCATCCAATGAGAAGTCGCTGTTGACCCGGAGACCGTCAGCACGCAGACCAGGCATATTGGATCCTCGAAAGGACAAACTGGACATGCTCGCACGTTCAAGGATGACGAACTCGTCAAAATGACAGTCCATCAAGTGGAGGGGAAGTTCAAAGCGTACGTCGCTGAGGTCGAGTTGGCCGATAATTCGCGCCCCTCGCAAGCGAACCCCCCGCGGATCGAGGATTCCGCCTGAACGGCCGAGCAAGAGGGATCGGATGCAGGATGCCGACACGTTTTTGAGGCCCCTGTGTCGTGCGGCAAACCGCTTCTTGGGGCGCATGTCCAGGATGGAGCCAGACTTGGCAGATTTGATCAGATCGTTGCGCACACACCTAAGCTACAGATTCGGCGTTGCAGTACTCGGTCGACACATCGAACGATGGGCCATCAAGGGACTTTGTGTTGTTGCACTTAGCTCTCGCCACCATATGGGCGACAGCCTGGCCCAGCTGCTCGTCATTTTCACGTCTCGGGTAAGCCGTCGGCCATCCGCGGCCGCCTGATCTTCGGCCAGAGCCTCCACCAGGCCTGCTCCAGTTGGGCTTTCTCCCACAACAGCGTCTACCCACAGCAGGTGCGCCGCCGTGGATGCTGTCAGGCCATGGCGTCGCTACTCGCACTTGGTGATGGCCTCCTCCACACCCAGCGCCACCACCTCGAGGTCGAGCGCTTCACGTTGCTGATAGACGTTGCGCCCTGATGCTGCGTCAAGCGTTGCCACGTTGCGGCCGCCCTGGCCGGCCTTCTCGTCATCCCAGGTCAAGGGCCTGCGGGCGCGTAGTTCGCTGCTGACCTCCCCTCTACTGCCGCTGCTCCCAAGCCGAATGAGAGACGAGGGGGGCGGGCTTAGCGGCGCGGCGGCATTGGGGATCGAGGCCGAGCGTCAGGATTACGTGTTGGCGGAAGCCTCCGCGCTCGGGTGCTGACGCGTCCTGCGGGTGATCATGGCTGTGGGCGCGTCGGTTGGGCTGTGGCTAAGGGATGCCGGGAACAGCGCGAGAGCGTACTTTTGTCCGAAGGAATCAGCTGGAATTCAGGCAGACTTGAGTGGATTTCATGCATCGTTATTTGAAAGGGATTTGAAGAGTCCTGTTCAAGCTGGCCTCTGGAATAGCAACGAGGGAAGTAGAAGGGATTACTGATGTGCCATGAATCCGACCGGGCGAACCGTCGGGATTCATTCGAAGTCGTATTTTAGTATCCATTGGAAATAGAAGAGTTGATGGGAAGTCAGTCCGGAATGCCGGGGAGAGGGATTCGAGGAACTCGGTATTTGTAGTAGGGGTGGTTTTCTTGAGCGGATGTAAGGTTCTCTCAAGTTTTTCAGAACGGCGCCACCCCGTCCGTCTACGCGCGCTTGCCGTGAATTCGGGGAGCGAATTCACGGCTGAAATTGCGGAGCAATTCAGCCGTCACGGAGTGACGGCTAGTCAACTCCCTTGCGGAGCAAGGGAGTTGCCGTCGCGTAGCGACGGCGCGTCGTGTCTGCGGAGCAGACCGTGCGGACCGCGGAGTGGACCGACCCCGAGACGGGTGAGCTCCGCCCCGAGATCGTGCAGCGGGCTGGCGCCCTCGCGGGGATCTCCAAGAGCGGCCGCAAGATCAGCTGGTTCGGCTGGGTCTTCTGGGCAATGGACGCCACCCCGAGAGCACGGTGCGGCTTAGGGCGGCGGTGGCCGACGCCTTCGAGCGGCCGTTCCGGAGGGCGGGGATCGACTTCAGTCAGATCCCGCAAGGTGACTCCGACCAGGCCTTCGAAGCCCGCCGGGAGATGGCATCCAGGATGCTCATGGACCGGCGCAGTCCCCGCCAGGACCTCGACGGGTTCCTGCGTACGGGCGCGGCCAGCGCCGAGCTCGAGCTGCCACCGTCCCGGTCGGTGTCCAGTATCTTCCACCCGGCCTTGATGGACCCGGGCGCCCGGATGCTGATCGGCGGTATCGAAGACGTCGGGTTCGATGAGATGGCAGACGCGTGGGCGGCGGCCACGCCCGGCAACCCCGAGATGATCGAGCACATCCGTGCCGCCCAGCGCGACGCCGCCCTCGCCGGTGAAAACATGTTCGCCCAATTCCCCCTGGCGCACGGCTTGCCCGGCCTGATCCGCGCCGTGCAGGAGGCCGAAGGCCCGCGGCTGTGCACGGCGGTGCTCGCCTGCACCAGGGCGAGCACCGCTCTGACCATGGTGCTGCCGCACGTGGCGAACGCGCCTGAGCTCCTACGGACCCTGATGGCGGACGAGATGTGGGACCAGTGGGTTGGCGTAGGCTTCGCGCCGGTCCTCGGGATCGGCGGCGAAGTTGCGGTCGCTATGAGCGTCGTCCAGCATCTCCTCATGCCCGAATGGGCAGAGGGGCTGGAGCGCTACCAGGCCCTTCTGGACACGTTGTTGGCCGGGCCGCCGCCGAGTGAAGACCCGACGGCCGGGGGCTCGCCGGCTCTCTTGGGGTGCAGTTAACGAGCGCGACGATGGAGGCTGAGTCAGGCCGCCGTGGAGCCGCCGATGAGGACGGCGACGCGGGGGCCTCCCAGCCGCAGGCTGACCACGGTCGGCATGCCCCCGACCGGCCTCTGGCCATGGCAGGTCAGGGACCGGTCGAACGCCCTTTAGTGACGTCGCCGCATGGCTTGGTCATACGCCGGGTGCTTTCACTACGACGACCTCTCCGGCTTGGCCGACCGTCAGCGACACGCGCTCCTGCTTGTTGGAGGCGATCAGCACGAGCCACACGATGCCCCACAGCAGGCACGTGAACACGGTCAGGATGGCGTGCAGCACGTGGTTGACCGGCTCGCCGCGCGCCATCACTGCTTGAGCCGGCGACCGCGATTCCAGGCGCCAGCCCCTGGCGACGTACTCGTTGACCGTCCAATCCAGGATGAGCGCCCGCTGCTCTGCATTGAGCGGTATCCCCGGCGGCACATCGAACAACTCTCGTGGTGGTGAGGGCGGCGGCGCATGGAGATCGCCCCACCCTTGCCAGTCAGGGCGTCCTGGCACGGTGATCACCCCACTCTCCATTACCCGGCCGAGCTGCGGGCTGGCCACGACACCAGCGTGCGACCCGAGGCGCTCGCGCGCATGCGGGGCAGCAGTGGCACTCGTAGGCTGATGCTGCTCGGGGCTCGTTTGCGGAGGTCAACCATGCCTCGAACCATTTGGTCAGGTGCTATCAGCTTTGGTCTCGTGACGGTGCCGATCCATGTTGTGAGCGCTACCGAGGACCACTCGGTGCGTTTCCACCAGTACCACCTTGCGGACATGGGGCGGGTGCGGGTGAAGAAGATTTGCGAGCTGGAGGACCGTGAGGTCGGCAACGCGGAGATCGGCAAGGGCTACGAGTACGCGAAGGATCAGTTCGTCCCGATCAGCGATGCCGAGCTGAGCAATCTGCCGCTGCCCACGGCGAAGGCGATCGAGATCGCCGCGTTCGTGCCGCTGGAGTCGGTCGACCCGATCCAGATCGGTGAGGGCTACTACCTCACACCCGACGGTGCGGTGGCGGCGAAGCCGTACAAGCTGCTGGTGCAGGCGTTGGGTCGGTCGTCGAAGGTTGCGGTCGCCAAGTACGCGTGGAGTGGGCGCGAGCGCCTCGGTCTGGTGCGGGCGCTGGAGGGTGCGCTGGTGTTGCACGCGATGCGCTGGCCGGACGAGATCCGGGACCCGTCGGAGATCTTCCCGCCGCCGGTGGAGGTGGACGAGGACGAGATCGAGAGCGCCCTGGCGCTGATGGACACCATGGCGCGCGAGGACCTGGCGGGGGAGGAGTTCCAGGACACCTACACCGAGGCCCTGGCGAAGGTGATCGAGGCGAAGCGGGAGCACCAGCCGCTGCCCGAGGCCCCCACGGAGCCGGAGCAGCCGGGGCAGGTGCTGGATTTGATGTCCGCCCTGCAGGAGTCGGTGGACAAGGCGCGCTCCTCCCGCGGCGAGGCCGCCGACGCCGACGTCCACGACCTGTCCCGGGCCAAGAAGAGCACGGCGAGGAAGACGCCGGCCAAGAAGACCGCGGCCAAGACCGCCAAGAAGACGACCACCGCCAAGAAGAGCGCGGCGAAGAAGACCGCCGGCCGCAAGCCGCGCAGCGCCTGACCCCGCACGGCCCTCGGGCGGCCGGGCGGGAATGCCTGGCGGGCCGGGGCTGTTGTGGAGGGCGTGGGAGTGGAGGTGACTGTGTCCCCGGGCCTCACCTATTGCATGCAGGGACGATCGTTCGGCTGAAGCCCTGCATTGCCTTTCGCCGCGTAGGCGACCGCCCTTCACCTCCACAGCACGTACGTGGCCCCGAGCCCTCGGCTCGGGGCCACAGTGTTGTCCCGGCGAGTGAGGGCCGGCGGCCCGGGGCCCGGGCTACGCGTCGGGGTGCTGGCGCACGTCCAGGAAGCAGCGCAGCCGGACACCCGGCTCGCCGGGCTCACGGACCGTGCGGTCGGCCGGTGCGATCGCGCACCGCACGGCGAGCATCTCCTGGACGGCGAAAGCGGTCGCGTCATCGGCGGCCGCGATCTCCACCACGGCCAGTCCCGGCTTCGTTGATCGGTCTCACACACGCACTACGAGTCGGCGACGGTGAAGGTTCTGCGATCCGGTGGGCTTCATCCGACCGGGCACTGTCAGTGCGAGGGCCGAACGGCCCCTGGTCCCTGCCAGCACGAGCAGGCATCCTCGGCCTTCTCTGGTGCATGCCACAACGCGAGCCGCCTCAGGACCTGTCATGACGAACGCGTCACCCCTCTATGCTGCGGCCCGGATGATCGAGCTGGGCCGGCGGGAGTGCCTGGCGCTGCTGGCGAGCGTCCCGATGGGCCGTGTGGGCTTCACCCAGCAGGCGCTGCCGGTGATCCGTCCGGTCAACCATCTGGTCGACGGCGACACCATCGTGATGCGCACCCATACCGGCTCGGCGCTCCTGAGAACCACGGCCGTCGCCGACGTCGTGGTGTACGAGGCCGATGACCTTGACCCCCACACCCGTACCGGCTGGAGCGTCATGGTCACCGGCCCGGCCGCACAGATCACCGCACCGGCCGACGTGGCCCGCTACCGGGACCTCCTCATCCCCTGGATCGAGGGGGACATGGACCACATCGTCGCCCTCTCCGCCGAGCTGGTCACCGGCTACCGCCTCGAGCGCTGAGGATCCGTCTTCGGCCGCATGGTTGGGCGCTTCGCCGGCCTGACCCGCGGGGCCTGGTTCAGGAAGGGCGGTCAGGCGCGGGTGCTGGTGTGCCGCACGCCCGGTCCCCACTGCTGCTGTACAGGGGCCATGCACCACTGGCACAGGGGGTTCTCTGGGTGTACAGGTGTGGCGCGAGGCGAAGTGCGTTGTCTTGATGCAGCTCAGCGCCGGTGTCGTCGACGGTAGCGGATGCGACATGTGTGGTGCCATCGCCGGTTCGGGCGAACCGGGTGCCGGTGGATGACGTCACGGAGATAGACGGGAGCGGCTCCGCGTCCGCGAGGTTTGTGGCGCAACGCGGGCGCGGAGGACGGGCGGGTGTGGCGATCCGGGGCGGACCGTACGGGGGCGAGGGAGCCTGTCAGTGTGTGATCACTGGCATGTGTGTCTCGGCGTCGTCTGTGGTCGAGTCGGTTGCCGATCGGCCCACGTTGACGAGGGTCAGGGCGAGTGCGGCGGCGGCGATCAGGATGCCTACGGCGAACCAGATGGCGTTGGCGTAGCCGTGCACCATGGCCTGGAGTTGGACGAGCTGTTGCTGGGGCTTGGTGGTGGCGGCCTGGATGTGGTCCTTGACGTAGGCGGTGGTCGCAGAGGCGGCGATGGTGTTGAGCAAGGCGGTGCCGATCGCGCCGCCGACCTGCTGGGAGGTGTTGACCATGGCGGAGGCGACGCCGGCGTCGCGGGCCTGGACGCCGTAGGTGGCCAGGGACATGGCCGGCATGAACGCCGTGCCGATGCCCAGGCCGAGGAGCAACTGCGCGGGCAGGAGCAGCGCGGTGTAGGAGGAGTCGGTCTCCAGTTGGGTGAGCAGGAGCATGCCGGCCGCCGCGGTGAGGAAGCCGGGGCCCATCAGCAGGCGCGGCGCGACCCGGGTCATGAGGCGGGCGCCGATCTGGGTGGACCCCGCGATCATGCCTGCGATCAGCGGCAGGAACGCGAAGCCGGTCTTGACCGGGGTGTATCCCTTGACGACCTGCAGGTAGTAGGTCAGGAAGAGGAACATGCCGAACATGGCGATGATCGCCATGCCGAGGGAGAGGTAGACGCCACCACGGTTGCGTTCGGTGATCACGCGCAGGGGCAGCAGCGGAGCCTCGACGCGGGACTCGGTGACGACGAAGGCGAGCAGCAGGACCGCGGAGGCGATGAACAGGCCGATGGTCACGGAGTCGCTCCAGCCGTCCGATTCGGCACGGGTGAAGCCGTAGACGAGGGCGACGAGGCCGAGGGCGGACAGGAGCACGCCGGGGATGTCGAGGGGGGAGCGGTTGCGGCCGCCTTCGGGCTCGCGGATGACGAGCCAGGTGCCGACTGCGGCGATGAGGGCGAACGGGATGTTGACGAAGAACGTCCAGCGCCAGTCGAGGTATTCGGTGAGGAAGCCGCCGAGGATCAGGCCGACGGCGCCGCCGCCTCCGGAGATCGCACCGTAGATGCCGAACGCCCGGGCGCGTTCCCTCGCATCGGTGAACATCACGGCGAGCAGGGACAGCGCGGCAGGAGCGAGGACCGCACCGAACAGGCCCTGCAGCGCGCGGGCGCCGAACATCGTCGCGCCGGTGGTGGCCACGCCACCCAGTGCGGAGGCGGCTCCGAAGCCGATGAGGCCGATGAGGAAGGCGCGCCTGCGACCCCACAAATCGGCGATCCGGCCGCCGAACAGGAGCAGACCGCCGAAGGCCAGGGCGTAGGCGGTGACGACCCACTGCCGGTTGCCGTCGGAGATGCCCAGGTCTGCCTGGGCGGAGGGCAGGGCGATGTTCACGATGGTTGCGTCGAGCACCACCATGAGCTGGGCGAGCGCGATGAAGACGAGCGCCCTCCAGCGGTTGGCTTCACCGCTCGGGGCGGTAGAGGCTTTGCGAGCTGTTTCGGACATGGTGGTACCCACTTCGGGACTTCGTGACGGAGAGAGAAGGAAAGAGGAGGGGCCCGGGCCTGGCGGCGGACCGGGGGGAGGATCCTGCCGCCGGGCCCGGGCGGCGCGCCGGTCCCGTCCCCACGGATCCGGCGCGGCGGGGCCGTCCCGCTCATGAGCGGCCCCGGTCTGAGGTGGTGTGCGTAGCAGGAAGGGGGCGGGCTGCTAGGGGTAGGAGGCGCCTGCGGGGCCCGGACGGCTGCCTCGACCAGTTCTGTATCTGCGGGACGCGAGCTGTCCTGCGTCGCAGGCAGGGCCAGGGGACCAGCGATTCAGCACGCGGCCGGGGACAGGCGGGCTGCGGTGCAGATGAGGGCGGGAGGCGCTGCGGCAGGACGACGGGTGCAGCCGGGGAAACCGGTGTAGGCACGGTACGGCCTGCGGTGAAGACATGAGGTCCGGTTCGTCCCGCGCCATGGAGACCGCGGCGCAGGGCTGTTGACGAAGACGGGCCCGGTGAGGGTCAGGAAGGCAGGCCGGAGGCGCGGGAGATGACGGCGTCGAAGGCGCGGTCGGACACGAGGCGCCGCAGGGCGATGAGCGGGCGGGCGCCGAAGCCGGTGGCATAGCGGGTCTTGGGACGGCGGGCGGTGACGGCCTTGCCGATCGCGTCGGCGATCACCTGGGGCGGGGAGTTGCGCTTGGCGTGGGCTTCGGAGCGCATCAAGGAGGCCACGGCGTCGGCCTGCTTGGCGTAAGCGCCGGTGGCGGAGGACTTCTCCAGCTGGTCGGCGGCGATGCCGCTCCACTCGGTGGCGATGGCGCCGGGCTCGATGATGACGACCTCGATGCCGAAGGGCTTGGCCTCCAGGCGCAGGCAGTCGCTGAGGGCTTCGAGAGCGAACTTGGTGCCGTGGTACCAGCCGCCGAGCGGGACGTAGATCTTGCCGCCCACGGACGTGATGTTGACGATCTTGCCGGAGTGCTGGGCGCGCATGTGCGGCAGGGCCAGCTGGGCCAGGCGCATGGCGCCGAAGACGTTGACCTCGAACTGGCGGCGGGCCTCGTCCATGGTGACGTCCTCGATGGCGCCGTAGGAGCCGTAGCCGGCGTTGTTGACCAGCACGTCGATGCGGCCGGTCTCGGCGACGATGCGGTCGATGCCGGCGGCCATGGAGCCGTCGTCGGTGACGTCCATGGCCAGCGGGCGGACGCCGCGGTCGGCCAGCTGCTGCAGGCGGTCGGTGCGGCGGGCGGCGCCGTAGACGGTGTAACCCAGGGACTGGAGCTTGAGGGCGGTGGCCTCGCCGATGCCGGAGGAGGCACCGGTGACGAGAGCGGTCTTGGCGTTCATGGGGGCTTCCTGTCGAAGTAAGATGAACTTCGGTTCACGATTCATCATGAACCATGGTTCATGTTAATGCAAGCCGAGACGCCCACCGCAGGAGAGCCCATGGCCCAGACCCGAGCACCGCGCGCCGACGCGGTCCGCAACCGCAAGAAGATCCTCGATGCCGCCCGCGAACAGATCACCCTGCACGGCCCGGACACGGGCATGGACGAGATCGCCGCCGCGGCGGGCGTGGCCGTGGGCACCCTGTACCGGCACTTCCCCACCAAGACCGACCTGGTCGCCGCCGTCATCGCCGAATACACCGCGCACGTCGCCGAAGCCGCCGAGGCCGCCCGTGAACGCCTCGCCTCCGGTGCGCGCGCTGTGGACGAGATCAGCGACTTCCTCGCCCGCGTCACGGAGGCGACCGCCACCAACCACGCCGTCAAGGCCGCCGCCCGCGCCCTCGGCGCCGACCCCGTCGACCGGGAAGCCGAAGCCCGCGCAGGCGCCGCACTGGCCGCGCTGATCCAGGCAGGGCAGGCCGACGGAGACATCCACCAGGACGTCACCGTCGACGACATCTACCTGCTCTTCAGCACCGCCCCCACCGACCAGCCACCCGCCGCCCGCGCCCGCTGGCTCACTCTGGTCCTCACCGGCCTGACCACCCACACACGAACCGAAGACACCGGGACTGGCTCGTAACCAACTGCCTTCCAGTAGGGGCGGCCAGGCAACCATGTTGTACGGCCGTACGGACGGCCCGGCGCGGCGATCAGGCCCGACAGGCCTACGTCGGCCCAGGTGCATCAGCCCCGCTGGTTCAGGAGGCGGGTGAGGTCGCGGTTCGCGGCCCGGGCGGCATCGAGTTCTGCCTGCCGCTCCTCCAGAGCCTGAGCCAGTTCGATGTTGCGCTGTTCCAGCTGGATGATCGTCTGCCGGAGTTCCTCGGTGCCGGCGGGGCTGCCCAGACCGGACTCTTGCCATGCCTGGTTCCCGAGGTGCCGGGAGAGGCGGTTCTCCAGTTGCTGGACCCGTGCGGACAGGCGCGCGGCGCGGGCATTGGCGTTGGCCAGGTCCGCCTCCAGCGAAGTCCTCGTGACCGTCCCTCGTTCTGGCATCTCACCGGGCGACCGAATGCCGGCCGCGTGGAGGCGCTCCAAGAGATCGCGGTGGCGGTAGAGGAAGGTGCGGTCGACACCGGCTGCGCGGGCGATGGCCGATGCGGTCAGCGGTGTGCCGTCACGCGTCGCGGTCGTGATGGCTTCCTGGACGCGGGTGCGGCGCCGTTCGGTGCCGGCCTCGCGGCCGTCGCTCATCGCAGGGGTCACGTCAGAGTCCTTGTCGGGCGGACGTCGGGAACGGGCTGGCGGACACGGGGCATACCGAGCACGACGGTGCGGCTGCGACGGACAAGGGTGACGGCCTGTTCGATCTGGGCGCGGTCTTCGGGGGTGAGGTCTTCGAGGTCGCTCTGGACGCGTTCGATCAGGCGGCGCACCCGGCGGATCTCTTCCTGGGAGGGCATGGCCTGGGTCCGGGCCCAGTCGTCGGCCTCGAACGCGGACATCAGTCGTTCGCGGCTGCGGAGCAGGTCGGAGAGGTGGGCCTGGAGGTCGGGGAGGTAGGAGACGTCGGTGGAGAAGTGCTCGCAGCCCAGGCAGCGGAACCGCAGCGGGCAGGCGTGGCCGCCGGCCGCGACGTTGGAGGGTTCACGGCACACGCCGTAGGGGGTGGCGACCTCGCCGATCGCGCGGCGGACGTGTTCGGAGTCGAGCAGGCTCTTCGCGGTGCGCCAGACACGGTTGCCGTGCCGGTCGAACTGCAGGGCGGTGACCCGGTCCACGGCTTCGCGTCGGCGTTCCTCGCCGACGCGTAGCCCCATGGTGGTGCTGATCAGCCGGTGGTCCATCAGCTCCTTCAGCACGTCCACCGGGACGCCGGCGTCGGCGTGCCGCTGGGCGTAGCAGTGCCGGTAGGCGTAGGGGAAGATCCGGGCCTTGTCGAACGGCACGAGCTGCGTGACGCGCGTGTCTGCGTGGACGACGACCACCGGCACCAGGAGATCGGGGAGGGAGTCCACCCAGGCCCGGTGCTGGGTGGAGATGTCCACGAGGGGTTTGGTGCCCTCTGGGTTGGTCTTGGGCCGGGGAAGAAGTCGCAGCCGGTTCTGGTCGGCGGTGGGGAAGCGCTCGAGGACGCGCTGCTGCTGGCGGCGGATGGTCGCGGCGGTCTCGGTTCCGATCGGCAGGCGCCGACCGAGCCGGTACGCCTTGTGGTTGTCGTAGACCAGGACGTCAGAGCCGTCCGAGTCCTGCTCCAGGCAGTTGAGGGCAAGGGTGTTGATCTCGTCGGGGCGCCGTCCGGGTCGATGAGCCGCTCGGTTGCGACGCGGACCTCGATGCTGCTCATGGCCTCCAGTTCGTCGAGGCGGGCGCAGAGCTCGCGCATCACCTCCTCCGGCAGGTCACGCCCGGCCTCGGTGTCCTCCGGCTCGTCGGGCATGTCTTCCGGCGAGATCGCGAAGTCGGCCGGCATCCCCTCCAGCAACTGCCCGGGCGCGGTGAGACCGAGAGCGCGGAAACGGAGCAGGACCCGGCGGACGAACCGGGTGAAGGCCAGGCGCCGGGCCGGGCTGATCCGTCCGGTCGAGGTGAAGTAGCCCATGCTGTTGGTGAACGCGACGACGTCACTGCGTCCCCATGCCGCGGGCACCGCGCCACGGTCCGGACGCTGCACCCGAAGGCTCTCCGAGAGCATGCCCACGGCCGCGATGATCGCCCGGGCGTGCTGGACAGCGTTCTTGTTCCGGCGCCGCGGCGGGTCGTCGTACACCCAGATCTTCATCGCCTCCCGCAGCGGCTCCTGCAGCACGGGTGCGAACGAGATGTGACCGGTGTAGCCAAAGACCGCCATGTCCCAGACGTCCTTGACGCGTTCGGCCTCCGGCGTCATGTTCAGCAGGCGCAGCGCCCGCTGCCAGGCCCTGATCATCGTGACCTGTTCGCGGCTGTGCCCGTGAGCGGCCGGATCCGTTACTTCCTCCAGCTCCTGCACCTGTTGGACGCGCAGCCGGTCATAGAGCGGACGCAGGCACTCGGGCCGGGACTTGAACCCTTCCCTGGTGCGGACCGACAGCCCGTAGAGGAGCTCGGTGACAAGCCGGTCCGGCAAGCCGCGCAGGCTGACCTCCCGAGTGGTGCAGATCGCCTTGTCCGTCCTGCGCCAGTGCGCCTCGTCGAACCGTGGCGCAGTCCGGGCCTGGTAGAGACGGTTCAGGTGTGCCTTGCAGTACCGGTCCTTGCCGCTGACGGCTTTGAGGTAACACGCGGCCACCTTGCACGGCCCGAATCCGGCATGCCCGATCACACTCGGGTGGGCGAGGAATTCCTCCAGGCTCAATGTGCGCAAACCGGTGCTCGTGTGCTGGACATGGTGCGCCTGACACAGCTGGCCAGCGACAGTGACGCGGGGCCGCCCGCAGCCTGCGACCACGCACGGGCCCTGGCCGACACCGCGACTGGTCTGCTTCGGCACGAGCAGGAACTCCTCCAGAGGCAGACTGCATCCGCGCCAGCGTTCCAAGCAGCCTCCGCACATCGGCCGCGTTGAAACGGTGATCGCCAGGGGGCACCCCGGCACAGGGCAGTCCGGCAGCCCGATCACCGGATGCTGCCGCGGCCACGTGATCACACGCCGCTCCCAGTCCCACCCCAGCACAACGAGGAACTCCTCATCCAGGGCGTGCAGGATCTCGCCCAGCCGCTCATCGCCCGCCAACGCCTCGCTGCCCGGCAGGGCAGCGCGCGCGGCCGTCACCGTCCCGCCTCCGGCTCGCCCAGCCCACGCGGTGACGGCACTCGATCGATCGCCGCCCGCACACGCTTCGGATCCGGGAACAGGTACGGCGCCTGCGAGTCGAGACTCTTCTGCCCAAGCATCGTCTGCACCTCATCCGGAGCACCTCCGGCATCGGCCACGTTCGACGCGAACGCCCGGCGCGCCATGTGCGCGCCCACTCGCCTGCCTAGCCCGGCCCGATCGCTGAGCCGTTCCAGCAACATTCCGATCGCCTCCGGCGACATCGGCTCTCCCAGCGGAGTCCGGAACAGGTTCACCAGCAGGAAGTCGCTCCCACCACTCCCGAGTAGTCGGTTGCGCTCCTCGTAGTAGAGGTCGAACGCGGAGACCACAAGGAAGTCCAGCGGCGCCACCCATGCGTGCCGCGACTTCGACCAGGCCCCGTTCCCGTTCTCCCGCCGCCGCACATGCACATGGGCGCCCGGGTAGTCGCAGCCCAGCACACGGGAGTCCGGCAGCAAATGGACATCGCTGCGCCGCAGGCCCGCCACCTGGCCGCGGCGCAGCCCGACCCTGCCGACCAGCACGACGATGAGCCGGTCCCGCGCGTTGCGGCAGGCGGTGAACATGGCCACCAGCTCGGCGTCTTCGGCCCGGCTCACCTGTGTCTCCGGCTCACGAAGCGAGTGCACCGGACGCAGCCGGTAGACCAGGCCGCCGTCCTCGCCCTGCGCCTCCGCCGGAAGGTCCCGGCTGTCGGCGAGCTCGTAGATCTGCCCGAGCACCGACCTCGGCGCCTCCCTCACTGACACCGCGTACGACAACAGACCCCGCACCGCGACGAGCACCCGGTTGATCCGGCGCTCACCCCGCACCGGGACTGCACCCGGCCCCGGCCGCACCACCGACACCACCCCGTCCCGGGGCGCCGGGGTGTACTTCAGCCAGACCATGAACAAACCGAGGTCACGGCCCGCCACCGTCCACTCCCGGCGGGTCGACCGGCACCACCGCAAATAGAGCGCGACACCGCCGGCGTACGCCTTCGTCGTCAGCTCCGCCCGGTCCCGACCGAACCGCAGATTCCGAAGCCATTGATCAGCAACGACGACTACCTCCAGGTCGTCGTCCAGGACCGTCCAGTACCTCTGCCCAGACGGCATCACCACGGGAAACGCCCGCACCATCAACTCCTGCCACGAGTCGTACAACAACCCGCCGCAGAGCCACACCCCCCGAGAACGAGTCCCAGGAGCTCAACGAACGCACCTCACCCCACGTCACACCACAGCCAACCCACCCCGAGAGAAAGGGGGCTGCCGCCGTTGCCGTATTTGTGGGTCTTGCGCTGGCAGACGGCGCAGGGGCCGACCTTGTCGCCGGGGCAGACCAGGGCGGAGGGGTCGGGCTCGCTGATCGGGGGCGGGGGAGTGGTCATCGGGGAGGTCCTGTTCTAGGCGATTGGTACACATCGCCCGTTCGGCAGGATAGCGGGCGGCATGGCACGGCTGTTCGACCGCCACCCGGAGACGTCCGGGTGCGGCCGCCTGACGGGTAAGTCGAGGATGTTCAGCTGGGCGTCGGGGGCGCAGTGGGTGCAGGCGCGCAGGCCGGTGGCGAGCAGGCGGCGGGCTTCGTCGCGGCTGATGGCCCGGCGCCGCTTGCCCGCCATGTGGCAATCGCCGGCGTGGACCTGGACGGGGGGCCGTCCGGTGCCGATGCCGAGTTCGACGATCCACTCCGGCGGGGGCGGGCGTTCGCGGCGGCCGCGTTCGGCTTCGGCCTGCCGCGTCAGGAGTGTCTCGATCTTGGCGTCGATCCGCCGGACCCAGAGCAGGTGCCAGGTGCGCAGGGTCTGGAGACGCTCCAGGTCGGGCGGCAGGTCATCGAACACGTTTTTGATTCTATGCTCATGATCCACCCTCATACCCCTCGCGTGTTCGATTTTATGTTCGATAACGTGGGGTGTGGGAGGTGAGGGCCATGACGACGGGCCGGGAGGCACCTGGGGTGTCGACGGTGATGCACGTGCGGTGCCCGGACCGGCTGCCGGAGGACGTCTACCGGCAGGTGCTGGAGCTGCTGGCGGAGCTGTCCCCGGTGGTGCAGGCCCTGCCGCCCGCCGCGGCGCTGGTGGATCTGAAGGGGGCCCTGCGCTACCACGGTGCGGACGCCCGACGCTTGGGGGAGGTGCTGCGAGTCCGGGCCCTCTCGCGTCTGGGCGTCGACGTCCGCGTCGGCGTCGGCCCCTCGATCACCGTCGCGGCCACCGCCTCCGCGCAGATCCCTGCACCCGGCGGGGTCCTGGCCGTCGCCCCCGACGATGTGGCCGGCTGGCTGGGGCAGCTGCCGGTCGACGCCCTGCACGGCATCGGGCCCCGCCAGGCGGTGGTGCTGCGGGAGTACGGCATCCACTACGTCGGCCTGCTCGCCAGCGTTCCGCCCGGCACGATCCAGCGGCTGCTGGGCGGCCGCGCCGGCCGCATGGCGGCCGACCGGGCCCGCGGCATCGACCCGCGCCCCGTCGTGCCCCGCGCCCTGCCCGCCACTGCGACCGTCCGCCACGCCTTCGACCGGCACACCCTGGACGGCGCCGACGTCCGCGCCGCCCTGCTCGAGCTGGTCATCCGCCTCGGGCAGCTGCTGCGCCGGCGCGAGCAGGCGGCCCGCGCCGTGACGCTCACGCTCACCTTCGCCGGCAACGGCCGGTGGGAGAAGACCCGCCGCCTTGTCGAGCCGTCCGCGCACGACGACGACCTGCGCCTGCTCGCCTACCAGCTGATGGACGCCACCGGCCTGCAGCGCGGCCGCTTGACCGCGCTCACCCTGAGGGGTGAGGACCTCATCGATGCCGGCCAGGTCGCGCGGCAGATCAGCCTGGACGGCGCCCGCGAGGCACGGCTGGTCGCCGAAGCGGCCATCGACCGCGTCCGGGACAAGTTCGGCCCGGAGGTCATCGGCCCGGCTGCCGTCTTCCGCCGCGCCTCATGATGCGGCTCGCCGGCCACGGAGGCAAGCCGTGATCCTCAACCCGCCGAGCCTGGGCCCGGCCCGGCAGCTGCCGCACTGGCCCTACCTCCAGGCCGTCGACGACGCCCTCACCCGGCACGGCATCCCGCCGGGCACCGTCCGGGCCGATTACCGCTATCCCCGGTTCGGGGACCGGCTGTTCATCGTGCTGGGGTGGGACACCAGCCGTACCGCCGACCGTACGGGCGGGATCCGCTTCGACTGGGACGAGGACACCGGCTGGTCCTACTCCCTGCACGGCCTCCATCTCCGTTCCGGCTCCAATAAGCCGCTGACGATGCTGCACCGGGTCTACGCCGCGCCGGAGGATGTGGCTGTGGTGGCCGAGCAGTTCGTGTGCCACGGGCGTCTGCCCACGGGGGAGCACGGCGCGGAGTGGGGCGAGGCGTCGCAGGTGCGGGCCATGATCGACCGGTTCCGCGCCACCCTGCAGGACCCCGATGGTCTCTGGACGGGCCGTGGCTAGGCCGGCATCTCAGGAAGCCGTGGGCAGGGACTATCACCTGTTCAGCGCAGTATGGCGGCGCCCGCCCCGGGCAGCAGGGAACTCAGCCCGGCAGCGGTCTTCCCCGCTCTGTGGTGGGTTGGCACGGGTGCCGCAGTCACCCCCGAGTCCGGCTGCGGCACCTCGTGCGTACCAGACATCTGCGCCTGGTCGGCCGGGTGACGGCCGTCAGTTGGAGAGGGCTTGGCGGAGGGTGTCGCGGCAGTCGATGACGGCGTCGACGCCGACGATCTGCAGGGTGCGCAGGACGGTGCCGGTGGGGGCGGCCAGGCGCAGCCAGCCACCCGCCTGTGCGAGGGCGTTGTGGGCGGCGATGAGGATGTTGATGCCGGTGGAGTCCATGAAGGTGACCTGGCTGAGGTCGACCACGATGCGGGTGTCGGTGTCGCTGAGGGCCTGACGGAGGAGGGGACCGGTGTCGTGGTCGATCTCTCCGGCCAGGGAGAGCACCAGGATGCCGTCGGCGTGGGTGGAGACGACCGACAGTCGGCCGGATGAGTCGATTGGCACGGTACCGGTCACCTTTTCCCCGCCCATGCCGGTGACGTACCCGGGCCCTTGATCTGAAGTGGCCCCAGGCTACGGGCAGGGCGTGTGGGTGGCGCAACCATCGAAAAGGCGCCGGGCGTCATCATCCCCGCGTGCGAGGGTACGCACGGGGTGTGAAACGGGGAGCGAAGAGGGCGTGATGGACGACGGACCAGCGGGCGACGGCTGTACCGCACCGCCGGGATGCGTCCTGCAGAAGTCCGTCGCACTGGAGGGGGATGGCACCTGCATCGCCCAGGCCCGTCACCTGGCAGCCGACTTCCTCACCCAGGCCGCGACCCGTCACGGGCTGGCGGTGTCGGCCCGGGTGCGGGAGCTGACGCAGCTGGTGGTCAGTGAACTGGTCACCAACGCCCGCAAGTACGCGCCGGGCCCGGTGCTGCTGGAGCTGCGGATCACCGGTGGGCTGGTGGAGGTGGCGGTGTGGGACTCCGAGCCGGTGCTGCCGGCGGCCCGGCCGGCCGATGCCGGCCGGGTGGGCCAGCACGGTCTGGAGATCGTGACGGCCATCGCCCACAGCGTGGAAGCCGCGCGGGAGGCGGTCGGCAAACGCATCACCGCCCGTATCCCCCTCACCGACACCCCGGACGAGGCCACCGCCCGCCCGCTCCCCTAAAGGCGATCGCGCGGGGCTCGTCAGCGCCGGCGGCGGGCGAGGGCGGCGTTGAGCTCCCCGAGCAATGGATCCGGCAGCGCCGCGCCCTGAGCGTGTTTGAGGACCTGGCCGGCGACCTCGATCAGTTTGGTGTTGGTGCGCTGGGAGATCTCCCGCAGCACCGAAAAGCCCTCGCACGGGCTGATCTGGCCCAGCACGGTCAACACCCCGATGGCCTGGTCGACTTGGGCGTGCGAGGCGAGTGCCTGCCGCAGCTGCCGGTTCTCCTCCCGCACCCGCTCCAGCTCCGCCGCCGGCTCATCGGCCGACGCCGACTGAGGACCACCGGGGACCGAGAAGGACATGGCGATCACCGTTTGCGGCAGGGGGCGAAGGACGCTCACTCGCCTGCCCCCATTGTCCGTCGGTATCCGTCCGATGTCAGCACGTCACAACGGTTTGACGGGACAGTGCCCGGGAGCGCGAACGCTCCGTCCGGGCCCGGGTGAGACAGCCGGGTTAGGTCGGGGGAGAGGGGTTACCCAGAGGGCACGGCCTCCGGGGCGGCGGCCCCGGCTGGCTTGTCCTGTGTGTGCCCGGCGGTGTGGGGCTGCGGGCACACAGCGCCGGCCCGCTGTGCAGGTTCCAGCGGGCCGGCCCACACCCTCGATGCCACCGGTGCTATCACGGCAAGCGCCGGTGAGGCTTGGGCCGGACGGCAGCCGCCCCGTTTCACTGGACCGATCTACTCCGGGAGTTCACCGGATCCGATCGGGAGCGGGGATGGCGTACCGGCTTGCGTACGCGAGAGGAAGCCGACGGCCCGTGTCGGTGCCTTCGGCTGCGCGGGTCAAGGCGGCTCGCCGCATTCCTCCCGGGGCAGGGGAGCGTGCGGAAGCTTTTTAAACTCCTGGGGCGAGTCGGGTCGGTAGCCTGGTAGCAGGTAAGTCGTGTACCAAGTTGGTCGCGACCAACTTGAGAACGATCAAGGCTTTCCGCTCTCCTTCCCGACTTCGCCGGCCTCTGGGTGAAGGCGCCGATCGGCACCTTCACTTCCTTCGCTCTGGCCGCAGGAGCCACCGGGATGAAGCCGCCCGTGACCTCGTGCTCCGTCATTCCTCAAGATCTATCCGAAGTGGCTTACCTCGCTAAGCTCGCCACGGCCTCGGCGACGGTGTCATACGCCATCAGGGCCTGATCAGCCCCGGTCATCTCCAAGGTCCGCCGCGGGTGCTGCGGCACAGCGGCCACCACCGGCCCCGCCTCGCGTTTATGTTCGGGCCCGAGCATGCCGGGGCTCCGTACAGACGGGGTGATTAGCGCGGTGTCGACCCTGGCCCGCGTCGACGCGGCCGGGATGCAGCGACTGCCAGGACGTCGCGGGAAGTCGTACGACGCGGCCCAGGGGCCCGGTCGCCCTGGACGGCCGTTTCAGGAGCAGGTGGCTTCCACCTCGTCGGCGACGACGCCGTGGCTGTCGCTGCCGGTGTCGGTCAGGGCGAGGTCGATGGTGCCGGTGTGGAAGGTGAAGGAGCTGGTGGTGTACCAGCCGCCGGCGTCGTAGTCGTGCTGGTCGAAGCCGAAGTGGGCGAAGTACTTGGCTTGGCCGTAGTTGGTGCTGTCGACGTTGTAGACCTTGTACTGGGCGTCGTGGCTGGCCCACGTGCCCTTGGCGACGTGGATGCGGAAGCTGCAGCTGCTCACGCTGGTGCCGGGGGTGAAGACCCAGTCGGCGTTGGCGTCCCAGCCGCCATCGCCGTCGTCTTCGAGGTGGATGTACTTCGCTGCCTCGCAGCCGTGCGTGTAGGCGCCGCCGGTGGTGGTCTTCCAGGCACCGGTTGCGGGATAGAAGCTGGTCTGCGCCGCGCTGGAGGAGGCGCACTCGGTGCCCGACCAGCCGGTCCAGGTGGCACTGCCCGCCCGGCTGCCCGTGCCGCCGCCTGCCGTGGTCGAGCCGCCGGTGGTGCGGGACGCCGACGGTCCCGGTGTGCCCGTGCCGATGCCGGCGGCGCCTTGGCCGGAGCCGGAGGCGGCCGTGGCCTGCGAGCGGGAGGGTTTCGGACGGGCGGACCGGTTGCTCGGCGACGGCGACGGGCCGCTCGCGGTGGCGGCCGACGTGGTGGGGGCGGCGCTGTCCGGCGGTGAGGTTAGTTCGGATGTCTTGTGGTGGGCGGCGGTCAGGGCGACGGCGAGGGCGATGGCCGTGGTGAGGATGAGGGGGACGGCGGTGAGTTTGACGCGGACCACGGTGCGGCGGGTGGCTGCCCGGGCCAGGGTCTCGCTGACGTGGTCGCGTCGGGCGGCCAGCCGGGCGGCGGCGGCCGTGGGCAGCCAGGCGACGTCCTGCGAGCGGTCTGCACCGCAGGCCTCGAGGACTTCATCCGGGGTGGGACGGCGGTCGGGGTCCTTGGCCAGGCAGCTTTTGATCAGGTCCCGTAGCCGGTCGTCGCTGCAGTCCACAGCCGCCGGGTCGGGGTCGCAGTGGGCTATGCGGTACAGCACCTCGCCGCTGGAGCCGTCGCCGAACGGGGCGACGCCGGTGGCCGCGTACGCCAGCACGCAGCCCAGCGCGAACACGTCCGATGCGGCGGTGACCTCCCGCCCGTCGGCCTGCTCCGGCGCCATGAACGGCACCGTGCCGACCCGTACCCCGGTCTTCGTCAGCCGGGAGGCGTCCACGGCCTGGGCCACACCGAAGTCGATGACCTTCGGGCCGTCGGTGTCCAGCAGCACGTTGCCGGGTGTCAGGTCCCGGTGCAGGACGCCGGCGCCGTGGATGGAGGACAGGGCTTCGGCGATGCCTGCGGCCAGCCCGAGCACGACCGCCTCCGGCAGTGGCCCGCCGGTCTCCACGGCCTCCTGCACTGATGGCCCGGGCAGGTATGTGGTCGCCAGCCACGGGCGGTCGGTGTCGGTGTCGGCGTCGACCACCGCCGCGGTGAATGGCCCGGAGACCCGCCGCGCCGCCGCCACCTCCGCCGCGAACCGTTGCCGGAAGTGCGCGTCCTCGGCCAGGTCGGCGCGCACCAACTTGACCGCCAGCGGCCGCCCGGCCCGCGAAATCCCCAGGTAGACCACGCCCATCGAGCCGGCGCCCAACCGCCCCAGCAACCGGTACGGGCCGGCCTTCGGCGGATCGGACGGCGACAACGGCGACACTGCGGCCGCTGGCTCCGCGGCGGATGCGGTGTCGCCGTCGGCGTCCTGCTCCAAGTCGCTGTTTTCTTCGGCGTCCTGGCCGTCGTGGTCCGCTTCGACGTCCTCGTCGAGGGCCCTGTCGACGGCGGGGTCCTGGCCCGGATCGGCCTGCGGCAGCAGCGCCGGGTGGTCGCTGCGCAGCCGGGCGTCCAGTTCCCTCCAGCGCTCGCGCCACTGCTCGACGTCGCCGCCGCAGGCCGCCACGAACGCCGCGGTGACGTCCCACGACGGCAGACGGCGCCCCGAGGCAGCGTCCGACAGGGCAGAAGGGGAGTAGCGGGCACGGGCCGCAAGCGTCCGGTAGGTGGGTGTCCCGGGCGCCTGCGCCCGCAGATCCCGCAGCCCCTGCGCGAAGTCCCGTAACGGGCCGTCCGGAACTGCAGCTTCCCGCCTGCCCATGCCGCCCCTCACTCAGATCACAATCCACCAGTCACCGGGCCGGGTAGCCTCCAGCCCACCGCCAGGGATCACACGAGATGCCGGTCTTCATTGGTGCGCGGTCATGGTAATGCCCAGCCGAGGTCGGGCCGAGAGCGTGCCCCGTCTTGTGTCCGGATGTCCTGGGCCGGCGGTCGGAACGCCGCCTGATGCGGCGGAGGCGGTCCGCCGGTTCGTCGCCGACCGGCGTGAACTGCTGGACGAGGTGGAGCGGGACGTCCTGGCTGCAGACTCGGGCAAGTAAGCAGACACAGTCGTGCCGGGCCCCATCGTCAGCGATGGGGCCCGGCAGCGGTCCAGCCCGGAACTTACGGCTTCGCCAGGTACTCGGGCTTCAGCTGGCCTGACGTGTCGAACGGCCACTCTCCGCTGGCGAAGCCCGTAGTCAGCTCCGAGACATCGACCGGCTCGCCATTGAGGTAGAAGCTGACACTGTCCCAGGCCCGCTTGTCGTTCGTGACAGCCTTCTCGAGCATTGCCATTTCCTCTTGTGTCGCGTAGGCGCCCTCCTCGCGACCTTGAAGGTATGCCTGCAGGAACATGTTGTTCGGATCGGGTCCGCCGGCAAATTGGTCGAGTGCCACATGGAGCGGAACATCCGGGTTGTTGATGTCCTTGTTCACCGGCACCCTCCAGTCCGCACCCTGGGGGTAGTTCATGTAGTGGTGGTAGCCATTCTCCTCGGCCCAATCCACAAATGACTTGTCGCCTATCCCCAGCGCCACTTCTTTTTTCCCGGCGGTGCTGCTCTGGTCCCCCTCTGCGCCGGAGTCACCCTTGTTACCGGTGTCAGCTGCGCCTTCGGTAGCTCCCGAGTCACTCGCAGCCGTGAGCTTTCCGAGCGCTTCATCTTGCACGTCGCTGCAAGTTGAACTGCCTACCGATGAGCTGTGCTCGCCGAGTTCCTGCAGCGTCTGCAGGACGGCCTGTGGGTGTGTCAACTTAACGGCTGATCTTGGTTGTTGAGTTATCGCTGGTTGGTGGGGGTCAGGCGGCCGTCGAAGGCGATCTGGAAGGCGTTGAG
>NZ_JBSFDB010000067.1:0-38739 GCF_053593695.1 Streptomyces sp. NPDC002144
TGAGACGTCGAACACCTCCCTCAACGGCACGGGAGCCTCGTGCGTTGCGAACCCCGACGCCTTCACCCGATCGGTGGCCACGCTGAAAAAGCTCAGTGAACTCGTGACGGCCGTCCTTCTCAGTTTCCGTCTCATTCAGCCCCGTTCAGACGGGACCAGGAGCGGGATGTGGCCCACGAGCTGGCCGTCGATGAACGCAGGTGCACGCCCCTGTACACGGGTCCCGAACCCACCAACAGAGTTGGAAAGCGTGCGCCTTGTCTGCGGACCTCACCGGGGTCGCCGCTTCGTATGTAGTCCAGGCGGTCCTGGAGCGGTGCCCTGTCCATCCCATCGGGCGAATCACAACGATGTTGCTCTTCCCGCCAGTTCGCTGCACGGGAACCTCGCTGTCCTTACCGTGAGCCTCACGCATCGCAAGCCGGGGGGACCCGTGAGTACGCCACAATCGCCGAAGAGACCGCCGCGTCCTGATGAAGTGCTCGCCTTCCACAACGGCGACACTCTGGAGAACATCCCTGTCATCCGTGAGACCCCCCGCCCGCGCTTCCCTTGGAAGGTCACGATGGCGGGGGGAGCCGTCGCGATCATCCTTGGGGTAGGCGTAGCTGTGTTCCTGCGCTACCCGGGGGGTGGGCACTCTGTCGACGCCGCGACCCACACTTCAGCGAAGCGCAGCGTCCCAGGCTCTCAGGGAGTGAAGGACACTGTCTCTTCCCCGTCGACGACGGCGGCTCCCTCGGTGGCCACAACCGTGCCGCCCTCGGCGAGCAAGGCGCCGACATGCGTTCACGTGACGTACAAGACCCCTGGCGGCGAGGCAAGCTGTAAGTCGAAGACGGACATCTGTAGCCCGGGGGCGCCCTGGTACGTGACTGACATCGAGGCGCTCTGTGGTGGGCCCACTCCACTTCAGGCCATCCATGTCATCGCGGAGCCGGCCACTGGTGGAGATCCCGGATCCAGCTACTGCCTCGCCTGGACCGGCAGCAGTGACGGCGCGGGGAAGGACGCCACTCTGCTCATGAACGCACCGGGATACCAGTGCGGGGCTGATCTGGTGGGCGCAGACGGACAAGCGATTCAACCGGACGGCACATCCGTCTTCTACGACAGCCCCCCAGACTGCGCGCAGTCCCATCCGGACACCCGGATGACCTACCCTGCCGTCCTGGACTTCCCTAACGATGGTGGGGCGCAACCCCCTCAGTACGTCTGCGTCGCGACCAGCGCAGGAGCCTGAGCCGCAGACCGCCCGAAGACGCTTGTATCTGCCGGTGGCGAGCGACCGCCGGGCCGACTCTGGGCCGTCCCGGGACGGCCAACGACTACCAACGACGACAGCCAACGACAGCGTTCCCGCCGGTGAGAGCTACTCCGCGAACAAGGACCCGAGGTAGCAATGGCGCAACATCACTTCTTCGACTACTGATCGCACTCGACGGCCCTTGACTCGCACATTGAGACTCCACCGCCCGCTCCTTAACCTCGAGGCGGACCGCAGCGTCCGATGCTTTAGTCACCAGTAGATCGCCACGATTTCAGCATCGATGAATTTCCCATCGACTACTTCATCGAGTCGGCCACTAGAATTTTCAGGGCGGACCGAAAGGCTACCGTCAACCATAAGGCCGAACTGAGACATTGCTTGACCACGCAGTCCGGCTAGATCGCCAGGTGCAAATTGACGAGAGATTCCATTAGATACACATTCGGCAACCTCTCCGAAGACAATACGGTTGGCGGTGACGGAACCTAGCTGGGAAGATCTCGTAGATGCAATTTCAGTGATCCGCGATCGCAGGTCTGCCGGCATGGTCAACCCCTGCGAATCAACTAGAAGCTCACCATACCGAATCAATGCCGCCTCACGCAGCTGCGAAACATCGCGACTGTCATCCACCCCACCAGTCAGCGCCCTAAGCGCCGATGGACCGAAATCGTCCATCGCGCTTTCCATATCAGGAATTACCTCCTTGAGTACGTCAACAAGCTTGACCGGGCTCCAGGAATCCTGTACCCGGTCACGCCCGACTCGACAAAGCACCTTTACAGGCGAGCTAGAAAATAGTACGCGCCTGATATCTTTCCAGAAGAGCGCCTCTTCGACCACACCGACCAGATGGAGGGGTTTCCGGTTTCTCCTATAGATTAGCGGGAGTTCGGAAAACAGAGAGCTGTGAACGATGTAATCGTGTCCGGCGATGCTGGAAATCTCGTAATCAAGAACCTGGCATTTAATCGGGATTAGGCCAGCCATCAACTCTTCGATGAAACCGTTAATCTCGATCGCTGTTCTCATCTCTTGCGTGTCGATCTCTGCCGCAAGAGCAGGGGACTGACCGATAATGTTGGTCATGCTCGAAATAATTGTACTGGTCCGAAAAATAGCATCAGCTCGCAGCTCGACCTCAAGTTCTAGGAGTTGGCCACGTTTTAGCACTGCCGAATTGAAAATCCAGGGATAAATTTCCACACCGTCAGGCGAAGCGTTACGAATCCTTCTACGAACAGCTGGCTTCAACTCCGGCAGGTGCCCAGATCGAACCAAGAGCGACGACTCGACGCTCGCGTATAGGTCTTTAAAGGTCGCCTGGATTGACGCCTTCCGCAGGACTTGGTAATCGCTGGTTCGGGTGACCTCACGCTTTATCCCGGCACTGACCTTTCCTGAAGCCAACTTATATTCACCACCACCACTAGTCTCAGAGCGAGTGGAGTTCGTAAGCTTTTCCGTGATTTCACTTGGGATGGCACCAAGAATGGACGCTAGCAGGCTAGTAACGCTCACCTCATCGAGGTAGATGAACTCACGAAGTCGTTTCAGTTCGTGAAGTCTGCGGCGGAGAACCTTCACCCTGAACCACACTCTGAGTCGCCGAATCAATTAAGATCACCCTTTCGAATCTCTACGCTGCCTGGCTACCCGCTCATACCCACCAACGTAATCCTCAGCCAGGAGTGAATTACGCCCTTCGGAAACTGCAAGAAGACCAGCTTCGGTCCAAATTGCGGCAAGCTCGGCGGGAGTCCAAGCATCTGTCCTATCGGCCACCCAGTCATGGGGCATATTCTCCTGTAGTTGCAGCTTCCGCCCCGATGTTGAAAGGATCGCCTCACGGTCCTCTCTATCAGGAATTGGGAAGTCAACGTGCCAGTCAAAGCGCCCCGGCCGACGCAGGGCGGAATCCACATCTTTCGGACGGTTGGTGGTTCCAAGAACCATCACATTAGTGTCTGGCGAAAATCCATCCATGAGCGCTAGCAACTGCCCAACAACCCGTCGGGAAGCCTCATGAGACTCGTCATTTCGCTGAGACGCCAAGCTGTCGATCTCATCAAAGAAAATGATGGCTCGCTCACGTCGCTTCGCATCCTCGAAGATGCGCCGAATAATCTCCTCACTTTGACCGTACCACTTGCTGAGAACCTCCGGCCCGCTAATGACGTAGAAGGTGGCATCCGCGTGATTGGCGATAATTCGAGCTAGTAGCGTTTTGCCAGTTCCTGACGGACCAGAGAAGAGGATTCCCTTGATCGGCTTTGTGCCGATGTCTTTCAGAGCGGCATGATGCTTGAGCGGCAGCTCAATCAATTCTCGGGCTCTCGTAACAATTTCGCCGTAGCCGCCGAAGTCATCGAAAGAGAGCTTTTCATCGGGTGGCACGATAAAACGCTCCGGAAGAGCGTCGTCTGTCGAGTTATCGAGGAAACTGATCGCCTTACTGGAGAGGATACTTATGATCCCTTCCGAATCCGTTCCCTCTACCGTGAGTCCTGCACGCAGATTCAAATTTTGCGGAACCGGGAATAGACGGAGTCGACCTCCAATTTCAACTACAACTCGATTATCAATCACGAGCTTCGTCACCCCAACCCAGACCTCCTCCCTCCAAAGGTCCCTCGGAGCAACTTCGGTCGATCCATCATCGGGATCGATAAGAACAATCTCGCCAACATCGGCAAAGGGCTCCAAGTGATCTGCCGTAGCCGTACGCCCGTCCCTTAGCTCTAGGAATGTCGTCTGTCCGTCGTCGCTGATATGGCTAACGCGAGCCACTGTCCGTGGCTTCCCAGCACGTACAGCCTGTTCGCTCAAGGTATTCCTCCCTTATGTCTGAGGGCCACCACATTCTTGGAAGGGTCAAACGCCCTGAGGTGGGTGGAGAGGGTACAGCACGCGCTACCGGCAAGACGGCGCTGGGCTCTACGCGTGTATGCCCTAGGCGCTTGCTCGCAACTCCAGATCACGCAGTGGTAGGTGACGGACAGGCATCCGCTACACACGGCTGCATGGATTTTTCGAGTCTCGAGGGCTGTCGGGGGGGGCGACCCGAGAGCTGTCCGCGTCCTTCCTCTCTCTAAGCCATGGGCTCCTCGCCCGTGTCCATGCCCCAGCGCGCTCTCTGGCCACAACTCCGGAAACCATAGTTGCAGACAGTGACAACGAGCCTGCCAGTCGACCGTCAGCGGAGCGAATGGGCCTTGCGCAGGCGCACGAGATCGCAGGCTGAACCGTCACATGTGACCTCCGCTCCCGAAACTGAGAGTTCGGGGGCCCGCGCTGCTGCATGCTTCCGTGCGCCCCAGTCGCGCCACTTCAGCACTCCAGGCATCACTGGATCATGAGCTCACATGAAGGGATTCGGGAAGTACTGGGGTTGGATCGTCTTCGCCATACTGGTTGCCGGCTGGCTGACCTTCGACTTCGGACCAGTCGTGCTGCTAGTCCTATCCGGGGTCAGCGCCTTCTACTTCTTCTTTAACGTGCCTGTGTGGTGCGGAGCGGAGGGGCGCGGGGGCTCGTGCCGCAACAACAGCCGTGGCGCTCTCATGGGCTGTCACCTTCGCCAGCACAAGTGGCAGAAGCTGAAGATGCTCTTCTGGAGTGCACGTGGGCACGGCTCCGCCAAGAGCTCTTCCAGAATGCGACGACCACGCTGGCAAGCCTAGGGGGCATCCTCGCGGTGACGTCGGGCGTAGCCGCGACCCTGCAACCGCTGTTCGGCGGAGGTTGGTAGCAAGCCGTACTGACATCAACGACGTCAGCAGTCAGCAGTCAGCAGTCAGCAGTCAGCAGTCAGCAGTCAGCAGTCAGCAGTCAGCAGTCAGCAACGATGCCCGGCGTGAGCGGCTCGGCAGGCCAAAGGGGCAGTCCCATACCTCGGATCGAACTCCTATAGCGGGGGTCGCAGGATCGAATGTTGCTGGGGCAGCGGCCGTTAAGGGAGGTGTCGCGCTCGAGCCGTTAGTGGAACCGGTCAGCGATATCGGTAAGGCAGGCTTCACAAAGCGGCGGTTCCGCCTCCGGGTGTACGAATGTTTCGCATCCCATGTCACAGTGCCGCCAATCGGTGTAGTCCGTAAGGCACCCGAGGCACATGTCTAGGTGAGCCGACTTATTCTTCGCCATCCTAACGCCGATGGCTACGGAGTACGCGTCACACGACGGGCAGAGTTCCACATCGCCAGTGTTTGCCTCAAGCTCCATTTGGTGGACCGCTGCTTGTTGTGGTGTTTCGCACACAAACAGGCAGAAGCGGCAAGTGGGAGCATCTTCCCCAACGATGACGGCCCACTGCTGGCACTCGGGGCACTGAATCGTGCGATCCGATAGCGGTGCCAATTCTTGCATCAGACGCTGCGATCGGTGCTTAACGAGCGACTTGACCTCCAGTAAGCGAGCGTTGAGCCGGTCCATGGTGGTCTCGACAAAGAGACCTTCGCTAGAAAGTACCGGGCGCAACTCTCCGTGAATAAATGTCAGCAGGAAGTCGAGCACCAGTGCCGCTTGGGCCTCAACGGCGTAGACGCTGCCGGTGTGGCCTAGGTGTGTCAGCGCGTTGCGGGTGTCCGCCAGGTTACTGATGGCCTTCCGCTGCTCCTGACTGATCTGTAGGGCGACGATGTTGTTGAGCCGGTCCACTGCACCCAGGACGGTGCAACTGTGGAAGCTTCCTTTGTCGTACTCGCTTCGCTTCGCCTTGCCCGGATCACTGAACACGAGACTCCAGTGCTCCCGGATGAGGCGGGCCTTGAGCAGTACCTCGACGGCCGCCTGTAGATGTAGCACCGCGTACTTCAAATCTCGTGCGCCAGGCTCGCCTCCCCGCTGACTTAGGTGATCGAAGGCACTGAGGAGGAAGTCCATGCCGTTGCGAACTGGAGTGAAGCCCATGTCTCGCTGCCGGCCGACTGCTTTCCCTCTTGTCTCGACAGCCGAATCATGGCCGTTCCATTGCTCGCTCACGCATGGCCCCCTGGGTGCGAATGGTCGGACTGTGCAAAAGAGTGCCTGGACAGTCCAGTTGACAACGACACACCATGCTTCCGGACAGCCCAGTGCGGTGGCTTCTCTTCTGCTCCAAGAATGCTAGCGCCTCCAGTCCGACCGTCCTCTTCGTGAGTGTCTACTGACCTTCAAAGCGTGGTGTCGTAGAGGCTGACACCTCATGATCCCTGCGGTATGCCGACTGCGTGAGGTATGCGCAAGGGGGCGGGCTGACCGAGGAACGGCGGGCGTTCCGCGAGAAGTTGCGGTTGGAAGCAGCCGAGCGATTCAGACAGGGCGACGAGAGCGCAGTCATCGCTCACGACCTGCGGGTCAGCGTCCGGTCGGTACAGCGTTGGCGCAAGGCCTGGTCACAGGACGGATCGAGAGCCCTGGCTTCGAAGGGCCCGGCGTCGCTGCCGCTGCTCAGCGACGAACTGTTCGCGGTGCTGGAGCGGGAGCTGGCCAAGGGGCCGGTGGTACACGGCTGGCCTGACCAGACCTGGACGCTGTCACGGATCAAGACGTTGATCGGGCGCCGGTTCCACAAGAGCTACACCGTGCAAGGGGTGGCCGCCCTGCTCAGGCGGCATGGCTGGAGCTGCCAGGTCCCCGCCAGGCGGGCGGTCGAGCGGGACGAGAATCTGGTGGCCGGCTGGGTGAAGGAGACCTGGCCTCAGGTGGAAGGGCCGTGGCGGCGCTCGACGCCTGGCTCGTCTTCGAGGACGAAGCCGGATTCTCGATGACGCCGCCGGCCACCCGCACCTGGTCCCGCCGCGGGCACACCCCCGTGGTCCGCGTCCGGGGCCGCTCACGCCGCCGCTTATCGGTGGCCGCCCTGGCCTGCTACAAGACCGGCGAACGATCAAGGCTGATCTACCGGCCCTGCCCGGATGCCCGGCCAGACGGGCGCAAGAGCTTCTCCTGGAAGGACTACCGCGATCTGATCCAGACTGCGCACCAGCAGCTCGGCGGCCCGATCGTGCTGGTCTGGGACAATTTGAACACCCACCTCACCGCCGGGATGCGGCGCTACATCGCCGATCGTGACTGGCTCACCGTCCGCCAACTCCCGCCCTACGCACCCGACCTCAACCCAGTCGAGGGCATCTGGTCGGTCCTGCGACGCACCACCACGGCCAACCGCGCGTTCGCCGATCCCGAAGACCTGATCACCGCTGTCCGGCGCGGCTTACGCCAGCTCCAGTACCGTCATGACGTCCTCGACGGCTGTCTAACCGGCACCGGCCTCCGACGCCAGCCACCATGACGACATCACGAATTGAAGGTCAGTAACTGCGTGACAACGCCGACGAACAGCCGCGGACGAGCGCGGACGTCTGCGGACCATCAGCGCAGGTGAGAGCCACGCCTGCCCAAGGCAGCACCCCCGCCCAAGTTGCTTCGGGACGATGAGGTCGTGAGCTAAAGGCCGTCGCGCTCGATCAGGGAGCCGTCAGGGCCCATGGTGAAGAAGCGCGGCGGGCCCATGGTTTCCCTGATCTTTTGCAGCGCCGCTTCCCGTTCCGCGGGGTCATGGCCGAGCGGATCCCGGACCCGGAAGCCGTGCAGTCGGATGCTGTCCGTGTCGATGTCGCCGGGCTCTGGGCGGCCCTCCAGTACGAAGCCGCACAGTGCTCGCAGTGCGTCTTCGCCCAGTTCCAGGGGGTGGAACGGCAGTGGGTACGGCTCTTCGTCCTCCTCCGGCCAGGGCATGACGTCGGCTGGGCGGTCTCCAGCCCAGTAGGGCAGTTCGAAGGGGAGAGGTTCGCCGATGTTCTCGATGATGCCGCTGTTGGGGGACAGGCTCAGGGAGCGGACGAGTCGGCCGTCCTCCCACACGGCGAACGCGAGCCAGTCCACGACGCTGTGCATCGCGTGCAGCACGAGCCGTCGGCCGGCGCTTGCCGCCACGAGGTGTTCCGGGAGCTC
Organism: Streptomyces sp. NPDC002144; assembly: GCF_053593695.1. NCBI lineage: Bacteria > Bacillati > Actinomycetota > Actinomycetes > Kitasatosporales > Streptomycetaceae > Streptomyces > Streptomyces sp. NPDC002144. The sequence continues at coordinate 8,204 of NZ_JBSFDB010000067.1, forward strand.
GGAGGGAAGGTCGATCATCACCCTCTGGTCGCCGATGACCTCGACGCCGGGCCAGCTCGCCGCGTACGCCGTCCCCTCCGGGGGGTACACGCCGTCCCAGAGAGTCGAGCCCTCGCTCTCCTCTATCTCCCAGCCCGGGTAGAGCCGCCGCATCACGTCGGCCGTGCGTGCGAGGTCCGCTGTGCCTGCTTCGCGCAGCAGCCCCGGCACGTCGCCGTCTGCGTAGACCAGAAAGCCCGTCTTCGCTCCCAAAGCCCCTCCCCAGGACGTTGCCCTTGTTGGCGGAACGCCACCGTAGCCGCGCCCACTGACAACGGGAGGCCGGGCCGTCTCTGGGCCGTCCAAGGGTCGCCGAGGCCGACCAATGGCGACCGACAGTGACAGCCGAGCCGCAGACGCCAACGTCGGAACCCCAGGTCACAGCCCCCCGACCGAACGGGTTTCCTTCAGGGGGTAGCCGTCAGGCAAGATGGGGTGTTCCTTACCGTTGATGGTGAAACCCACCTTCTTAGATCTCGACCGGATCGTACGTTCTGTCATGGAAGTTGAAGGTCTTCATCTCGATGTCGTACTCGTCGTGTATGTAGCCGCCGTAGCCCCGGCGCGCGACGTGGGGAGCGATCAGCTCTAGCAGTACGTCGAGGTAGAGCGTGAGGTCATCGACCCAGTAGATGCGCACGAACAGCTCCCACTCGTACCGCTTCCCCGATGACGTGAACTCCTGCACCGTGCGGTGGAGGGACACGATGTCGCCGCCGGGAAGCCTGTTCCGCGTGCCAGACGTGTGCCAGAACGTGCGGGGAACCACGGGGAACACCGGGGAACCAGACGACCGCCCACCAAGCCCCGGCGCTGCTTCACCCCAGGTCAGCCCCGGAAGAGGCCGCAGATACCCTTAGCTTCCCAAGCTGATGGCCCTGCCGTTCGTCCGGGCTGCGGCGCTGGGGCGCCGGTCCCGGCCGAGCGGCAGGGCAACAGATCGCTGAAGAACGGTTCAAGCCGCGGGCTCTTCCCGAGCAGACAGCAGAGCCAGGTCCGTCGTCATGACATGTGACTCGGCGGCCAATCCGACCGTGATCAGCTTCGCCAGGAACTCAGCCGCCTCAGGACGAACGCCCCCGAGCTGTACCAGCCCGTCACCGAAAACGTTGACGTCGGCGACCAGGCCGGGGAAGTCGGAGTCCAGCCCGAGCAACACCAGCTGATCAGCCAGTGCATCGGCGCTTTGTCGTGCGCGGTTCCAGCCGCGCACGTAGGGCACGCCCAGCGACAGGTTCTCCGCTCGTTTGGCCACTACTCCGCGCCGGTCGGTCATGATGTCAGGCCCTTCCCTGGTGTTCTTCGGCGACGGTCGGTCCGTCACCGTCGCTGTTTCGGTCTCGGCCGAAGCCGCTCGCGAGTGCCAGGCGCAGGAGTTCTGCAACGCGCTCGGCCGTGGCGGGGGACACTCGGCCCAGCTCGACAAGGCCGTGTCCGAATGCGTTCAAGTCCGCGCGCAGGTAGGGGAAATCCTTCTCCAGGCCGGCGCGAACGAGGACGTCTCGCAGCGCGGTGGTCGCGTTTCGCGCCGCATACCAGCCGTCGCTGTCGAGAGGCGACCACGCGGCAGCGTCACGCCCGTCGGTCGGCTCAGTCGGCATCCGTGCTCGTCTCCTCGGGGAGCACGGCGACCGCCGCGTACGGCGTCGGGTACTGCTCGTCGAACCGGTCGATCCTGGCCAACAGTTCCGCCGAAGCAACCAGCGCAGTGGCCAGGGCGACAGGGCGCAACGGATTGGCTTCAGGTCGACGCGTAGGCGCGCGGAGCCACTGATAGCGGTCGTCGGCCAGCGGGATGGGTCCCGGCACGACGACGGCACAGTCCCTGCTCAGGTACCGGTACGGCGGTGGCGAGGACGTTTCACGTTCGAGGTAGTGCGTGAAGGTCTCGCGGCTCTGCGAGGAGAGAAAGAATCCGACTCGCTGTGCCTTGCGATCGATGACCGTTGGTCCGAACGGCATCGCGCTCCGCAAGAGGCGATCGAACATCTCCATCCCGAGGCGCTGTTCCACGCTCAGCACGTCGAAGTAGCGGCCGGTCGGCAGCAGGCACGGCATGCGGGGATCGTCCGCCCACACTTGCCGGCACTCGACGGGGTTGTCTGCCGCCGCCGACAGCCATTCCATGCCGCTCCTGGTCATCCTCTGCACGCCAACTCACCTCGGTCGAGACTGGGTTGCGGCCGCAATGCCGCCCTGTGTCCAGGCTCGGGGGCACCCACCTGGCCAGGGCAGATGACGAGAGGTGACGGGGGGTGACGGGTCAGGCGTGGACGCGTCATCCCCCGTCACCGATCAACAACCCTCGATCTACGGTTACTTGCAGCGCTCGGTAATGAACTGCGCGTACATTCGGTCGTGAAGCCAAAGAGTCGTGCGCCCCAGAAGTCGCACCCGTGCTCAGGTGGGGAGGGAACGGTCACGTCTTCGCTGGAGCCGATCAGCATTCGCTTACGGCGAGCCCGTACGGGCCGGGGCTGGAGTCAGCCGAGGTTGGTACGCGAGCTGCGTCAGGTTGCGCTCCGCCGCGGCCACCAACTCCCGTCCGACGCCAGCGTGAAGCGTCGTATCGCCAGTTGGGAGAACGGCCACAGCGCGCCGGACGACTTCTACGGTCCGTTGCTGTGCGAGGCGTACGGCCTCAGCGCCGCCGAGCTGGGGCTGAACCACGAGGGCGAGCGGGACACCGGGCTCTTGGACGCCAGCTATCCAGCGAGCCCCGAAGGCGCGATCGATACCGTCGGTCAGCTGTGGCGCGCTGATCTCAACCGGTATGAGCCCCTTCTACAGGCCGAGCCCTCAGAGCCCGCATGGAACGAAGCCTCGCTCCGGTGGCTAGTCGCACCCGAGCCGGCCATTCCTCGGCAACGTCGAGACGGAATGCACGCAGGCCGCGACCCTCGCCCGCGCGGCGCTCATGGGCATCTCCCCTGTGGCCACGCCGACACTGCGTGCCCAGTTCCACGCCATGGAGGCTCGCGCACTTGCCCGCACCGGGGACGTACGTGCATGCGAAGCCGCCCTGACTGCAGCCACGAAAGCACTGGAGAGCCGGAATAGCGACGACGAGCCCGAATGGATCAGCTACTTCGATGAGGCTGAACTTGCTGCCGAGGCCGCCCACTGCTTCCGCGACGTCAACAGCGCCCGAAAAGCCGTCGCCCACGCCGAGAACGCCATGAGCGGCAGCCACGTGCGGAGCGATTTCTTCGCGACCATGGTCCTGGCCGACGCCCACCTTCGCGCCGGAGACGCCGATGAAGCCTGCCGCGTGGCGCTCGATGCCCTCGACTTGGGCGAGCAGCTCAAGTCTGCCCGCTGCGTCAGCTACGTCGCCGATTTCCGGCAGAACCTCGTAGCAGCGAGCAGCAGCGCAGTTGTGCGGACGTTTACCGAGCAGGTGAGGGAGCACAGGCTATGGATAGCGGCAGCCCAAAGTTCGGCAGCCTAATTTTTACCTAGCCCGACAAGCAAGGAGAGAGGACCCATTCATGGGTGACCTGCTGACTCCTATCATTACAGCTGCTTCAGCTCTGCTGGGCGTCGGCCTGACCGGTGCCCTTAATGCCCGTTCCGACAAACGCAAAGACAGAGCTCTTGAGCGGCAGCAAGCGCACCAAGAGTCCGTTCAGGAGCGCAATCACATACGCGAGCTTCATGCGGAACATAAGAAATGGCTGCGTGAGCAAAGATTGGCCGCATATCAGTCGCTTTTGACTGCCATGACCCAAGCACGTGAGGCAAATTGGCAATATTTCAACGTGCTGCAATCGACATCCTCCCCCTCGTCTGACGCTCAAGAGAAGAGAATCGCTGCACGACAAGCGCGCAGCGTGGCCAGTCAAGCAAGCCACACGGTGCAGTTGGAGGGGCCGGAGCCAGTCTCCGCTGTTGCTGTCCGCTGCCTACAAATCATGGACGTTGAATACGAGCGTGTTGCCACTCTTGTAGAGGGAAGACTTACCAACAATCTGAGCCCGCAACGGGAGGACGACCTACTCGCAGCATTCACTGACGGCGATCAGGAGTATAAGAACACCATGGACCTGTTCGTTGAGACCGCAAGAACAGCACTCGGTGAAATCCTGGCGGTCGGTTAGGACCAACAATACAGCTAGCCACTAGAACGGGCCCCATCCGTCTCGGCCCTCCCCGGTGCGAAGTGACCGCATCCGCCGGGCGAATTCGACGGCAGCCCGCTCGTTCTTCGTGACCTGATGACCGAGCCAAGCAACCATCATCAGCTCACGCAGGTCCGCAAGGGTCTCGTACCCAGGCCAGTTCATCAGGTCGAACCCGTACCGGTGGACGAACTCCGAGTATTCCGCCCGTGTGTGCCAGCCGTACCTTTCGAAGAACATCGCTGTCTGGACCAGGTCCCACTCACGTGGCGCGAGAGCGAAGCCGTCCAGGTCGATGAGCACCGCGTGCCCGTCCCGGTGGCGGAGGATGTTCCCGATGCTGGCATCGCCGTGGATCATGCCGAAGGGAAGGACGAAGTCCAGCCGGTCGTAGTCCTTACCGAGGCTCGATGCTCGTTCTTCGAGGAACGTTCGGTCCTCCGCCGAGATGCCGTCCAGCCCTTCGAGGGATGCCGCCACCTTGGCCAGCGGGTCGAAGTACGGCAGGTGCACAGACTCGGGTTCTTCGAGCCAGTGCAAGCGACGGAGCAGATCCGCGAGCTCCCCGACCGTCCCGTACTCCTCGTTCTCCTGGACGCTCTCCCAGAACGTCACCACGAGGCCGCCGACGACGAGCGGTTGGGTGACCGACGCCGGCACGCGCATGGCCGGGAAGTCCTGCGTCTCAAGCCACCGGGCCACGCTCACGGCCCGCTCCATCTCGGCGAGCACGGCCCGATCACGCGCGATGCGGACGATGACCGGTAAGGACGCCAGGCGGTAGACCGCGTTCGAACCCAGCCGCAGCAACTCGGCGCCGCGGGAGTCAAGTCCGGCCGTCGCGCATGCCTCCCGGAGAACAGGCTCCAGGCCCTCTGCCGTGAACTCCGCGCCGCCGTCCGGTCCCTCGCTGCTGCCCGAGATCATGCTTCGACCATACGGGCCGCACGGACCGCCCGACAGTCCGCTCACGTAATAGGGGCGTAATGATCTTCGTCAGCGGCGACCGCGGCCACCCCTCCCCGCAGGTCAGCACCACAAAAGCGCAACGGTCTCCCCTGGCCTCCGGAGCCGTGTGCGCAGGTTCGAATCCTGCCGGGGGCACTCGCCACACAGCCAGCAAGAATCATGCGCTGAGCTGGGCGGATGCCGACATGAGAGAGCGGGAGTCAGTCTCACTGACTCCCGCTCTTCTCGTTGTCGCTCATGCGTTGCGTGTGAGGAGCGTGTGAGCTTACGGCCCCTGCGTGCGCGTTGCCTATGGGCCCGTCGAGCCCCCCAACCTTCATAGTCTGTGCGGACGGCTCCGTCTCCCACTCCACTGGCCGTGGAACCTGCTCCTGCACAGCAGCATCTCCCACGAAAGGGAAACTCCGCCCGCTCGGGCCGGGGGTCGCCACTTGAAGCAATGTCGTAACTGTGGGCCAGCCAGGGATCTTAGTCCGTTTCCCTCACATAGCAGCCCGCATATTTACTGGACGCGAACTTAGGGAGATCGTTACGGAAAAAGTAGATCGAGCGATCACCAGCTCCGCCCTGGATTTCCTTGACAGCTTTCTCAGACATGATCAGGCAGAAATTTTTGGTCAGTGGACTATGTTCCGCCGTCCGGCTCAATCGAAGCGCTCCCTCATACCGGCCAGGCTGAAAGCCCCACCTGTCAGCCTGGAACAAGAATGTCGGCTGCTGAGGCTTGTCCTGGCTCACGATGAACGGGGCCGGATCGGCAGACCACCGATACGAGATAAATTCTTTGACCGGGTCAAAATCCCAAACCCCGACCTCTTTCCAATAGAAGTCCGGCCTTTTCGATGACGAAATTGAACCGCTGGGAGTCAGTTGGAGATGTGCGTCTCGGATGACGTCGACATCCTGGGTCTTGATCCTGGAAGACACCGTTGGCTGAACATAAAAATGAGTGTCCATGCCATCCAGCCCGATGCGCAAGAGATGAGGAAGTGTCACGTCTACTTTAGGTTGCTCTTGGAGGTCCGCGAAATTATAGGCGGAAAGAGCTAGGGCGACGACAGCGGCGGCAGTGGCAGCCCACTTGTGGACAGCGTCGAGAATATTTCTCCTGGACGTAGCCGCTCCCTCATCGCTGTCAGTCATGTTCTTAATCTGCCCAGGATCAGAGCTCTCCGCTCGCTGCGTTGGTCCGTATGGTCAACGGCATGAGCACACGGCTAGTGCATTCACGCGTCCTGGGGACGACATCCGTGCCGCCGACGCCGCCACGAAATGCCACGCGCGCCACACTTTCAGAGAGCGTCGCGTATGTGCAGCCGTATGCCTCCAAAGCAGCCGTACGTCGGGGTCTGTGGACCAGGCGTGGACGGGATCTTGGGGTATTCCCGCAGGCGACCAGGCTCAGCAGCCGCGGTCGCCAGTATCGTCGTGCCGATGTTGGACGGCTGCTCGGGTGGAGGGCCCGCGCCCGGATGAGCCTGTCACTCCGTCTTGAGCCGTCCGCGGGCTACGAACGGACGAGTTGGGGGATCTTATGGACGTGACCACGCTAGCCGTCGCCCTTATCGGTGTCGTAGGGACGTTGAGCGGGACTTTCGGCGGGGCGGTGCTCAGCCAGCGCGTCACTCGCGAGCAGAACCAGCGGGCCGATCGTGAACGAGCCGAGGACCGCCAGGACCGGATGCAGGAAGCCAGGCGGGATCTCTACGGCCGCCTGAACACCACGGCCCGTGCCTATCGCGTCGCGGCCCGAGACGCGGTCCGAGCGGCGGAGCGCGGTGAGACCGTCGAGCTGACAGTCCTCGAAGCCGCCAAAGACACTTGGGCGGAGAACTACTCCGAGGCACAGATGGCTCTGCCTAAACACGTCCATGAGATCGCCTCGACCCTCAACCGAGCACTCGGAGTCGGGTACACCGTCGTGAAGCAGCTGCCGACCAGTCCCAACCCCGCCGGGGCCTACGCCCGCGCCGGAATTTGGTTCAGCGGTCCACTGTCCGACGGCGTGTACCTTCTGCGGGTCGCCCTGCGCCAAGACCTCGGCGTCGAGGTTGAGCCCGACTTCGAGCAGGCTCGCTCGCGAATGCTTGCTGCGCTCAACAGCGAGCGGAGGAGTCTTGAGCGCCTGCTCGCCTCAGAGCAGGAGGCCACGCGGCCTGCTTGACGGTCCAAGCAGACGACGAGGCCTCAGACATCACGCTTGGGACCACCGGCACGTCTCATACCGTCATTCGTACTCGCGAAGCAGATCCTCAATACGCCGGTTCGCGACGTCCTGACGTCCGTCCAGGCACTTCGCGTAGCGGGACAGCAAGACCGCAACGCTGTTGCCAGAGCGCTCGCCAACTCTCCGGATCCTGCCAGGCGAACCGATGTTCACGTACGACGCCCTACAGACGGCAGAAGGCCGTTTCCACCAACTCCACCGGACATACCTACCGTTCTCCGTGCTGATCGAGACCAATTACGAGGAAGAGGCACCGGAGCTCTGCAGCACACTCACCGACGTGGGCCACGAACTCCACTTCACGGAGTACGTCCGCACCCGCATACCGCTACCGGACCAGGCCCTCCGACTCACGGATGGGGTGCCCCTCGTGCACGTCACCCGCGTAACGCTCACAGAGGCAGTCAAGCCCTTGGCCCGAGCCCGGCCGGCGCCTTCGCCGCGCACACACGGTGAGCAGCCGCCTGATTCCAGGATCATAGATGGCTCGACACCCCGCAGACGGCCCGTTGGTCTGCGTACGGACCCGGGCTGCATCAGCCCGTCACCGACAGCGTTGACGTCCGCGACCAGGCGGGGGAAGTCCGACTCCAGCCCGAGCAACACAAGCCGATCAGTGAGCTTCTTCAGCTGCCCCTCCGACGAGTGAGGAAGCACCGGCTGTTGACGATGTCGGTGAACAGGGCGACTGTCACCGTTCTGGCCAGAACCGCGCCCCTGGACGTCACCCGATCGGTGACCGTTCTGAAGAAGCTCAGTCAGAGCGCCGGCGCTTCGCCGCTCGCGAGTGCCAGACGCAGGAGTTCGGCGAGGCGCTCAGCCGTGGCGGGGGACACTCGCCCGTGTCCGGAGGGGTTCAAGTCCGGGCGCAGGTAGACGAAGTCCTTCTCCAGGCTGGTGCGAACAAGGACGGCTCGCACTGCGGGATGGATGTCGTACGACGCCTGCCGTCAGGGCCTGGCACAGGGGTAATTACTACAGGCTCTCCTTGCTCGGCCAGGGCGGGCACCGTGAGCCGCCACATGTTCTGGTCGCGGCCGAAGCCGTGGGCCAGCACCACCGTCGGCATCTGCGCGTCGCCGGTGACGGTCACATGGGTTCCTGCGCACGATGACCGTGCCCGGCAGTCCCTCAATCCCCGTCCGCATCCTGTGAACCGCCTCCGGGGCCCCCGACCGGGCCGCGGACACCTCACCGGAAGCCTGTGAGAAAGGCAAGCGGTTGATCGCCTTTTTGGGGGTAACCGGGAGAGCAAGAGTGGTAACCCGTATAGGAGGCCATGATGATCGCTCTTGGCGTCATCCTTCTCATAGTCGGTTTTCTGACCGGCATCTCGATCCTGTGGACCCTCGGGATCATCCTGCTGGTGGTCGGCGCCGCCCTTTGGCTCATGGGGTCCATGGGGCACGCCGTCGCCGGTCGTCGACACTATTGGTGAATGCGCAGCGGGCGCCGGGGGACGAGGAGACGCGAGCAACAGGCGTGGTGATCACGCCTGTCGCTCGGGCCTGCTGATCAGGCGGAGCGTTTGCGGGCCGCCGTCTTTTTCGCTGCCGTTTTCGTCGCCGTTTTCTTGGCGGTGGTTTTGGCTGCGGTTTTGGCGGTGGTCCTTTTCTCCGCGGACTTCGCCGTCGATTTCGTCGCCGTCTTCTTCGTCCCCTGCGTCGACTTGGCCGTCGACTTCTTCGCGGCAGCGGTGGTTTTCCTGGCTGCCGTCTTCTTCGCCGTCGACGTGGACTTCCGGCCCGACGTCTGCTTGGGCGTCGCCCGTGCCGACTTCCGGGCCGGGAGGTGTGTCACCTCCGCGTCCTCCGCCTCTTCACCGGTCTCGGCCGGTTCCTCGCCCCGGGACTCCTTCGCCGCCCGGACGCTCTTCTCCAGGGCCGCCATCAGGTCGAGCACCTTGCCGCCGGGGGCCGCCTCCGGGGCCTCGGGGGGTGCCTCGCCCGCCGCCTTCGCGGCCACGACTTCCTCGAGCGCCTCCCGGTATTCGTCATGCAGTTCGGTGAGGTCGATCTCGCCGAGGGTGTCCATCAGGGCGTCCGCCAGGTCGAGTTCCTTGTCGTTGACCGTGACCTTGGTGTCCGGGGCGACTCCTTCGGGTGCCCGCACCTCGTCCGGCCAGAGCAGGCCGTGCATGGCGATCGCGTCCTCGACCACCCGCAGCATGCCCAGCCGTTCCTTGCCGCGCAGCGCGAACTTGGCGATCGCCACCTTGTTGCTGCGCTTGAGGGCCTCTCTCAGCAGGGTGTACGGCTTGGCGGCCGGGGCACCGCCCGCCGCCAGGTAGTACGCCGCGTCCATCTGCAGGGGGTCGATGCGGTCCGCCGGGACGAAGGCCACGATCTCGATCGTCTTGGCCGTGGGGAGCGGGAGGTGGGAGAGGTCCTCGTCGGTGATGGGGATGATCGTGCCGTCCGCGTCCTCGTAGCCCTTGCCGATCTCGGCCGAGGAGACCTCCTTCTCCTCCAGCTCACAGACCTTGCGGTAGCGGATGCGGCCGCCGTCCTCGGTGTGGATCTGGCGGAACGAGATCGAATGGCTCTCGGTGGCGTTGACCAGCTTGATCGGGATGCTGACCAGGCCGAACGAGATGGCGCCGTTCCATATGGACCTCACCTGCAGCACCCTTTCGGTCGTTTTCCGCCGTTATGCACGAGTTTGCGTGAGATTCTCATCGTATGACGCCCATCACGGAGGTGGAGGGCAGACGGCTCGCCCTCAGCAACCTGGAGAAGGTGCTCTATCCGGAGACCGGGTTCACCAAGGGCGAGGTGCTGCACTACTACGCCACCAGCGCCGAGGTGCTGCTGCCGCATCTGCGGGACCGGCCGGTGTCCTTCCTGCGGTATCCGGACGGGCCCGGCGGGCAGGTCTTCTTCGCCAAGAACGTCCCGCCCGGTACGCCCGACTGGGTCACGACCGCCGAGGTGCCGCGGATGGAGGGGCCGGCGCGGATGGTGCTCGTCCAGGATCTGGCGTCGCTGATGTGGGCGGCGAATCTGGTCACCGAGTTCCACACGCCGCAGTGGGTCGTCCAGGATCCCGGGGTCGCGGACCGGATCGTGTTCGATCTGGATCCGGGTCCGCCCGCCACCGTCGTGGACTGCTGCGAGGTCGCGGTGTGGCTGCGGGAGCGGCTCGCGGCGGACGGGATCGAGGCCTGCGCCAAGACGTCCGGGTCCAAGGGGCTGCATCTGCTCGCCGCGGTCCGGCCTACGCCGTCGGAGCAGGTCAGTGACTATGCGAAGCAGCTCGCGGTGGAGGCCGAGCGGGCCATGCCGCGGCGGGTGCTGCACCGGATGACGCGGAGTCTGCGGCCGGGGAAGGTCTTCGTCGACTGGAGCCAGAACGCGGCCCGCAAGACCACCGCCACCCCCTACACCCTGCGGGCCCGCCCCGAGCCCACCGTCTCCGCGCCGGTGACCTGGAGCGAGGTCGAGGAGTGCGGCGCACCGGGCCAACTCGCCTTCCAGGCCCCGGACATCGCGCCCCGCATCCAGGACTACGGCGACCTGCTGGCCCCGTTGCTCGACCCGAAGGCGGCCGGATCACTGCCGTGAGCCACCCCGAGTCTCCCGGGGTCACCGCGAGGGAGGTCGCGCGGTCACCTCGGGTCCCCGGAGACCGACGGGCGGCGGGAGAGTCGGGAGAGTCGGGAGAGGTGCTGGGCCAGGAGGACGACGGGCCGGGCCGGAGAACGGCGGGCCGGGCCGGAGAACGGCGGGCCAGGCCGGGGAACGGCGGGCCAGGCCGGGGAACGGCGGGCCAGGCCGAGAGACGGCGGCGGCCAAGCCGGTGGGTCGCTCCGGCGACAACCCTGCGGGCAGCGGTAGGGACTCCGGTGAAGCGGCATTGCGGCGACAGCGCAGGGCCGGGGCCCGTTCAGCCCGCCCACGAAGGCACAGCCCGCGCCTCCCGAACCCCACCCCGCGGACACACCCGGCCACACCAGGCTCACACCGCAACCACCGTCCCGGTGCCCGCCCAGGCACACCCCGCCACGCCGCGCGCTACCCCCGCGACCACGCCCCCCGGGTCCCCCGCAGGCGCACCCGGCCCCACCGCGCTCACACCCGCGTCCACGTCCCCCGGTCCCGGGCCATCGCGTGCAGCGCCTCCACGTCCGCCGGTTTGAGTACGCCGCCTGTGCGGGCCAGGCCCTCGGTCTCCGTGTCCTTCAGGACGCGCAGGTCGCGGAGGGGGACGGTGACCGTCACGTCGGTGGGCTCGAAGAGGGCGAGGACCGGGTGGACCTCGGCCGTGAGCGCGTAGGACGCGCGGTCGGCGTCGGCGCGGACCCGGCGCAGGAGCGGGTGGGGGTCGCGGCGGCCCAGGGTGACCATGGGGTCCGCGACCGTCACCCGTTGCTTGCGGGCGTGGACGGTGTGGACGGCGAACAGGCCGCCGGGGCCGATCGCCAGGTGGTGGATGCGGTCGCCGCCGGGCAGCGGGACGGAGTGCAGGGCGTGCCAGCCCGCGCCGTCGAGGCGGTCCAGGGCCTCGCCGACCGCCTGCTCGGCGGCCAGCGCGCGCCGGCGCGGGTCCGGGCGCAGCCGGTGGGCCGGGGCGGGGTCGCGGTCCAGGGCGACCAGCAGCGCCTCGCCGGGGCGGTTGGGCGCCAGGTCGTCGTCCGGGTGGAGGGTGAGGCGGGCCAGCTCGGCCGGGGTCGGCACAGGGGGCGGCCCTACGGCCACCGGGCCGGTGAGGAAGGGGCCCAGGGCCTGCAGCACCCCCTCCCGCTCCTCCTCGCTGAGCAGGTTGATCCTGGCCGCCTCACGGTCGTACCAGGCGACGTTGTGTCCGTCCGTGCGGCACACGTACAGCCGTTCCTGACCGTGTCTCCAGGTCGGTATGACGCGCAGTCCGTTCATGCACCATCACCCCATGACCATGGGAACAGGCGGGGTGCTCCATCGGCAAGAACCCGGTTACCTTTGAGAGCAGTTGGGCCCCACTGGAGGGGGATGGGGAGGCGTTGTTGCGTACCCGCAGGAAGCAACCCGACGTACCGGCTCCGGACGCCCCGTGGAGCGAGATCGTGCCTGGTCTGTGGATGGGCGGGCACGAGTTCCGGGGGCATGCCGGGCAACTGGAGTTCGCCGTCGTACGGGATCAGTTCGATCTCGTACAGACCTTGCTGAGGCTGCCGGGCCACGGGCCCGACCCGGGTGTGGAGCACCATGTCTGGCCCATACCCGACGGACCGCTGGACGGCACCCAACTCGCGGGGGTCATTCGCCTGGCCCTGGCCGCGAGCGAGGCGCTGGACGCGGGCCGCAAGGTCCTCGTCCGCTGTTACCACGGGTACAACCGCTCGGGTCTGGTGGTCGCGCACGCCCTGGTGCGCCGGGGCCACTCCGCCGAGCAGGCGATACGGCTGATCAGGTCCCGTCGCTCGCCGTGGGCGCTGCACAACGATCTGTTCGTCGACTATCTGCGGGCGGGGCTGCCGACGGCCCGGCTGCTGGAGGAGCTGGCCGAGTAAGGGGCCCAGCGGTAGCCGGCCGAGTAAGGGGCCTGGCCGTGCCCGAGGGGCCTGCGGTGATCGAGGGCCTAGCGGTGCCCCACGGGACCGCCGAGGAGCCCGGGTAAGCGTTTCTTCGGGGCGATCGAGTAGCGGAGGTAATCGTTTCTTCGGCCGCCTAGGGTGTATCGGGCAACCTGCCCTCCCGGCCCCTGGAGCACCATGCCCCGCACCCGCCCCCTGCGCACCGCGCTGGCCGTCGCCCTGCTGGCGGCGGCCGCCGCTGGCTGCGGTGACGCGGGCGGGCTGCGTGGCGCGGGAGCGACGCCGACCGCGACCAGCCCCGCCAAGCTGTGGCCCCAGCTGTCCCCGGCCGCGAGCCCGGCCTGGGACTACGACAACGGCGAGTCCGAGGCCATGAAGGGCGTCACCGCCCCCGGCGACGACATACGCAGGGTCGACCCGGTGGCGATCGTACGGGCCGAGATCGCCCAGCACCCGGACGACTACGCCGGCTCGAAGGCGCCGTACCGCGAGACCGCCCGCCGGATGGCGTACTGCGGCCACAAGCCCGCGGACGAGCGGTGCCCGCTGCTCAAGGGCTACTACCGGGACCTCACCGGTGACGGACGGGCCGATCTGACGCTGGGTTTCCGGCTGCTGCCGGGCACCCAGACCGCCGTACGCGTCTACACCGTCGAGGCCGGCCGGGTGGTGCAGGTGATGGCCAACGACGACGCGGTGAGCGGGGTGGAGCTGGCCGGGCACTCGGTGATCATCCATGCGCCCTCCGACCTCGCCGACTACGAGTACCGCTTCCAGTGGACCTGGGACCCCGACCAGAAGGTGATGCTGCTCACCCACGACGAGATGCTGCGCCTGGGCAAGCACGAGCACAGCCACCGCCGCTCCCCCTCCCCCTCGGCGACCCCATGACGCGGCTCGCGCTCCCCCACTGGGCCGGCACGCTCGCAGTGAAGGCCGCCGTCTTCATCACGGTGATGTGCTGCGGGCTCGCCGCGATGCTCGGCGTGCTGGTGCACGTCTCGGTGACGGACCAGACCGTCGGTCAGGCCCGTAGCCTCGCGCTGGCGCGGCTGGCGGACGCGACGAAGGCGTACCAGGCCGGGGACACCCTGCTGCCGGGGGCGAGCGTCGATCCGCCGGGGCTGCCGCGCGCGCTGCGGGATCTGGCGGTGGCCGGGGACCGCGGCACGATGGTCTCCGACCACCACGGGCAGCCCACGATGTGGGCGGCCGGTCCCGCCGACCGGAACCGGGCGCTGGCCGTCGAGGTCGACTACGCGCAACAGGCGCACACCATCGCCGGGCTCGACCGGGCGATCCTGTGGTCGTCGGGGCTGGCGATCGGGGCGACGCTGCTGGTGGGCGCGTTCGCGGTGACCCGGGTGACCCGGCGGCTGCACGCCACCGCCCAGGTGGCCCGGCGGATCAGCGCGGGCGATCTGGACGCGCGGGTGGGTGACCCGCGGACGAGGGACGAGAGCCGGCCGCAGGACGAGGTGGCCGCGGTCGCCGCCGCGCTGGACACCATGGCGGCCTCCCTGCAGGGCAAGCTGCTGAGCGAGCAGCGGTTCACGGCGGACGTGGCGCACGAGCTGCGGACACCGCTGACGGGGCTGCACGCGGCGGCCGAGCTGCTGCCGCCGGGGCGGCCGACGGAGCTGGTGCGGGACCGGGTGGCGGCGCTGCGCACGCTGACCGAGGACCTGCTGGAGATCTCCCGGCTGGAGACCGGGCGGGAACAGCTCGAACTGGACGGCGAGGAGCTGGGGGCGCTGGCCGCGCGGGTGGTGCGGGCGTCGGGGACCGACACGGAGGTCGTGGTGCTGCGGGACACCCGGGTCGAGACCGACCGGCGGCGGCTGGAGCGGGTGCTGGGGAACCTGGTGGCCAACGCCCACAAGCACGGACGGGCGCCGGTGTCCGTGACCGTCGACGGGGCGGTGGTGACCGTACGGGACCACGGGGACGGGTATCCGGACTACCTGGTGGAGCACGGGCCGCAGCGGTTCCGCACGGAGGGCGGGGCCAAGGGGCACGGGCTGGGACTGACCATCGCCGTGGGACAGGCGGAGGTGCTGGGGGCCCGGCTGGAGTTCGCCAACGCGTTGGACGGCGGGGCCGTCGCGATCCTGACGCTGCCTCAGCACGGGCCCGCTCTCCCCGATGGCGCAGTGCGACGGGCGGCCGCACCCGAGTCCTCCTAACGTGGCGATTAGTCAGGTTCGCCCCATTCGTGGAGGTACTCCCCCATGTCCCTGCGCTCCACCATCACCCGCCTCGGCATGGTCGCCGCGGCCGGCGCCCTCGTCACCTCCGCCGCCGTCACCCCCGCCCTGGCCGACAACGACTGGGGCAGCGGCGGCGACTCAGGCTCGGACAACCAACAGAGCCAGCAGAACCAGCAGAACCAGCAGAGCCAGCAGAGCCAGCAGAGCCAGGCAAGCGGGCAGAACTGGCAGGGCCAGCAGACGCAACAGAACCAGCAGCGCCCGCAGAACCAGCAGAGCCAGCAGAGCCAGCAGAGCCAGCCAAGCGGGCAGAACTGGCAGGGCCAGCAGACGCAACAGAACCAGCAGCGCCCGCAGAACCAGCAGAACCAGCAGAGCCAGCCAAGCGGGCAGAACTGGCAGGGCCAGCAGACGCAACAGAACCAGCAGCGCCCGCAGAGCCCGCAGAGCCCGCAGAACCAGCAGAACCAGCAGAACCAGGAAAGCGGGCAGAGCTGGCAGGGCCAGCAGAACCAGCAGAGCTGGGAGCAGGGCGATCACGACGGCGGCCAGCGGCTCGCCCGGGGTGTCGTCACCGCGAGCGAGCTGAACCTGCGCAGCGCGCCCAACCGGGGCAGCCAGGTGATCCGGGTGGCCCACCGGGGCGAGCGCGTCTCCATCTTCTGCAAGACGCCGGGTCAGAGCGTCGACGGCAACCGTCTCTGGTACCTGCTCACGGACGGCACCTGGGCCTGGGGTTCGGCCCGTTACATCGAGACCATCGGGACGCCGCCACGCTGGTGCTGAGTCCCTGAGGTCACAAGACCCACTATTTGGGTAAGTTCCGGACATGACCAACGCCGGAACCACCGTGGTACAGGCGGATCCCCCCGCCCGCGCGGTACGCCTCCCCCGGCGCCGTGGCATCGAGTTGGCCCTCATCGTCCTCGCCGTACTGCTGTCGGTGTACGGCTACTGCGCGGTGGGCCTCGCCAGATACGGCACCGTCCCGCCCGGCGCCGCCGGTTACGGCGCCGGGCTCGGCGTGCTCGCGCTGCTCGCGCATCTCGCGGTGCGGCTGCGGGCGCCGTACGCCGACCCGCTGCTGCTGCCGATCGGGGTGCTGCTCAACGGCCTCGGCCTGGTCCTGATCTACCGCCTGGACCTGGAGACCCCGGGCGACCGCGCGGCCCCCACCCAACTCGTCTGGTCCACGCTGGGCGTGACCCTGTTCATCGTGGTCGTCCTCATGCTGCGCGACCACCGGTGGCTCCAGCGCTACTCCTACGTCTGCGTCGCCGCCGCCCTCGTCCTGCTTCTGCTGCCGATCCTCTTCCCGGCCGTCAACGGCGCCCGGATCTGGATCCGGATCGCCGGATTCTCCATCCAGCCGGGCGAGTTCGCCAAGGTGCTGCTGGCGGTGTTCTTCGCCGCGTACCTGGCCGCGAACCGCAGCGCGCTCGCGTACACCGGCCGCCGGATCTGGTTCATGCAGCTGCCCACCGGCCGCGTCCTCGGCCCGATCCTCGCCATCTGGCTGCTGAGCGTCGGCGTCCTGGTCCTGGAGCGCGACCTCGGCACGTCGCTGCTCTTCTTCGGCCAGTTCGTCGTCCTGTTGTACGTGGCCACGGGCCGCACCGGCTGGATCGCGGTCGGGCTGCTGCTGGCGGGCCTGGGCGCGGTCGCCGTCGGCTGGCTGGAGCCGCATGTGCACAGCCGGGTGGAGGACTGGCTGCACCCGTTCGCCTCCATCGACGCGGGCCTGGGTCCCGGCCAGCTCGCCCAGTCGCTCTTCGCCTTCGCGGCGGGCGGCGTCCTCGGCACCGGACTGGGCCTCGGCCACTCGCTGCTGATCGGCTTCGCGGTCAAGTCGGACTTCATCCTGGCCACGGCGGGCGAGGAGCTGGGCCTGGCGGGCCTGTGCGCGATCTTCCTGCTCTACGGCCTGCTGGTGGAGCGCGGCTACCGGGCCGGCCTCGCGCTGCGCGAGCCCTTCGGCCGGTTGCTCGCCGTGGGCCTCGCCTCGCTCATCGCGCTCCAGGTGTTCGTCATCGCCGGCGGAGTGACCGGCCTGATCCCGCTGACCGGCATGGCGATGCCCTTCCTCGCCCAGGGCGGCTCGTCGGTGGTCACCAACTGGGCGATCGTGGCGCTGCTGATCCGGGTGAGCCATACGGCACGCAGGGAGTACGACGGCGAGGTCGCCTCATGACCCGCTACATCCGGCACGCGGCCGGTTTCTGCGCCCTGCTGCTCCTCGCGCTCCTCGTCAACGCGGCCCGCGTGCAGGTCGTCCGGGCCGGTTCCTACGACGCCAACCCGGCCAACCGCCGCTCGGCGATCGCCCGTTACGGCCAGCCCCGCGGCGACATCATGGTGGCCGGCGAGCCGGTCACCGGCTCCCGGGACTCCGGTCAGCAGCTCCGCTACGAGCGGACGTACGCGAACGGTCCGTTGTACGCCCCGGTCACCGGCTTCTCCTCGCAGGTGTACGGCACCACGCTGCTGGAGCACACCCAGGACGGGGTGCTGTCCGGCACCGACCCGCTGCTCACACCGCTCCCGCTGTGGCACGGCCTCACGCGCTCGCTCAGCCCCGGCGGGGACGTCGTGACCACCCTCAACCCGGCCGCCCAGCAGGCGGCGTACGAGGGGCTGGACGGGCGCAAGGGCGCGGTGGCGGCGGTGGAGCCGTCCACGGGCCGCATCCTGGCCCTGGTCTCGACGCCCTCCTACGACCCCTCGGTCCTGTCCGGGAACGCGGCTGCCACCGAACGGTCCTGGGAGCGGCTGAACTCCGACCCCGGCAAGCCGATGCTCAACCGGGCAGTACGGCAGACGTATCCGCCGGGCTCGACCTTCAAGGTCGTCACCGCGGCGGCGGCGCTGGACGCGGGGGTGGTCACGGACCTGGACCGGCCGACGAGGTCACCGGACCCCTACCGGCTGCCGGGGACGCGGACCTGGCTGATGAACGAGGGCGACGGCTGCGAGGACGCTCCGCTGCGGGACGCCTTCGAGTGGTCGTGCAACACGGTGTTCGCCAAGCTGGGGGTGGATGTCGGGGTCACCGGCATGACGAGGACGGCCCAGGCGTTCGGCTTCAACGACACCGCCCTGCGGGTGCCGTTCTCGGTCGCGCGCAGCACCTTCGACACCTCGGTCGACAAGGCGCAGCTGGCGCTGTCGTCGATCGGCCAGTACAACACGCGGGCGACGCCGTTGCAGATGGCGATGGTCGCGTCGGCGGTCGCCGACGGGGGGCAGCTGCGACAGCCGTACCTGGTAGAGCGGACGACGACGGGCGACGGCGGCACCGCGTGGACGGCGGGCCCGCGTCCGGTCCGCCAGGTGATGCGCCCGGAAACCGCGGATCTGATGAAGGAGCTGATGGAGGGCGTGGTGACGGAGGGCACCGGCACGAACGCCGCGATCCCCGGTGCGATCGTCGGCGGCAAGACCGGCACCGCGCAGCACGGGGTCGGCAACGCCGGTACGCCGTATGCCTGGTTCGTGTCCTGGGCGCAGCGGGAGGAGGACCTGACGCCCAAGGTGGCGGTGGCCGTGGTGGTGGAGGACGGGTCGGCGCACCGGGGGGAGATCACCGGAGGCGGGGTGGCTGCGCCCATCGCCCGGGCGGTGATGGAGGCGGTGCTGAACTCCGGGTCGCGGTCCGGTGGTTGAGACGGGGGTACCGGAAGCGGAGGCTCCCTACCTAACGTTCGGTACATGACGACGACACCGGAAGCCGCGTACCAACTCGCCCAGGTCAACATCGCCCGGCTCAAGGCCCCGCTGGACTCACCGCAGTTGAAGGACTTCGTCGACGCCCTCGACCCCGTGAACGCCGACGCGGACGCCGCCGAGGGCTTTGTCTGGCGACTGCAGGACGAGTCCGGTGACGCGACGGACGTGGCCGTCTTCGGAGACGAGTGGCTGATCATCAACATGTCGGTGTGGCGGGACCCGAACGCCCTCACGACGTTCATGTACCAGGGGCGCCACCGGGAGATGCTGGCCCGCAGGAGGGAGTGGTTCGAGCGGGTGGCGGAGGCGATGGTGGTCCTGTGGTGGGTCCCGGCGGGCCATCGCCCCACCGTGGCCGAGGCGGAGGAACGGCTGCTGCACCTGCGCGCCAACGGCCCGACGTCGTACGCCTTCACCCTGCGCACGGCGTTCCCGCCGGCCCTCGGCGACCCGCGTCCGCTGACCGGCGAGATCCCCGAGGACCTGGGCTGCTCGGTCTAGGGCTGCTGCGGAAGTCCCGTCCGTCAGGCCTCTGCCGCGCCCGTCTCGATCGCCTCCTCCACCTCCACGACCCGCTCCCGCTCCTCCGCCGCGAAGCGCTCCGCGTCCAGCTTCTCCGCGATCTCCTCGTCCTGGGCCATCAGCAGGTCCAGGTTGGAGTCACCCATCTCGAAGACGCCCATGTCGACATAGGCCTGCTGGAGGCGCTTGCCCCACAGGCCGATGTCCTTGACGCACGGGACGATCCGGGAGAAGAGCAACTGCCTGAAGAGCGCCAGGAACTCGGACTTCTCGCTGTACTCCTCCGCCTCGGCCGTCGGGATGCCGAAGTTCTCCAGGACCTCGACCCCGCGCAGCCGGTCGCGCATCAGGTAGCAGCCCTCGATGACGAACTCCTCGCGTTCGCGCAGCTCGGCGTCGGTGAGCTGCTTGTAGTAGTCGCGCAGGGCCATCCGGCCGAAGGCCACGTGCCGGGCCTCGTCCTGCATGACGTAGGCGAGGATCTGCTTGGGCAGGGGCTTGGTCGTGGTGTCGCGGATCATGCCGAAGGCGGCCAGCGCCAGGCCCTCGATGAGCACCTGCATGCCCAGATACGGCATGTCCCAGCGGCTGTCGCGGAGCGTGTCGCCCAGCAGCGACTGGAGGTTGTCGTTGATCGGGTAGACCATCCCGACCTTCTCGTGCAGGAACCGGCCGTAGATCTCCGCGTGCCGCGCCTCGTCCATGGTCTGCGTAGCCGAGTAGAACTTGGCGTCCAGGTCCGGCACCGACTCCACGATCCGCGCCGCGCAGATCATCGCGCCCTGCTCGCCGTGGAGGAACTGGCTGAACTGCCAGGACGCGTAGTGCTGTCGCAGTTCCCCGCGCTCCTTCTCGCTCATCTTCGCCCAGTACGGCGTCCCGTACAGCGAGATGGACTCGTCCGGGGTGCCCAGCACGTCGTACGGATCGACCTCCAGATCCCAGTCGATGCGCCGCTGCCCGTCCCACTGCTTGTCCTTGCCCTTCTGGTAGAGGGCGACCAGTCGTTCGCGGCCGTCTTCGTACTCCCAGCTGAAGCGGGCCGCGCCGGACGCGGGGACCTGCCAGAGATAGTCACCGGGGTCGTTGGTGTACAGCTCATGGGTCGGCATACCCCGCAGGCTCACATGTAGACGCCGAGTCAACAAGTCCCGTGCAGGGGATTGACGGGCTTGCTGACAGGCAGTCTCATAAGTGCCATGACGACTCTCACGGAAGCAGACGCACTCGACGGCCTGCGCGACGCCCTCGGGCTGCTCAAGGACCGCGAGCAGGTCGCCGAGCGGCTCCTCGCCTCCTCCGCGAAGCACTCCTTCGACCCGGACAAGGAACTCGACTGGGACGCGCCCTTCGAGGAGGGCAAGTGGTTCTGGCCGCCGGAGCTGGTCTCGCTGTACGACACGCCGCTGTGGAAGCGGATGGGCGAGGAGCAGCGGATCCTGCTGTCGCAGCACGAGGCCGCCGCGCTGGCCTCGCTGGGGATCTGGTTCGAGATCATCCTGATGCAGCTGCTGGTGCGGCACATCTACGACAAGGCGGCGACGAGCGCGCATGTGCGGTACGCGCTCACCGAGATCGAGGACGAGTGCCGGCACTCGAAGATGTTCGCGCGGCTGATCGCGCAGGGCGGCACGCCCTGGTATCCGGTGGCCCGGGCGCACCAGCATCTGGGGCGACTGTTCAAGACGATCTCCACGACTCCCGGGTCCTTCACGGCGACGCTGCTCGGGGAGGAGGTCCTCGACTGGATGCAGCGGCTGACGTTCCCCGACGAGCGGGTGCAGCCGCTGATCCGGGGGGTCACGCGGATCCACGTCGTGGAGGAGGCGCGGCATGTGCGGTACGCGCGTGAGGAACTGCGGCGGCAGATGGTGACCGCGCCCCGGTGGTCGCAGGAGTTCACCCGGGTGACGTCCGGGGAGTTCGCCCGGGTGTTCTCGGTGGCCTTCGTCAATCCCGAGGTCTACACGAATGTCGGGCTGGACAAGCGGGAGGCCCTGGCACAGGTGAGGGCGAGCAGGCACCGGCGGGAGGTCATGCAGACGGGCGCGAAGCGGCTGACCGACTTCCTGGACGACATCGGGGTGCTGCGGGGGGTCGGCCGGCGGCTGTGGAAGAGCTCGGGCCTGCTGGCTTGAGGCGACATGCGCGGCCTGCGATTACGCTGCACTGCATGACTCCCGCCGCCCCCGCCTATCGACGGCTCAGTGTCGAGGAGCGACGAAGCCAGCTTCTCGACGCCGCCCTCGGTCTCTTCGCGCACCGCGCCCCCGAGGACGTCTCCCTCGACGACGTGGCCGAGGCGGCCGGGGTCTCGCGCCCCCTGGTCTACCGCTACTTCCCCGGCGGCAAGCAGCAGCTGTACGAGGCCGCGCTGCGGTCGGCCGCGGACGAGCTGCGGCAGTGCTTCGACGAGCCGCGGGAAGGGCCTCTGCTGCCTCGGCTCTCCCGGGCCCTGGACCGCTATCTGGCCTTCGTCGACGAGCACGACGCCGGCTTCAGCGCGCTGCTCCAGGGCGGCAGCGTCGTGGAGACGTCCCGGACGACGGCCATCGTGGACGGGGTGCGGCGGGCCGCCGCCGAGCACATCCTCAGTCACCTCGGTGTCACCGAGCCCGGGCTGCGGCTGCGGATGACCGTGCGGATGTGGATCACGGCGGTGGAGGCGGCCTCGCTGATCTGGCTCGACGAGGGCAAGCAGCCCCCGGTCGAGGAGCTGCGGGACTGGCTGGTGGAGCAGTTCGTGGCCGTGCTGTCGGTGACGGCAACCCGGGACACCCAGACCGCGGCGCTGGTGCGGGCGCTCGCGGAGGATGTCTGACACTGGTGCCGTGAAGAGCGAACCGACCCCCTTCGAGGGTGGCCCCATGGACGGCCGGGTCCTTCCGGTGCTGGTCGGGGCGACCGGGCAGCCGCCGAAGATCTACCGCATCCCGGTGCCGGACCCGGCCGGCGGTCCCGACACCGTGCTGGTCTACCGGCGCGTCCCGCGCGGACACAGCAGACGGCTCGGGATCCAGCAGGGGTGGAAGTACGCGTACGACCCGGAGAGCAGGGACACCGGCCGGCTGAAGTGGCCGTGGTCCAAGCCCGACGCCACGCCGGGCGGCAAGCCGGAGAACACCGACGGGTGACGGGGTTGCGCCGAACCGCGCACACTCGGCGCGCGCAAGGCGCGCGGGCGTCTGAAGCTCGCGGTGCGGGGCAGAGGGGCTGGCCCGCACCGGAGGTGATGACGTGTCAGGAAGGCTTCTGCGTCTGGTGTGTACGGCGGCGGTGGCGGTCGGCACCGTCCTCGCGCCGCTGCCCGCCGCGGCCGTGCCCGAGCCGGGTGGGCGGCCCGTCTCCGAGCTGCTGACGGATCTTCAGCGGCGGTACCGGGAGGCCGAGCAGGCCACGGAGACCTATGACGCGACCGAGGAGAAGCTGAACAGGCAGCGGGCCGAGGTCGAGCGGCTGGACAAGGAGCTGGCCCGCACCCGGATCTCCCTGGACGACAGCAGGAGCGCGGCCGGGCGGCTGGCACGGCAGCAGTACCAGAACAGCACGGAGATCTCGTCGTACGTCCGGCTGCTGCTGGCCCGTGATCCGCAGCAGGCGCTCGACGAGGGGCATGTCATCGGGCAGTTGGCGCGGGAGCGGGCGCTGACGCTGGGGCGGCTGGCCGGCACCCAGAAGAGGGCCGACGAACTGGCCCGCCGGGCGCGCAAGGCCCTGGACGACCAACTCGCCCTCGCCGAGCGGCAGAAGAAGGACCGGGACGAGGTGCGCAAGCGGCTGAAGGACGTGGAGGAGCTGCTGGTCTCGCTCACCCCCGAACAGCTCGCCGCCGTCGCCCGGTTGGAGAGGGACGGGGTCGACGAGGCGCAGCAGCGGTTCCTGGCCTCGGGCGCGTCCAGCGACGACGGCAAGCCCTCGGGCGGGGCCGACCGGGCCGTGCGGTACGCCGTGCGGCAGCTGGGGAAGCCGTACCGGTGGGGCGCGCAGGGCCCGGCGTCGTACGACTGCTCGGGCCTCACGTCACAGGCGTGGCGCCACGCGGGAACGCCCATCCCCCGCACGAGCCAGGAACAGTGGGCCCGGCTCCCGAGGATCCCCCTGAACCGGCTCCGCCCCGGCGACCTGGTGCTCTACTTCCCGCGGGCCACGCACGTGGCCTTGTACGTGGGGAAGGGCATGGTGATCCAGGCCCCGAGAACCGGCGCACCGATCAAGGTCTCCCCCATCGCGTCCTACCCGATCCTCGGAGCCGTCCGCCCGAACGCCGCCCGGCCCCCCGCCAAGGAGGCGGGGTAGACCGGGCGCCCGGACGGCGCTCGCGGCTCAGGCGCCCGCGACCGAGGCCAGGTAGGCCTCGGCCTTCTGTGGTTCGTAGAAGAAGTTCTCGAAGTCCGCCGGGTTGTCGAAGCCGTTGGCGAAGCGATCGGCCACCGGCTGGAGCTGGCCCGCGGCTCCGATGAGGTTGAGGATGTGCTCCGGCGGCGGGGCGAGCATGGCGTTGGTCCACTTGGTGACGTGCTGAGCCGTCTCCCAGTAGCGGTCGAAGGTCGCCTGCATCCAGCTCTCGTCGAACTCCTTCTCGCCGTGCTCCAGGATCGAGGCGAGGTACGAAGCGGCGCACTTGGCGGCGGAGTTGGAGCCCTGGCCGGTGATGGGGTCGTTGGCGACGACGACGTCCGCCACCCCGAGGACCAGGCCGCCGCCGGGGAGCCGGCCGATCGGGTTGCGGACGGTCGGGGCGTAGCGGCCGGCCAACGTGCCACCGGCGTCGGTGAGTTCGACCTTCGTGGCCCGCGCGTACTCCCAGGGCGTGTACCGCTCCATGAGTTCCAGGGTCAGGGAGAGGTGCTCCGCCGGGTCCTTGACGCCGTTGAAGACGTCGAGCGGGCCGCCGGGTATGCCCTCCCAGAACAGGATGTCGGCCGGCCCGGAGGTCGTCAGCGTCGGCATGACGAACAGCTCGCCGACCCCGGGCACCAGGTTGCAGCGGACGGCGTAGTAGTCCGGGTGCTCGGGGCGCGGGCCCAGACCGTGGACGTAGGAGACGGCGAGGGCGCGCTGCGGCTCGCTGTACGGCGAACGGGAGGCGTCCCGGCCGAACATGGACACCAGCTCGCCCTTGCCCGCCGAGACCAGCACCAGGTCGTACGTACGGGAGAAGTAGTCGAGGTCGGAGACCGCCGCGCCGTGGATGACCAACTGCCCGCCGCGCTGGGCGAACGTCTCCATCCAGCCGGCCATCTTCACCCGCTGGTCGACCGACTGCGCGTACCCGTCGAGCCTGCCCACCCAGTCGATCGCCCGTGCCGCCGGGCCCTCGGCCCAGGAGCCCGGGGCCGCGACCGAGACGCCGAGTCCTTCGATCTTCGGGGCCTGGGACTCCCAGAAGTTCAGCTGGAGATCGCGCTCGTGCTGCAGTGCCGTGTGGAACATGCACTGCGTCGACATGACCCGGCCGGAGCGGATCTCGTCCGCGGTCCGGTTGGACATCAGGGTGACCTCGTACCCGTGCGACTGAAGGCCGAGGGCGAGCTGGAGACCGGACTGACCGGCTCCTACGACGAGTATCTTCCGCATACCGGGGCTGTTCTCCTACTCGTGGACTACTGGACTGCGCGGGGGGCTACTCGGGGGACTACTCGGGGGTTTCGTCCAGCGCGTGGGCGACGAGGGACAGCAGGGTCTCGATCGCCGAGATCCTCCGCCGCGCATCCATGATCATGACAGGTATGTGCGCGGGGATCGTCAACGCCTCCCGCACGTCCTCCGGTTCGAACCGCTCGCTGCCGTCGAAGTGGTTGACCGCCACGACGTACGGCATCCCGCAGCTCTCGAAGTAGTCCAGGGCGGGGAAGCAGTCCTTCAGCCGCCGGGTGTCCGCGAGGACGACCGCGCCGATCGCGCCGCGCACCAGGTCGTCCCACATGAACCAGAACCGCTGCTGGCCCGGTGTGCCGAACAGGTAGAGCACCAGGTCGTCGTCGAGAGTGATGCGGCCGAAGTCCATGGCCACGGTGGTGGTCAGCTTGCCGGGCGTGGCGGTGAGGTCGTCGGTGTCCTCGCTCGCCTCGGTCATCAGCGCCTCGGTCTGCAGGGGCGTGATCTCCGAGACGGCGGTGACCAGCGTGGTCTTGCCCACACCGAAGCCTCCCGCCACGACTATCTTCGTGGCGATGGGGGCGCGGGTGCGGTCCGTCTGCCAGGACTGCAGGTTCTCGTCGGGGTCGACGTGGGAGGCGACGCCGACGGCGTCAGAGACGACGGAGTCCACTCAGCACCCTTTCCAGCAGAGCGCGGTCCGGACGGCCCGTGCCGTGACCGGTACCTGTTCCGTACACGCGGATCTTTCCCTGGTCCGCGAGGTCGCTCAGCAGCACGCGGACCACGCCGAGCGGCATCTTCAGCAGCGCGGCGATCTCGGCCACCGTGCGCATACGGCGGCACAGTTCGACGATGGCCCGCATCTCGGGCATGACCCGGGTGCTGAGCGAGCCGTTCGTCAGTTCCTTGCGCTCTTCCGGGGCCTCCAGCGCCGCCACGAACGTCTCCACGAGCAGGACGTGGCCGAAGCGGGTGCGGCCGCCGGTGAGCGAGTAGGGGCGGACGCGGGCGGGCTTGCGGTCGCCGCCGCGCACGGGGAGCGTGTGTTTCTGATGCTTCTCGATGGTCATCGGGTGCCCCCGGTGGACTCCTGCTCCAGGGATTTTCGCAGCTCGCTGCGGAGCTCTGGGGTCAGCACATGGCCGGCGCGGCCGACGAAGAGCGCCATGTGGTAGGCCACCACGCTCATGTCGCAGTCGGCGGAGCCGTGCACGCCGAGCAGGCTGCCGTCGCTGATCGACATCACGAACAGGCTGCCCTCGTCCATCGCGACCATCGTGTGCTTCACGACGCCGGAGTCCATCAGCTTGGCGGCGCCGACGGTGAGGCTGCCGATGCCGGAGACGATGGTCGCGAGGTCGGCGGAGGAGCCGCGGGGGCCGGTGCGCCGGGTCCGTGTCTTGGCCTCCTCGTTGCGCCCCGGGTCGGAGGACAGCAGCAGCAGGCCGTCGGAGGAGACCACCGCGACTGACTGAATGCCGGGCACCTCCTCGACGAGGTTCGTGAGCAGCCAGTGCAGATTGCGGGCTTCAGTGCTCAGGCCGAAGGTACTGGGCGCGGTCAACTGCTTGCCTCCTCGACGGTGCCCCCCGTGGCTGGTGTCCTGGTCTGGCCTGTCTCTTCGGCGATCTCCGCGGCCACGTCCCGGTAGCCGGCCTGCGCGCCGCGGCGGAAGCCGCCGAGCCTTCTGCGGAGGGCTTCGGCGTCGACGGAACCGGTGCGCGGGCGGGGCGGGGCGGTGGGTGCGGTGATCTTCGGAGTGCGCTTGGGGAGGCCCTTTGACGTCAGTACGTCGGGGGTGTGCTCGTGCTCGTGCTCGTGGGTCGCCTCGGCCTCGCCTTCGGCGGATTCGTTCCCACCCGCACCCTCCGTGCGGCTTTCGTGGTCGGGTGCGGATGGCCCCTGCGGGGCGAACTCGCCGTCGGCGGGCGCGGGTCGGGGGACGAACGGGTCCGCCTGCGGCGCTGGTCCCGTGTGCGTCGGGTCCGGTTCCGCCGGGCGCGGTGGGAGCAGGAGCTCCATCGTGGTCTCGGCCGGGTGCTGCGCCGGCTCCTCCAGGTCCTGCGGCCGCTCCGATGCCGGTTCCGGCTCCTCCTCGGCGTCCTTCTCCTGCACCGCCTGCTCGGCGAGGGCCACCAGGGGGTCCGCCGAACGGCCGTGGAGGACGTTGGAGTTGGCCTCCGCGTCGGCGCCCGGGAGGGAGAAGGTGTGGGTGACCGGGGAGGTCGTGGAGGAGGGGACGGCGGTGCTCGGCGCCGGGGACAGCAGCGGCTTCGGCAGCACCACCACCGCCGCCACTCCGCCCTGCTTCTGGTCGCGGAGCTGGACACGGACGCCGTGCCGGTGGGCGAGGCGGGCCACGACGTACAGGCCGAGGCCGAGACCCTCGTCGCCCTCCTGGTCGTACGGCGTCTCGGGGTCGAACTCGGCGAGGCGCACGTTCAGGCGGGTCATGCGGTCCGGGGTCATGCCGATGCCCTCGTCCTGGACGGAGAGCATGACCTCGCCGTTCTCCAGGAGCCAGCCGGAGACCTCGACGGGGAGGTCCGGCGGGGAGAACGACGTGGCGTTCTCCATCAGTTCGGCCAGCAGGTGCGAGAGGTCGTCCGCGGCGAAGCCCGCCACGTGGGCGTGCGGGGGCAGTGCCGCGATGCGGACGCGTTCGTAGCGCTCGATCTCGCTGACCGCCGCGCGGACCACGTCCACCAGCGGGACGGGACCCGCGGTCTGCTGGACGTGTTCCGTACCGGCGAGGACCAGCAGGTTCTCGCTGTGCCGGCGCATGACCGTGGCGAAGTGGTCGAGCTTGAAGAGGGTGGAGAGGCGGTCGGGGTCCTGCTCGCGCTCCTCCAGGCTCTCGATGACGGTGAGCTGACGCTCCACCAGGCCGAGCGTGCGCAGCGCCAGGTTCACGAACGTGCCGCCGATGCTCTCCCGCAGCCGCTCCAACTGGGTGGCGGAGGCGTCGAGTTCGGCACGGAGTTCGGCGCGGGCGTCGGCCATCTTCTGCCGTTGCCCGACCAGGTGCTTGCGGTCGGTCTCCAGTGTGTGGATCCGCTCGTGCAGCGCGGCGGCGTGCGCGTGCAGGGCGTTG
This sequence comes from Streptomyces sp. NPDC002144, assembly GCF_053593695.1. Lineage (NCBI taxonomy): Bacteria > Bacillati > Actinomycetota > Actinomycetes > Kitasatosporales > Streptomycetaceae > Streptomyces > Streptomyces sp. NPDC002144. The sequence continues at coordinate 36,225 of NZ_JBSFDB010000067.1, forward strand.
ACGGAGCGGACGACCTGGGCGAACTCGTCGTTGCGGCCGGTGAAGGTGACCGGTTCCTCGGCGGCGGGGTTCTCGGCCTCGGCGAGCCGGGCCGAGCCGCGGCGCAGGACCGACAGGGGGCGGGTGAGCGAGCGGGCCATGGCCGTGGCGACACCGACGGCGACCAGCATCAGGACGCCGAACACGGCGACGTGGATCTCCAGCGCGGTGACGTCGTCGTCGCGCAGATGGGCGAGGTCCTTGGTGCGGCGGTCGTAGAGCGCGGACTCGACGCCCCGCATCATGTCGACACGGGCGGACAGCGCCGCGTCCACCTTGGTCGCGCTGGTGTCCAGGTCGGAGGAGGAGAGCGTCGGCTGGTCGGTGAGGCTCGCCAGGTACTTCTCGGCGGAGTTGACCTCGGAACCGGTGACCGTGGTGTCGTACGAGGTCAGGGCCGCCTTCGGCGCGGTCTCGTGGAAGTCGGCGAGCGCCGCGTCGGCGCGCAGCCGGGCCTGCTGGGCGGCTGCGGTCAGGGCGTCGCGCATCCTGGCGTCGGCGCCCGTGGAGGTGGTCTGGGTGACCGGCAGGCCGGTGACGGGGCTGATGACCGTCCGGGTCGTCGTCGGCACGTTCAGCGCGGCCACCAGCAGCCCCCGCGCGGCGGCCGACTGCTGTACGGCGGAGTCCAGCTCGGCGAGGGAGTGGGCGCCGGAGCCGGCCCGGGGCGGGGTCTGCTCGGCCAGCCGCTCGGCGAGCCGGTGCAGGTCGCTGATGACGGCCGAGTAGGCCTCGTGCGTCTGCAGGGCGCTGTTCTGGCCGGTCAGGGCCGCCCGGCGCAGACCGGCGATGCCGTCCAGGTCGCCGCGCAGGGAGGCCGGCGCGTCCGGGTCGGTGCGCAGTTCCTCGACCTGCCGGTCCACCCGTGAGCTCTGCTGCTCGGAGGGCGCCTTGGACTTGGGCCGCCCGGCCGCGACGTAGGAGGTGACCTCGTCGCGCTCGTCGGCGAGCGAGTGCGCGAGGGCGAGCGCCTTCTCGGTCTGCCCGGAGAGCGTCACCAGGTCCTGGGAGTCCTTCAGGTCGCCTGAGGCGGCAAGGACCGAGGGCGCCCCGGCTCCGGCGACGGCTGCGGCCACCACGGCCACGGCCACGATGAGCCGGTTGCGTACATGCGTGGGACGGCCCTTGCCGGTGACAGTGGCGGGGGCGGGCTCCGCACCCGCTCCGAAGGCCGTCTGCTTGCCTGTGCGACGGGGCCGCGTCTTCTGCACCGGTGCTCGCATTCCTGACTCGTGCCTGTTCATGGGGCCCGGGTGACGCTCCGTCAACTGCGGCGGACTGTGCGTACACCTGGTACGGTTCCCGACCCTCCCAGTGCCGGTGGGCAGGGGCCGTGCATCGCCGGGCCCGCCACCCGAAGGAGTGAACATCGGACGGGAGTTGGCGGGCAAGTTCCTCCGGCGGTTGCGACGGCCTTTCCGGACGGGCCGGTTGGACGTCCACGGCGACCGGTGGCAATATGTGCCGCCACGCATTCCCGGAACACCGAATTCCACCCCAAATCAGGCGTCTGACCTGCGCGAGTGCGCCAATTCGGAAACCAATGCAAGCCTTTGGTGAATCGCGTGAAGACGTCGTGCAGACTGGCCGAATGCGTACGGAACTTGTTTCGCAGCCGGGCGATTCCGACCGCCCCAACGAGGACTTCGCGGCCGTCGCTCTCCCGGCTTCCGGCCAGGGTGGCGCCCTCGTCGTGCTCGACGGAGTCACCCCGCCGCGCGGCGGGACGGGGTGTCTGCATTCGGTCCCCTGGTACACGGCCAGGCTGGGCGGGGCACTGACCGAACTGACCGTTTCCCTCCCGGATGTTCCGCTCACCGAGGTTCTTTCGCGTGCGATCGCACGCACAGCTGACACACATTCCGCCACTTGTGACCTTTCTCACCCACGAACCCCACAGGCGACCGTGGTGGTGGCGCGGTGGTCCGAGGAGACGGTCGACCATCTCGTCCTGTCCGACTCCGCCCTGCTGCTGGAGTCGCCGGAGGGCTCGGTGACGCCCGTCCTGGACGACCGTCTCTCCCGCCTGCCGCGCTCGGCTCTGGCCTCGGACGCCGTGATCGACGCGACGCTCCGCAACAAGGAGGGCGGCTTCTTCACGGCGGCGGCGGATCCGTCGGTGGCCCGGCGGGCGGTGACGGGTGCCCGGCCGCGCGCGGAGGTACGGGCTCTGGCCGCCCTGACGGACGGCGCGGCCCGCTGGGTGGAGAAGTTCCGTCAGGGCGACTGGGCGGACTGCCTCCGCCTCGTGCGCGAGGAGGGGGCACAGGCACTGGTGGACCGGGTACGGGAGCTGGAGCGCGCCGACAGCGAGCTGCGCGGCTTCCTGGGGCGCAGCAAGACGCACGACGACGCGACGGTCGTCCACGCCGGGTTGGAGGCTAGTGCTCTGACCGCATAGGTTCGCCGGGTTGGCGGTCATGACGGTTGGATGTGAGGTGACGTCCGAACCGACCGCTGGAGGCGCGGTGGCCGA
>NZ_JBSFDB010000068.1:0-38714 GCF_053593695.1 Streptomyces sp. NPDC002144
CAGCGACCGACAGATCCAAATCAGGACACCACGGTCCGTTCTCACGCGGGTCAGGCCGCCGCCCGGGGCAGCACCCGCCGATTCTCACAGTTCTCGTGGACGAGTCGAGTCGACAGCTTGTGCAGGAAGTCGCGGCGCCGGTCAGCGATCCGCGCATGGACCTTGGCGACGCGCCGACGGGCTTTCTCCCGGTTCGCCGAGCCCTTGGCCTTGCGCGCCAGCTCCCGCTGCGCCCTGGCCAGACGGGCGCGATCCCGCCGCTCGTGCCGGGGGTTGGCGATTTTCTCCCCGGTGGACAGGGTCACCAGGGAGGTGATCCCGGCGTCCAGGCCGACCGTGTCCGTGGTGGCGGGGGCGGGCGTGATGGTGTCCTCGCACAGCAGGGACACGAACCAGCGGCCCGCAGCGTCGCGAGACACGGTCACCGTGGTCGGTACCGCACCCTCGGGCAGCGGCCGCGACCAGCGGATGTCCAGGGGCTGCGCCATCTTCGCCAGCGTGAGCCGTCCGTCGCGCCAGGTGAAGGCGCTGCGGGTGTACTCGGCCGAGGCGCGGGACTTCTTCCGGCTCTTGTAACGCGGGTACTTCGCCCGCTTGGCGAAGAAGCTGGCGAACGCCGTCTGCAGATGGCGCAGCGCCTGCTGGAGGGGAACGGAGGACACCTCGGTCAAAAAGGCGAGTTCCCCGGTCTTCTTCCACTCCGTCAGCGCGGCGGAGGACTGCACGTAGGAGATCCGGCGCTGCTCGCCGTACCAGGCCCGGGTGCGCTCCTCCAACGCCTTGTTGTACACCAGGCGGACGCAGCCGAACGTGCGCGACAGCTCCGCCGCCTGCCCGTCCGTGGGGTAAAAGCGGTACTTGAACGCCCGCTTGACCTGCCGCGCCATACCTCACACCCTATCAGATCTCGTGTGAGCACAGGGCGTCGGCCGGCTGCTGGCGAACGCCGGTCCGCCCTGGCGGCGAACCGGCTCTTCCTGCCCTGCTCCGCAGGATCTTCGTTTCCTCCCCCGGCTGAAGCCGGGGGTATCCACGAAGGAGGGCCCCGATGAGCGCGATCGCGGACGGCTCGATCGATCTGCGGCGGCTGGTCGTCGAACGGATCGCTTTCTGGGCGGGGTTGCCGGAGGAGGACGTCACCGGGGACCGGACGCTGGCGGAGTTCGGTCTGTCCTCGCGCGAGGCGGTCGCGATCGCCGGAGAGCTGGCCCACGCGGTCGGCCGGGAGCTGCCCACGACCCTGCTGTGGGAAGCGCCCACCGTCGACGCGTTGGTCACGTTCCTCGGCGGCGCGGCACCCGGCCCGCAGGCCCAGCACACCAACCCCGGCGGAGCGCCCGCCCTGGAACCGGTCGCCGTGGTCGGAGTCTGCTGCCGACTGCCCGGAGGCGTGCACGGCCCCGATGACTACTGGCGGCTGCTCGTCGAGGGCACCGACGCCATCACCCAGGTGTCCCCGGGCCGTCATGCCGGTGAAGGGGAAGGTGAAGGCACGGTCACCGAGCGGCTGATCCGCCATCTCGCCGCCGTCACCGGCCATCGCCCCGAGCACATCAGCCCCGACATCCCGCTCGCCGCACTCGGCCTGGACTCGGACATGGCCGTCCGGCTCCGCGAGGCCGCCGTCCGCGAGTTCGGCGTTCCGCTGGTACTGAGCGAGCTGCTGCGGGCCGGTACCGTACAGGCCGCCGCGGACATGATCACTCTCGCTCCGCACGACGACCGATGGACATGCATGCCGATCCCCATGGCCGCTCCCCGACCGGTCGGCCGAGCTCTGCCGTACCCGCTCCGCGCGCTCCAACCCGTCGGCGACGACCCACCACTGATCCTGGTCCATGCGGCCGGTGGCACTCCCGACGTCTACCGGCCGCTGGCCGGATTTCTGGCTCCGGGGCAGCCGGTGTACGGGCTGGGCCGGGTGGAGGAGGCGGAGACGGTCGCGTCAAAGGCGCGGCTGTGCGCGGAGGCGATCCGCGAGGCGTGGCCGGACGGCCGCTACCGGATCGGCGGATGGGCGTTCGGCGGGTTCGTGGCCCAGGAGGCTGCCCGGCTGCTGGCCGCCGAGCTCGCACCGCCCGACGCGGTGGTGCTCATCGACGCGGTACGTCCGCTGCCCCGGGCGCCCGGGCGGACTGCCTGGGAGGTGGCACGCGAGCACTTCGAGGGATTCACCGCGTACGTCGCCCGTACCTATGGTGCGTGGCTGGATCTGCCGTTCGAGGAGCTCGCCGGACTCGATGACCGGGGCCGCATCGGACGGGTACTGGAGGCGCTGAGCGCGGTCACGGACATCCCACCCGCCGCACTGCGGCACCGGCGTGACTCCTACCTGGATCTGCGGGCCGGTGAGGCACACACGCCCGGTTCCTACGACGGCCGCGTGATCCTCTACCGGGCCACCGGGCGCGCCCCGCAAACGGTGCGCGACCCGGCCCACGAGCGTGCGGACGACGACCTCGGCTGGGCGGAACTGTGCCCGGACCTGGAGGTCGTGCGCATACCGGGACACCATCTGTCGCTGCTCGATCCGCCGCATGCCCAGACCATGGCCGATCACTTGAACCGAGTACTCGGCCGACGGCCGGTCTGAGGATCGAGTGCACCGGAACCTCCGTTCTCGTCTCCTCACCACCCGCCAGGAGCCGCCTGCCATGTCCGACCGCCCGTCCGCTCACCACCTCGGTCCGTCCCGCCGTGCCGTCGCCAGGGCCGCCGTCCTCGGAGTCGCGGGGGTGCTGGCCGGGGCCTGGAAGGCTTCGGCCGCCGATGTCACCGTCACTCGACTGGACGCCCGCACCTACGACCTCGGCGTTCCCTCCGCAGCGCTGGGCCGCACCGCGCCCGTGCGGATGATCCTGCCGACCTCCTACGCCGACCAGCCGGGCCGGACCTGGCCGGTGCTCTACCTCCTGCACGGCGCGCACGACGACTACACCTCGTGGACCAGGGAGACCGACATCGAGGCGTTCACGGCGAACCGGGACCTCATCGTCGCGATGCCCGACGGGGGCCCCACCGCCATTCCCACGCACTGGCGGTCCGGCCCCGACTACGAGACCTTCCAGCTCCAGGAGGTTCCGGCGGTGCTGAGCGCCAACTACCGGGCTTCCGGTGTCCGGGCCGTCGCCGGGGTGTCGACGGGAGGGTACGGGGCGATGGCGCACGCCGCCCGCCATCCGGGAGCATTCGTGGCCGCCGCGTCGTACAGCGGTATTCCCGACACCATGGTGACGAGGATGCCGTCGATCATCGAGGCGATCGTGGCGCGCGAGAACCTCGACCCCCTGACACTGTGGGGCGATCCGACCCGCGACGTGGCCTCGTGGCAGGACTTCAACCCGCTGGGCCGGGCGAGCGCCCTGCGGGGCACCGCGCTCTACGTCTCCGTGGGAAGCGGCAGCCTCAACAACCCCGTCGCCATCATTCTCGCGATCATCCAGCTCATCAACGGCAACTTCGACTTCAACGGCGCTCTGCCCGGAGTCCTGGAGAGCCTCGTGGCCCCCGCGACCCAGAGCTTCGTCACCGAGCTCGGCCGTCTGGGCGTCCCGGTCACCCAGCACATGTATCAGGGCGGCGGTCACCAATGGAGCGACTGGAAGCGGGAGTTCGTCACCTCCTGGCCGGTGCTCGCCGCGGCGCTCGGTGTGCCGGCGTGATGGGTGTGTGTTTGTCATGAACGGACAACTTCCCAGCCTGCCTTGTCACTTGAAGAACGGTTCGGCGGGGTTCCGCGGGGGATATCGTCTTCGGTTGTGCCGCCTTGACCGAGCGGTAGGAGCAGACAAGATGGATCCTTTCGCTGTCGTCCCCCAGCGATTGGCGGACTTTCTGCGTCCGCATCTCGACGAGATCACCCGGGAAGTCGAACGCGAGGTACAGCTTCAGGTACCTGAATACGCGCGGCCCGCCGACGACGCGTATGTGCGAACCATCAGAGCCGGAGTCAGACGGGCTCTGACGCTTTTCGTGGACCGCATCGCCGACGTCGACCAGGATCTGGAGCGTGTCGCTCGCACCTACCAGGAGATCGGGCGAGGCGAAGCCGGTGAAGGACGTGGCCTGGAAGTGCTGCAGGCGGCGCTCCGGCTCGGCGGGCGGGCCGCGTGGCGGCGCCTGACGAAGGCTGCCGACGAACTCGGGCTGGATTCCGGCGAGGTGGCCGCGCTGGCGGAGGCGGCCTTCACCCATATGCACGAGATGATGCAGGCGGCCACCGAAGGCCACGGCGAGGCCCTGCTGCACAGCACCGGCGAGTTACAGCGCCGCCGCAAACGCCTGCTGGATCTGCTGTTCGCCGATCCGCCGGCCTCCGCCGAAGCGGTCGAGGAACTTGCCCGCGCCGCACGTTGGGCCGTGCCGCGGCGTGTCGCGGTCATGGCTGTGGACGGAATGGAGCAGGAGGACGACGAACGGCTGCTGCCCGCCGGAGTGCTGGCCGACATGAGCGCACGCCCCGCACTTCTGGTCATCCCGGACCCGGACAGGCTTGGCGGGCCACGAAGACAGGCCCTTGCACCCGTGCTGCGCGGTCGGCCCACTGCCGTCGGGCCGACCGTTCCGCTGTCCCAGATCGCCGACTCGCTGCGCTGTGCGGCACGGGCTCTGTCGTTGATGCGTCGTGGCATCCTGCCCGGTGATGGCGTGCTCCGGTGCGCCGATCACCTCTCGACGCTGGTTCTTTACGCGGACGAGCCGCTGATCCGGGCACTGTCGTCCCGGTCTCTGGCACCGCTGGCCGGAATTCCCGGACCGCAGCGTAACCGGCTGGCGGAGACGTTGCTGGCCTGGTTGCAGAGCGAGAGCAACGTGGGGGTGACCGCCGCGCGGCTGCATGTCCATCCGCAGACCGTGCGCTACAGGATGAGGCAGTTGGAGAAGTTGTTCGGCGAGGCGCTGCGGGATGCCGAGGGCCGTTTCGAGTTGGAGATGGCCCTGCGGGCGAACGTGGCCTCCGGGCCGCCCCGTGAACGGGCCCGGTCGGGCCCTGACCGCGAGCATTCCCGGCCGGCACCGGAACACATCAGGCCCCCGGCGTCCCCCCTGCGCTCGACGGGCACTTGAGTGTCGCGCTACAGCCTGTTCCAGACCTCAGGCGGGCGTCCTCCTGCGAAGAGGTGCTCACCGCCTCGTCGATTGTTCGCTGTCCGTGGTGTTCGGTGACGGGGCTGGACAGCCCCAGCAGAGGCAGGAAGAGGACGCCGGTTAGCTGAGGCCGGCCGCAGCGAGTTCCGGGCCGGGCAAGGGAGCCAGAACAGATCGCCGAGTGCACCCCCCGCGGGCCACCGTGTCGGTCAACTCATCTGCAGGCAAGGGGAGCCGCCTCGGGTGGGGTACGGCGTGGGCCGCGTCGCAGCGAGCGCTCGGGGTCGCGCCCGGCACGGGTGCCGGGTAGCGCCGGCTGAGGCGGCATCCACGTCCCTGCGGTCATGGGTCGTCCTCTTTCGTCGCGAACTCATGTGAGGTGTATTGACTTGAATACCCGTCAGGTTTACAACTCTCACAGGTTTTCAATTTGCGCGGACCCGCGGCCGTAGAGCCGTCGGAGTCGACAGGGTCACGCACGCGCAAGACCGCCAGCAAGTGACACCGCCCCTGGCCTCGGGCCAGGGACACACATCGGACCAGCAGTTCCCGCAGTCCGGGAACCGCCTTGCCCGGGTCACCGCGTTCACCCCGAGTCGGGGCCGGCGAACCCGCCCTCGCCACCTGCACTCACAGCAGAGGACCCCGCATGCCCAGGTTCACAGTCCCCGCCCCCGCCGCCACGGTTGCCCTGACGGCCCTCGCCCTGCTCCCGGCCGCTGGCGCCTCGGCGGACAGCGCCGTGCTCACCTACGGCAGCGCCGCCGGAAACGCGGTCTCCGTCGGCGACGTACTCACCGCCTCGCTGGCGAGCGGCACCACGGCCACCCTCGCCACCACCAGCGACGGCACCTCCCGCATCGCCTGCACCGAATCGACGCTCACCGCCACGGTGACGTCGAACCCCGCTGCCCCGGGCATCGCCACCGAGTCCGCGACCTCCCAGACCTTCAGCGGCTGCACCGGCAACATCTTCGGCGTCACCGGAGTACGCAGCATCACCGTCAACGCCCTGCCCTACGCCACCTCCGCCGCCTCCGACGGCACGGTCACGGTGACCCCGGCCACGGGCGGCAGCATCCAGACCACGGTGGTGCTCTCCACCCTGCTGGGCTCCGCCACCTGCGTCTACCAGGCGCCCAGCCTCTCCGCGACGAGCTCCCACGGTGACAGCGGCCTGACCTTCACCAACCAGGTCTTCAGGAAGGTCTCCGGCTCGCTGCTGTGCGCGGGCAACGGCTACTTCACAGCCAGCTACGCGCCCGTGGTCGACAGCAGTGTCGCCGGTGCCCCGGCCGTCTCCACCAACTGACAGCACGGCCGAGAGGACTACCGTGAAACTGCTCCGCCTCCGAGCGCTCATGGCGTTTCTTGCGGTCGTGACCTCGATCGCGCTCGCCACCCCTGTCCACGCGGCCTCCGGTAACCCCTACCAGCGAGGCCCGGACCCCACCGAGTCGAGCGTCACCGCCGTCACCGGCCCGTTCGCCGTCTCCTCCGTCACCGTGCCGGCCGGAAGTGGCCCCGGCTTCAACGACGGCACCATCTACTACCCGACCGACACGAGCCAGGGCACCTTCGGCGCCGTCGTCATCATGCCGGGCTTCGTCGCCGTACAAGGCCAGATCGCCTGGTACGGGCCACGGCTGGCTTCCCAGGGCTTCGTGGTGATGACCATGGACAGCAACGCGTTGTGGGACTTCCCGTCCGACCGCAGCAGGCAGCAGCTCGCCGCGCTCAACTACCTGACCACGAAAAGCCCGGTCAAGAGCAGGATCGACCCCAACAGGCTGGCCCTGATGGGGTGGTCGATGGGCGGTGGCGGCACTCTGGAGAGTGCGGCGGCCAACCCGTCGCTCAAGGCGGCGATCCCGCTGGCTCCCTGGGACATCACGAACCCCGGCGACCAGATCAGCGTGCCCACCATGATCTTCGGAGCCGATGGCGACACCGTCGCCCCCGTCTCCACCTTCACCCGGCCCGCCTACGATGCGCTGACCAACACCCACGACAAGGCTTTCGTGGAACTCAAGGGCGCCGATCACTTCACCTTCGCGAGCCCCAACACCACGGTCGCCAAGTACAGCATCTCCTGGCTCAAACGCTTCGTCGACAACGACACCCGCTACGACCAGTTCCTCTGCCCGATCCCGAACGACCCCAACACCGTGGCCTTCGAAGGCACTTGCCCCCTGTGACCTGATCGGCACGTGCCTGAAGAAACGGCAAGCCACGAAAGCCCGCCCGTTGCCTGTGCCGCACGGCGGCACAGGCAACGGGCCAGAAGGCCTGACTCCTCGGGCTGCAGCCCGAGGAGCAAGTCAACGGATGTGGTACGACCTCAGGTAGTACGGCGAGGGGGTGCCGAGACCGGTGGCGTTGTCGTAACCGCGGCCCGCCTTCAGCAGCCGGTCGTCGCCGAAGGTCACGGTGATGGTCGGGGTGTTCTGGGTCGCCGCAAGGACACCGGCCGCGCGGGCGCCGGCCCCCTTGGCGGTGAGGTCGGTGAAGGCGGGGCCGCCGGCCCGCGCGTAGAGGGCGGGGTTCGCCCAGCCGATGCCCGTTCCGCCCTGCGCCTGGATGGCGTCGGCCTGCAGGCCGGCGAAGAGCGGGCAGGCGAGACTGGTGCCGCCGATGTCGGTCTCGACGTACTCGGTGCTGCCGTCGGACAGGGTCAGGGTCTTGCCCGCCATGAAGGCGGTGAAGGGATCGGCGGGCATCGACACGTCCGGGGCGACCCGCATCGGGCGGGCGACCTTCGTGCCGTTCGGCAGCGTAGTCGCGAGATCGTCCGGGACCACACCCTTCTGGTAGTAGGGCCGGCCGAACGCGGCGCTGGTGCCGCCACCGCCGCCGAACAGCCAGCCGCCGGACACCCAGGCATCGTCCTGCAGGCCCCACGCGTCGTTGCCCCACGCGGTGCTCCACAGCGCCTGATTGTGAGCGCCGATCGCCAGGCTGGTGCCGCCGACGGCGGTGACCCACGGACTGGAGGACGGGAAGCCGGCCTGCGGGATCGACGACTCGGACACCAGGCCGCACAGGGTGGCGGGGTCCTCGGCGCCGCAGTTGCCCGAGGAGAACTGGTAGCTGATGCCCTCGATGGCCCCCTGCGCGAAGAGCCGGTTGTACTCGGCGATCGCCGGCTGGTCCACGTCGCCGGTGGTCCTGTAGATCAATCCTCCCCACGAGTTGGAGACGATGTCGGCGCCGTGCGTCTCGTTGATTGTCTCGAAGACCTGGAAGAAGCCCGTGTCCCTGCAGGTGTTGGCACCGTAGTAGTGGACGTTCGCGTCCGGTGCCATCGCCTGCACGGCTTCGACGTCCAGGCTTTCCTCGGCCGCCCAGCTTTCGACCCCGCCGCAGCGGCTCAGATCGGTCCACTGCTCCGGGGTGACCGTCTCGGTGTACTGGCCCTCCCTGAACGGCTTGTCGCCGTGGTTCTCGGCGTGCCGGTTGGCGTCGGTGATCATCGTCGGCGAGCCGTAGACGCCGACGACCGCGACCGTCGCGCCCTTGCCGGTGAGTCCGGTCCGAGTGACGCCGTAGGCGCCGCGCAGCTGGGAGGGTACGTATCCGCACAGGACATACGGGTTGTGCTTGCCGTTGAACGGCGGGTCGGTGACGTCCTTGACCTGCCCGTAGTAGGAGGAGCAGCGGGCCGGGCCGAGGAAGGGGGCGCCGTTGGAACCCATGGACGCGGTGGCCTTGGTCCCTGTCACGCCTTTGGCGATGCTCGTGGTGACCTGGCCGACCAGACCCGCCGACCGCGCCACGACCGGCATCGTCGTCAGGCCCGTGATGGGGCCCACGTCCCCGGCGACCGCGGTGGGCACCTGCGCGTCGGCCGCTGGCGCGACGTAGGTCTCACCTCTGACCTTGTAGCGGCGCAGGGTGACGCCGAAGGCCTTCTGGATGGCCGGGGCGGTGCCGGTCACGGTGACACCGGCCGCGTTCGTCGAGGTGATCTTCAGACCGGCCCCGGTGAGCCAGAACCGCACCGCTTTGACCTGCGCGGCGGTGGCGCCGAAGCGCGTGCGGTACTCGGCAGGGGTGAGGTAGCGGCGGTAGAGGGGGCTGGTCGGCGTGGAGACAGCTTGCGCGTAGGCGGTCATGCCGGCGGGGTCCTGCCCGGCGTAGAAGACGGTGGGGGTCAACGTGGTTGAGGCGGCTGCGGCGCCCTGGTCGGCCGTGGCGGTGGCCCAGGCGGGGTGCGTCTGCGCGACCGCGGTCGTGGCCGAGGCGGCGGCGGGACCCGCTACGACAAAGGCGCTGACGAGCGCGGCGGTCAGCAGCGTGGCCGCCGCCCGGGCGCCGCGGGGGCGGCTGGCTGAAGTGATCGTCCGGCGTATACGGCCGGTTCGGGACTCGGTGAGCAACTGGATCCCTTCCCCCCGGGGCGTGCCCGGGCTTACCCAGGCGGCACCCTGGCATCAGGGGTCGTTGACACCGCGGCGGCCGCTGTCCTCCTCACGCCGCGGCGGGTGCAGCAGCGCCTCAGTGCACGGTGTCCCGGTGCCGACACCGCTCCCGATGGATATCCGGACCCGGCAACGCCTGAATAGTCCGAGGTTTGAGCGCTCCTGGCTCGCAATGTGTAGGGAATGTAAGGCTCCCGACAGAACTGGCAGGTGAACGGCCGTCGGCGGGCGAGCACTTGCGACTCCCGGACTTCGCGTTCCGCCTGGATTGCGTGGACGGCCTGGTAAGCCAAGTCGATGTCCCGGGCCCACATGCCTGCCTCCGGATCGACTCTGTCCGGGATCTTGATAGTCAAGGTCAGCTGCCGAGGGTTCGCCAGGACCTTCGACCGGGGCATGCCCTGCTGGTCCAGGAAGGCCTGGTTGTTCACGGCGAAGGCCGTGAAAACGTGCCGCAGGTGGGCTTTTGGCTGTCCTCGGTAGCGGCGCATGCCGTGTAGGGGGCGAACTCATCGATGGTGCCCCCGACTCCGGAGCGGACCGCGTAGCGCGCCTTCCCGTCCGGTGTCTGCTGCTCGACGCAGACGTGGAGTTGCAGGTCGCGGAGTTGTCGTGGGGGAAAGCCAACAGCCCGGGCTCAGTCGGCGGCGGTGGTGCACCGGGTGCGGACCGGGCAGGGGCGGCACTGCCTCTTGGTGAACCGGGCCGCGATCAGCGGGGCGGCGGTAGGCGAGGACTAGGGTAGGGCCGTGCCACTGGTCGTACTCCGCCCATGACGTTGTGCGGCCGCGGGGCTCGGCGGCGCGCTCATACAGTCGAGGCGAGTGGCTGGCCACCCCAGCGAATGCTTTTCTCGCTGCGGATGCGGGCGCGTTCCTTGCGTTCGGCGGCCGGGACGCAGCGGCGGCGAGCGTTGGCGTTGCGCCACAGCGGGTAGGCGTGCAGGACCCGGGTCTGTGCGGTGTGATTGAGATGGTTCGAGTTGGCGATGGTGAACTGCCTCAGCGCTCCGAAGTGTCCCTCGATCCCCGCACCCCTCTTGCGACGGCTGATGCCCCATCGGCGGTCGTCGCCGACCGAGTAGGACCCGGGGAAGTGCCGGACTCCGTGGACGCGAAGGTAGGTGGTGGACAACCGGTCGAGACGTCCTTGCCCTGCCCAGTCCGAGCCCGCGGTGGGGCGAATGCCGAGCGGGCCGAACTCGTCGAAGGCGAAGACCCGGTCCGGGCAGCGGTCCAGGACGTGCTCGATGCCATCTAAGTTGGGTGCGGTTCGTTTCGAGTGACGGCCACGATCACGCGGTGAGGGCGTAAGTTTGCTGGTCGGGGGTGGGGTAGAGACGCTCGTGCTCGCGGGCGGCGTGATAGCGCCAGTAGGGGTTGAGGTCTCCGTTGGAGACGACGGCGCGAAGTCGCAGGACGGCTTCGGCTCCGGGCAGGCCCCAGCGGGCGCCGGTGATGTCGAGCCGGTCGGCGATCAGGTGGCGGCAGGCACCCTCGACCGCGCCGGTCGCGATCGGCCACCCGTTGTTGAGCGCGGTGTCGTAGTGAAGCTGGTCGAGGTGGCCGGTCAGGTAGCGATGGCAGGCGTCGACGGCCTCGCACCGGGAGGTCGGCAGATGCTCCCGTTCGGCCTGGGCGGTCATGTCGTGGGCGGCGCGGACGGCATGGCCTGCGAGGATCGCGGTCAGATGGTCGGCCGCCCATGTCTCGGCCTCGGTGGAACCGGGTTTGTGAAAGGCGTGGGCTGCTGCCCAGACGTACTCAACGATCTGTTTGGCGCGGACCGGCCCCGGCGCGTCCGCCACCACCTCCATGATGTCCCTGTATACCCGTGGCAGGACCTCCGCCCCCATACCGGGCTGCCACTTCGGCACCGTCAGCACCCCGATCACCTGCCGCTCGGCCCCCGCATACGCCGACGCCACCGGCGCACCCGCGTTCGACCGGTCAACATCGACCTCGGCCGCCGGCTTCTCCGGTGCCATCTGAACCAGCACTTCGGCGACCGTCTCCCGCGCGATCTGGAGACGCTCCAAGCCCTCCCGGGCCAGCTCCAGCTCTGCGACAACTCGGCGACCTCGGCCTCCAGTTCCTCCACCCGAAGCCGGGCGGCTGCCTCGCGCGCTTCCAACTCCTCGATCAGCGAGCCCATCCGGCACCCCTCCTTCACCACCACGGTAGAGACGAGCAGCCCCGAGAACAGCCCAGGTGGAGTCGGATGTCGGAGGCAAGGCCAAGAGCCCAGGATCAAAAGTGCGTGGCGATCCCGAAAGCCTGGCGCAGTTGGGCCATGTCGTGGAGGTCACGGTCAGACGGCTCATAGCCTTGGTGGAAGTACACCTGCTGCTCAGCCGACAGGCAGGGCACCACGGATCCGGCGACAACGCCGCTCACGAAGCAGGATGCAGGATAGAGAAATGGACGTTCCGGATCCGGCGACGCTTGCACCGCCGAACCGTCCTCACCGAAGACCAGCGGATGCAGATCGATCTCCCGCCCCGACTGGTCCGACAGGACGAACCGCACTGGACGCCCATCCAAGGTCTCGACGAAGCCAGCCCCCGCCAAAGCAGCGACGACCTCATGTTCCTGATCGAATCGATGCATCAAGTCCAGGTCCCGATGCTGCCGACTCTGGTGTCCGACGAGCGCGTCGATACCCCAACCCCCGCCGATCCAGACGTCGGTGTTCGCTTGCGCCAGCAGCGCGTGGATGAAAAGCACATCGTCAGCCGTCATCACGCCCCGAACCGTAGCGGCGATCAGCTCACGCGGCGAACGCATTCCACCGTCAGGTCCCTACAAGATCAGCCCTCAGTGTCAACCAGTTCCCTCCAGAGGAACCGCACCCATCTAAGTTGGCGTCACGCTCGAGGTCCGGGGTGCTTCTTTCCACGCCTTGGTGCGCTGGCAGGTGATGCCGCGGCGGGCGAGCAGACAGCGCAATGGCTCACGACCGATGCGGATGATCCGGCAGGGGACTTTGCACAGGTACGCGGAGAGCTGTCGCAGTGACCAGTGAGTGAAGGGCTGGCCAAGCCTGATGTCGTAGCACCGGTGGTGTCCGCGCACGAGGTCATGCGCAACAACCCGTACAAGGAGGTTGGCTGCAACTCAGAGGGGGCTGGCCGATAGCTGCCGAGCCTCGGGCCGGGCCGAGTGTCCAGGGTGGGCGGTGCCCAGCGCGGAGCGCCACCGAAGGCGCCTTTGACCACTCGGAACCGGGTGACGCCGAGGTGAACTCAGAAGCCGCCAGTGCCAGTACGTGACTGGGGGCCGGTGCGGGTCACAGCCGGGGCTTGGTCTCCCAGCGGGGGCCCATGTCGGGGGTGTCGGCTCCCGCCAGCTCCGTCACCAGGCGGTGCACCCGCGTCAGATCGTGCAGCAGCGCCCGCGTCTCGTTCGGCGGTATGTCCGCCCGCCGGGCGATGTCGTCCAGGAGCACGGCCTCGCCGTCGAGCGCCGCCTGCGCCGCCGACACCGCCTGGAACACCCGCTCGTGCTCCTGGGTGTACTCCTGGCGCTCGCCCTCGACGAACGTCCGCTCCGCGCCCGCTGCCGCCGGGTCCTTGATCCGCTCCTCGGCCAGATCGCCGGGGCGCCACTGCTGCTTGCCGCGGTGCTGCGCCGCGATCCGGTCCTCGTGCGTCACGGAACCGCCGTGGCGCAGATGCGTCCGCTGCTTGGAGGCGCCCGTGGTCTCGTTGCGGGCGCTGGGGCTCTCGCCGGCGGCCGCCGCCTCACGGGCCGCGGCCCTGCGCTGCTCCTCGTTGCCTTCCATCTTCTTGCCGGCCATGGTGCTCTCCCGTCCTCGTGCAGGTCATTCCTCCCGTTCGTGTCAGCCGTCCAGTTCCTCCTGTACCGGCGGCTTCGGCGCGTCCCGCAGATGCTGGGACTGGCCCGGCCTGCCGCCCTTGCGTGCCTGCTCGGCGCGCTGTGCGGGACTCAGGCCGAGGTCGGAGGCGGGATCCACCCGTACCGACCGCGCCACCTCGTCCTTGTTCGCGTACTCGTCCGGTGGGATGGCGCGTAGCGCCGCGACGACCTCCTTCGATGCGCCGCCCGTCCTGCGGGCGGCCTCCACCAGTTCGTCCTTGGTTGCCGGGAAGTCGACGTCCTTCAGGGCGTCCACGACCTCCCGGGCACTCGTGCCGTGCCCCATGGCCTGCTCTCCGTTCCGATGTGTGGTCTCGGGGCCGCCGAGTACCCCGACACCGCTAACCCTTTCGTTGGTTTGTCCGCCTTTTCCGTCCTGATGGCGAACCTGGCTACCGCGGAGTGTGAGCGGGCACGTCCCGCGGCTCAGCTCTGTTGTTCGACATGGGCCGCCACTTCCGACAAGGAGCTGCCGCCGCTCTCGCCGTCATCGGCCAGAGCGGTAGTCGCTTCACGGTCACCGACGCGGGAGCCGACATCTGGGGTGCCGGCGAACAGCACGACGCCTACGGCACCGCCTACCTGGCGAACTCCGCTGTCGCCGGCACCTCGGTGACCGCGCGGGTCGACAACGTCGACAACACCAATGCCTGGGACAAGGCCGGCCTGATGCTGCGCGACGACATCATCGGCACCGGCTCCTCCACCGGATACCTGGTCCTCGTCGCCACGGCGGGCAAGGGCGTCACGTTGTCGTTGAACTCCCACAGTGACGGCTACCTCGACTCCAACACCACCAAGACCGGCAGTGCCGCCGTCGCCCCGGTCTGGCTCCGCCTGGTCAGGAGCGGCGACTCGGTCACCGGCTCCTACTTCGCCAACGGCACCACACGGACCACCGTGGGCACAGCGACCCTGACCGGAGCCAACAGCACTGAGGACGCGGGCATGTTCTTCACGGCCCACGGCCCACGGCCCACGGCGCAGCGCCCGGCACCGCCAACTTCAGCCAGTTCTCCATCAGCTGACGCAGGCACCAAGGAACGTCGTCATCCGTCATGGGCGGCCTGGGAAGCCGGTCCTGGGAGGCTCGGGCGGTCCGCCAGGCCGATGCGGCGCGCGACGGCGGCGATGTGGTGGA
This sequence comes from Streptomyces sp. NPDC002144, assembly GCF_053593695.1. Classification (NCBI taxonomy): domain Bacteria; kingdom Bacillati; phylum Actinomycetota; class Actinomycetes; order Kitasatosporales; family Streptomycetaceae; genus Streptomyces; species Streptomyces sp. NPDC002144. The sequence goes on from NZ_JBSFDB010000068.1 coordinate 14,529, forward strand.
CCAGCGACTCGCGGGCGCTTTGGGAATCGCCCTCGGCGAGGGCGCGTGCCAGCGCGCTGTGCTCCGCGACGTCCTCCGTTACGTGGGCGGGACGGGTGGTCGAGGCCGCGCTGACACGGATCTGCTGGTCCCACAGGGCTGTCCCGGCGCCCCGATCTTCCCTTTCGACCGCAAGAGCGCGGGCGGGTTACCGCGACGCGTTGGCGACGATGCTCTCCGGCCCGGCCCCGCCGATGCAGCGAAAGTCCATGTGCCGGGCTGGGCAACTGGTCCGGCAATGCCGCGCGGTGCTGGGCCGGGAGGCGGATGGCCCGCCCCGGCTCACGCCTGCAGGGTCTCTTGCGGGGCAGTCGTCCGGCGGAGGAGGGGCAGCAGTCCGGCCGCCACGAGCGCGCAGGCGAGGCCGAGGGCGCCGACGGCCGTCGTGAGGTGGCCGGTGACGGACTTGAGGGCGAGCAGGGCGAGCGGGCAGAGGAACTGCCCGAGGAAGAACGACGCGGCCCACAGTCCGGTGCCCCGGCCACGGTTGCGGTATGCCAGCTTCGACATGGCCCAGGTGAGCAGCGTGGGCAGTAGAAAGCCGGTGCCGATGCAGTTCAGGAAGGTGCCGAAGAGCAGAATCGCCACGTTGTGGGCCAGGCTGATCAGCACGAACCCTGCTGCGCACAGGGCGAAGATCGCGGCCAGTCTGCGCTCCGGCCGGCCGATCATCGAGGCGAAGATGACGGTGCCCATGACCGTGGCCGTGCTGGCGATTGCGGTGACCATGCCGATGAGGGCGCTGGACTGTATGCCCAGGCCGTTCATCAGGTAGGCCGTCTCGGCCGGGACGACGTAGAAGACGATGCCACCGAATACCGAGAGCAGGCAGATGCCGGCCAGCCGGCCGGCTGAGGAGGGCCGATGCCCGACGGTGAGCGTCTCGTCAGCGGAGGCGCCCGGCCCGGGCTTGGTCAGGAATGCGGCCATCGCGGGGGCGAGGAGCAGCCCGATGGCGTAGAGCTGGAAGGGGGCGTGCCAGTCCGAGGCGGCCATCGCCCCGCCGAGTATGAAGAAGGCGGTGGCGGAAATGGTGGCGCACACCGTCTGCAGGGCCAGGTAGCGGTTGCGTGCCCGGCCCGCGTAGTAGTCGCCGATCAGCGTCGTGCAGGAGGTCAAGACGAAGGCCTCGGCGACACCGAGAAGGGCACGGCTGGCCGCGATGGCACCGAGCGAGTCCAGCCACAGCGGAGCGGTGCCGAACAGCGCGTACAGGACGGTCGCGACAACCAGGGGAATCCTGCGTCCCAGGCGGTCGATCAGGACACCCGCGAGGGGGGCGACCAGGGCGAGCGTGAGCGCGGGAATCGTGAGGATCAACGGGACCAGTACGTCCGCGTCCGGCACCGTCCTGAACAGCTCCTGCAGCTTCGGCAGCACGGGAGCGAGTAGCACCGCGCCGAGGACCGGCAGACAACTCCCGCTCATCAGGAGCGTCAAGCGCAGACTGCCCCCGGATTCCGGCACGGACTCGGTGCTCCGGACGGCGAAACCGTCGGTGGGAACGGGTGAGGAGGTGAAACCGGGCACGCAAAGCCTCCACGTGGGCGGGTGACAGGGCACGTGGCAGGCTGCCGCGTGGCTGTGCCACACCGCGGAGCGCCAGTGCACCGAAGGGAAACGCCCGGAGGAATGAGGGGGCGTCTGGACTTGCACGACTATCGGGCAAGTTGCTCCCTGTCGCCTACCCCCTACGCCATTCAACTGGCGGATCTCGCCTATCCGTCTTCTGGATGGTTCCCGGTACCGATCTCCCGCCGAGGATCGGTTCAGGGTGCCGGCCGACGGCAACGCTGCAACACCCACACCCTCCTGCCGCTCACACCCGTCTCCAGGACCGCCCCTGCACAACCCCCGCGGCAACGTGGTGGTGCTGGATCGGTGGCCACCGGCGAGGCGACGTGTCCTACTTCCGCGTCCAGGCACCGGTCATCGTCGTCGAGCTCGACCACCACTGCCGCCCGATGGCGCGTGCACGACCAGCCCCTCCTCGAACAGGTGCAACCGCTGGGCGACCCGCTTGCGGCTGAATTCGGGGGAGCGGCGCACTACTGGTGGGTGCGTACAGGCATGTGATCGTCCACTACCCCGATCGGCTGATGCGGCCCCCCAACTGCAGCCGCCCGCGCAAGGGGTGGCATCAGATTGGAAGCCGTTTCCCGGCAGGGAAGACGGCTTCCTGTGGTTTCGGGCAGTCAGCCGGCGCAGGTGGCCGGTGGTCTGCGGGCGGCGATGGTCTTGCGGAGGCAGTGCTGTGCGTCGGTGGGGGCGTCCGCGGTCACCAGGGCCTCCGCGACCGCGCCCGCGACCGGGGCCACGTCGAGGACGCGGGGGTGGGCCAGCGGTGCCTCGACGGCCAGGCGGGCGCCGATGTGGTCCCGGAGCAGCAGCTGGTCGTTCTGCAGGGTGCCGCCGCCCAGGACCACCGGGGTCGGAGTGCGCAGCAGTCGCAGGCGGCGGAGGAGCGCGGTGACCATGGCGACGATCTCGTCGCCGAGGCGTTCCACGATTCCCCGCGCCACGGCGTCGTCGCTCTCGGCGGTCGCGAAGACGACGGGCGCCAGGCCGTGCAGTGCGGTTACCGGGATCTCACCGGCGCTCACGGCCAGCGCGACGGCCTCCACGCTGTCCAGGCCGAAGTGTGCCGGCAGCTCCTGGCGCAGCCGGGTGGCCGGCCCCCGTCCGTCGCCCGCGCGCACCGCGGCGCCCAGGCCGGCCCGTGCCACCGCGAGCCCGCCGCCCCAGTCCCCTGTGATGTCGCCGAGCGAGAGGAACCGGGCCGAGCGGCCGCTCGGATGGACGGCGGCCGCGTTGATCCCGGCGCCGGACACCACCGCCACCCCCCAGCCGTCCGGCGCGCCGGCCCGCAGGACGGCGAGAGTGTCGTTGCGGACCAGGACCTGATCCGCCACGCCCAGCCCGGTCAACTGCCGCAGCGCCAGCCGCTCCTGGGCCCGGCGGTCGACGTTCGCGAGGAAGTACGCGCCGACCGAGATGGGGGTCGTGGGGGGCAGGCCCGCCTGCGCGAGTGCGTGCCGGCCGAGGCGGGAGAGCCGTGCGGAGGTGGTCTCCATGCCCTCGGTGTGCGGACGGGTGCCCGCCCCGCGCACCCAGGACAGCAGTCGGCCCTCGGTGTCCGCGAGGATGAGGTCGGTCTTGGAGTTCCCGCCGTCGACGCCCACCACCAGTTCAGGCATCGGCGGCCTCGCTGGCGAAGAACCGGGGCAGATGGGCGCGGTTGGCCTCCAGCAGGGCGTCGAGGAGCTCGGCGGCGAGCCCCCATTCACGTACGAGCGGGTTGGCCACCAGTGCCCTGCGGGCCACCGTACGGTCCCCGGTCAGGGACGCCTCGACGGCGAGCGTCTCGTACGCGGTGACCGCTTGGACCAGCCCGAGCATGTCGGGCGGCAGCGGCGGCACGGGCACCGGGTGCGGCCCGTCGGTGTCGACGTCGGCGGCCACTTCGACCACGGCCTCGTCGGGCAGCCCGGCCAGCAGGCCGTCGTTGCGGACGTTGACGTAGTGATGGGCGCCGTCGCCGGTGAGCAGGCTGGTGACCAGGGCGGCCGCGGCCTCGCTGTAGTAGGCCCCGCCGCGTTGCTCCAGCAGGTCGGGCTTGTGGTCCAGGGCGGGGTCGGCATAGAGGGTGAGCAGTTCTTTCTCGATGGCGAGGACCTGCTCGGCCCGGTGGCCGCCCGCCCGCTGGGCACGGACCTCCTGCTGCGTGCAGTAGAAGTAGTGCAGGTAGTACGAGGGGATGGCGCCGAGGTCGCGCAGTGCCCCGGCGGGGACGTGGATCTCCGCGGCGAGTTCGTCAAGGGCGGGCGCGCTCAGCAGTTCCGGCAGGCGGTCCACACCGTCGACGGTGACCGAGCGGATCCAGGACAGGTGGTTGAGACCGGCGTGGCCGAGCCTGACCCGGCCGGGGTCGGTGCCGAGCCGGGCGGCCAGCCGTCGCTGGAACTTGATCGCCACGTTGCACAGGCCGACCGCGCGATGGCCCGCGTCGAGCAGGGCTCGGGTGACGATGCCGACCGGGTTGGTGAAGTCGACGATCCAGGCGCCGGGCAGGGCCCGACGGCGTACCTCCTGCGCGATGTCGAGCACCGCCGGCACCGTGCGCAGGGCCTTGGCGAAGCCGCCGGGGCCGGTGGTCTCCTGGCCGAGCAGGCCGAACCGGTTCGGGAGGGTCTCGTCGACCAGCCGGGCGGCCTGGCCGCCCACCCGCAGCTGGACGAGGACCGCGGCGGCTGCGTCCACCGCCTCGGCGAGGTCGGTCGTGGTGGTCAGCCGGCCGGGGAAGCCCTGGCGGGCGAGGATACGGCGGGCCAGGCCGCCGATGACGGTGAGACGTGCGGCGTCGATGTCGTGCAGGACGAGCTCGTCGACCGGCAGCACGTCGGCGCGCCGGGCGAAGCCCTCGATGAGTTCGGGCGTGTAGGTACTGCCACCGCCGACAACGGTGATCTTCACTCGTACTCCTGTGGGAGAGGTGGGGCGGTTCGGCCCCGGGAGGTCGGCCCCGGAGGGCTCAGCCCTTGACGCCGGTCAGCGCGATGCCCTCGACGAAGACCTTCTGCGCCAGGAAGAACAGCACCAGGACCGGCAGGAGGAACATCAGAGAGGCCGCCATCTGGAGCTGATAGGCGTTCTGGTGCCCGTTCTTGGCGAGCTGGCTGAGGGCCACCGCGAGGGTCTGGCCGGTGTCGCTGTTGCCTGTGTAGAGCAGGGGGTTGTAGAAGTCGTTCCAGGCGTAGAGGAAGGCGAACAGGCCCACTGCGGCGATCGCCGGGCGGGCCATCGGGATCAGCACCCGCCACAGGATGCGCAGTTCGCCCGCGCCGTCCACGCGGGCCGCCTCGGTGAACTCGTCCGGGATCGTGAGGAAGAACTGGCGCAGCAGGAAGATGCTGAACGCGTCGCCGAAGAACGACGGCACGATGAGCGGCTTGAGCGTGCCGATCCAGCCGGCGTGCGCGTACATGACGTACAGCGGCAGGCTGGTGACCTGGGCCGGGATCATCATCGCGGCGAGGACGACCAGGAAGGCCGCCTCCCGGCCGCGCCACTTCAGCCGGGCCAGCGCGTAGGCCACCGGCACCGAGGAGACGACCACGCCGATCGTGGACAGCCCGGCGTAGAGCATGGTGTTGAGCAGGTCGCGGCCGAACGGCATGGCCTTGAAGACCTCGCCGAAGTTGCCGAACTCCCAGGGCGAGGGCCACAGCGAGCCCGTGCCGGCCTGGTGCTGGGTCATGAACGCGGTGAGCACGCCGATCGTCAGCGGGAGGAGGAAGCAGAGGGCCACGGCGACGGCGGGCGCGTGCTCGGCGATCATGTACAGTGCGCGGCGCCCGGCACGGGACCTGGTCAGGGGAACAGTGCTCATCGGCCACCGCCCGAGTAGTGCACGAAGCGGCGCGAGGCGCGGATGAAGACCACGGTCGCCGCGAAGATGACGAGGAACAGCAGCCAGGCCATGGCCGAGGCGTAGCCGGTCTTGAAGTACGCGAAGCCCTGCCGGTACAGCTCGGTCGAGTAGAACAGCAGCGAGTTGGCGGGGTAGCCGATCAGGTCGTTGCTGGAGGAGGTGGCGTTCGCGGAACTGGAGGCGACGAACGCCTCGGTGAAGTACTGGAAGGTGTAGATCATCCCGGTGAGCAGCGCGAAGAAGATCACCGGGGAGATCGCCGGGAGGGTGACACTGCGGAACTTCTGCAGCGTGCCAGCGCCGTCGAGTTCGGCGGCCTCGTACAGCTCACGCGGCACGTCGAGCATGGCGGCGGAGAAGATCACCATGACGTTGCCGCTCGCCCACAGCGCCATCAGGACGAGGCTGGGCTTGGACCAGGCGGGGTCGGAGAACCAGCCGGGGCCGTCGATGCCCACCCAGCTCAGCATCCGGTTGAGCGGGCCGACCGGATTGAGCAGCACGATGAAGGACAGGGCGGCGGCCACCACGGGCACCATTGAGGGCAGGAAGAACAGCGTGCGGTACACGGCCCGGCCGCGCTTGACCCGGATGATCACCCAGGCGGTGAACATGGCCCAGGCGGTGCGCAGCGGCACCATGACGACGACCATCCACAGGGTGTTGCGCACGGCCACCCAGAAGGTGTCGGACTGGGTGAACAGGGCGCGGTAGTTGCGCAACCCGACGAACTGCACCGGGCGGTAGGAGCCGGCCTGGAAGTCGGTGAGCGAGTAGTAGAGCGTGGCGATCACCGGGTAGAGCACGAAGACGCAGAACCCGATGACGAAGGGGGACAGGAAGGCGAGCACGACCCACCAGCGGGCCCCGCTCGCGCGCCGCCGCCCGCCCCGGGCGGCGCGCGTGCGCGCGGTGTCCGGGGCCTCGCCGACGGGGGCGAGAGTGGTCGTCATCTCTACCGCCCGCTCTCGGAGTTGAGGTCGTCGATCTTCTTCCCGACCCCGGTCAGACCGCTCGCTGCGCTGGTCACCTTGCCCTGTTCGTAGTCGAGGAGGAACGCCCGCCAGGTGTCCATGTCCTCGATGCCGGCCGGGGTGAGGGTCTTGTAGGTGGAGTTCTTGTTCTCGAAGACGTCGACGAACGGCTTCCAGTGCGGGTCGTTCCGCTTGTCCCAGGCCTTGAGCGCGGCGAACGTGGTCGGGATGTTGTAGACCGTGTCCGCGAGGGTGTTCAGGAAGGTCGTGTCGGTGGTGAGCTGTTGGAGCGCGAAGAACGCCTCCTGCTTGTGCTGAGAGCCGGCGGACAGGTAGGCGACCGTGCCGAGCGTGCTGCCCGCGCCGTAGGTGCCCGATGTGCCGTCCAGGACCGGCATCGGCACCACGCCGTAGTCGAAGTCCTTCTTCCCCGAGGCGATCTCACCGACGTGCCACTCGCCGTCGTACTCCATGGCCGCCGCCCCGGTCAGCAGCGGGTTGCCGGCGTCGTCGGCGTGCGGCTGGTATCGGCCCACGAACTTCTGGACGTTCGCCTCGCCGTAGTAGCCGATCAACTCCTTGTCCCATGCCAGCAGTTGCTGCCATTTGGCGTCGGAGGCGAAGGTGGTCCTGCCGTCCTTGCCGTAGAACTCGGTCCCGCTGTGCGCCCCGGTGAACAGGTATCGGTTGACGTCGTAGTCGGAGCGGGGCACGAAGCCGTAGGTCTTGATGGAGCCGTCCGCGTTCTTGACCGTCAGCTTCTTGGCGGCGGCGGTCAGTTCGGCGAGGGTCTGCGGGGGCTTGGTGATGCCGGCCGCCTTGAACATCTGCTTGTTGTAGTAGAGCGCGAAGGCGTCGGTCAGCAGCGGCAGCGCGCACTGCTTGCCCTGGTAGCGGGTGTAGGCGAGGGTCGCGGCCGGGAAGGTACTCGCCGTGTCGATCTTCGCGGAGGACAGATAGGGGCCCAGGCCGGCGACCGTGCCGTTGTAACAGAACTTCGCCACGTTGTCGGGCGCGGAGCTGATGAAGACGTCGGGGGGATTGCCCGCGGCGACCGCCTTGGCATAGGCGGCGTCGTCCTTGTTCGGCACGAACTTCACGGTCAGCCACGGGTACTTGGTGTGCAGCCGGCTCAGGGTCGCCTTGAACGCGGCCACCTCGTTGGGGAGGTGGTTGAAGGTCCAGACGGTGACCGTGGTGGGCTGGTGCGAGGCGCCCGCGGAGATGGCGGTGTCGGGTTCTGACGACGAGGGCCCGGTGGACGTGCAGCCGGCGAGCAGCAGCACTCCGGCGGCCGCGGCGGACACGGCCCCGGTGATAGGTTTGAACACTGATCGTCCTTCCTCGGAGACGGGATTCCCTGGGTGACGGATCGGTCGTCGGTCGACGGGCACGGCAATGCCCGGTGACCTGAAGCGGCGGCGCTGTCCGGCAAGACGGCGTCGCCGCGGTGTCTCTCAGGACAGAGCCGATGGCTCCGCCTGGGGGACAGGGGTGGTGGCGGCGGCGAAGGCGGCCTCGCGGGCCAGCTTCGCCGACATGGTGGTCGCTCCGGTGAGCACGGCGTCCTGGCCGAGCTCGGAGGCGACGATGGGCGGCCGGAACGTACTGAAATCGGCCAGGTGGCGGGCGACGGGTTCGAGCAGCAGATCGCCGTTGGCGCCGATGGCGCCGCCCAGCACGATCAGCGCCGGGTCGATCAGGGGTACGACACAGGCCACCACGTAGGCGACGCTGCGGGCGGTGTCGTCCACGATCTCCAGCGCGCCGGGGTCGCCGGCGCGGGCGAGTTCGAAGACGGTGAGCGGGCTGCCGTCGCCCGGCAGGCCCAGCCGGCGAGCCTCGGCGCTGATGTGGCGGGCGCCCAGGTGTTCCTGCACCGGATCCCGGCGCTGCCCCACCGGCGCGATCATGCGGTCGCTCGGCAGATAGCCGGCCTCACCCGCGACACCCGTGGCGCCCCGCCGGACCTTGCCGTCCACCACCAGCCCGAGACCGAGCCCGACGCCCAGGCTGACCAGGACGAAGTCGTCGGTCTCGGTGCCGAGACCATGGGTGCGCTCGGCCAGCGCCGCGAGATTCACGTCGTTCTCCAGGACCAGGGGTACGGGTATCGCCTGGCCGAGCGCCTCACCCAGTCCGCTCCCCGCGTCGGGCAGCCCGGTGGTGTACGACAGCTGACGTCCGTCGGGGCCGACCGCGGCCGGCAGCCCGGCGACGACCTGGGTGATCTCCCCGAGCTCCCGCCCGACCTGCCCGGCCAGGTCCACGCAGATGTCCAGGATCTGCCCGACGAACGCCTCGGCGCCCCGCTCCCCGTGCTGCTCGGACTCGGCACGTGCCCGCACCCGGCCCGTGACGTCGGCGACCGCGGCCCGGATCCTGCGGTGCCCGACGTCCACGCCGATCGCGAAGGCGCAGTCGGCGTTCACTCCGTACTGCGCCGGCGCCGGACCCTTGCGGCCGGTCACCGGGCCCACCTCGGTGATGACCCCACGCTCCAGCAGCAGGCCGACCGCGGCGGCGACCGTCGGCCGGGAGAGCGGGATCCGGCCCGCCAGATCGGTGGTCGTGACGGGACCCGCCTCGTCGATCGCCTCCAGGACGGCACGGCCGTTGAGCGAACGCAGCAACCGCTGCGGACCTGCTGGATAACGGCGGGTCACGCTGCCCTCATCTCGGCATCGACGGCTCTGTCAGAAGGGCCTACAAGAGCCTGTAAAAAAGAAAGTTGCTTATTTATACGCTCGGACTTGGCCCGGATCAACCCTCCAGGTGCGATCTCCGGGGCGAGGTGTGCGTCGGCGGCGAGGCTGGCGTCGGTGCAGGGGCGGCCGCGGTAGCGCACCCGCGCGGGGGCGCCGACACCGAAGCAGCCTTTGTCCACCCAGCAGTGCACGTCGGCCGTGGCCAGTGCGTCGAGGATGCCGTGGCTGCGGGCCGCCTTGATGTCGTGCACCGCGCCGGGCAGCGCGGGTGAGGCGCACAGCGGGTTCCCGAACGGACCGGCCACCGGACCTGGCCCGAGGACCATCCCCGCATCAGGCAGGTGTTTATGCCGATCGGCGCGTGCTGGCTCAACCTCCATGAGCGCTGGTGGCGGGTCTCCAAGCTGGTCAACAGCCTCAAGGGTTCCTCTAGGGTGTTATCCGCTCGCCGGATACGGCAGGAGTTCACCGGTCGCACCAACCGTGCCCTCATGCACGGGTGCCGATCGTCCGCCAGCACATCGACCAGCACAAACGTCCGCTCTAACGTGCACGTCAGAGCAGCCATGAGATGCATTCAGCCCCGGCGGGAACGCCGGGGCTTTCTGCAAGAGTCCCGGTAAGGCGTTTTGCGGCAGAACGACGAGGCGTTCACGGCGCTGTTCGCGGAGTTCGTGCGGCGGCACGCACCCTCCCGGCCGGCGCCAGGCAGGGCCTTCGCCCTCAGGTCGCCGCACGCCGAGGTCTACGCCTACCCCCGCCCTCCCGAGTAACAACCGTGGAACTGTCGAACACCGTGCAGCTTGTGATGGTTCGCCGGAAGCCGTCGCGGATGGCTCGTGGGAGGTGCCGGACTGGTCAGGTCCGGCACCACGGGCACTACGGGCGGGGGGAGACGGAGCGCGCTGCCATTGGGTGATGGTGGAGGCGATGTCCTTCCAGCTGTTCAAGACATGTGTCGGCCACATGATCGGCTCTGGGACACCGGGTCCCCCTGGGGGCGAACGGTCCCTGGCGGGACCCCCGCTCAGGGTCCAAAGCCCCTTCTTCACCGGCCGTCCGAGCGGCGGCGGTCTCGATGGACTCGTCTCACAGGAGCGTCTGCCAGTATTCCCACCAGCGGGTGGCGATGAGCATCACGATGCTCAGGTACCAGGTGACCGGGACCACCCAGTGGAACTCCCGCACTGCGGCCACCAGTCCACGGGGTGCGCGGATGACGCCGTGGCGCAGGTTGTGCACGGTCGTGTACCAGAACAGGGCGATGGTGGACGCCCAGGCCAGGCAGCACCACAGGCACAGCGCACCGATCTCGTACAGCGCCTGCGTCATCAGCCACATGCAGAAGCCCGCGCCCAGCAGCGTGCCGGTGTTCAGCCCGAGCCAGAACCAGCGCCGGAAGCGGGCGCCGGCCAGCAGCGCGAACCCGGCCGTGACCGTCACCGGGTAGGCCAGCAGCCCCAGCAGCGGGTTGGGGAAGCCGAACACGGACGCCTGGTGGCTGCGCATCACGTTGGAGCAGGACAGCACCGGGCTGAGATTGCACGACGGGCTGAAGCCCGGGTCCTGGAGCAACTGGATCTTGTCGACGGTGATCACGAAGGAGGCGAGGATGCCGAGGGAGCCGGCCACGATCAGCAGCCAGGCGAGGGCGCGGGAGGCTCCGACGGTGCCCGCCGGCTTGTTCCTCGGTGCTCGTTCGTTCGGCCGGTTCGGGACGCTCAGATGGTGGACGGAGGTGGTGCCGTTGGTCATCGCAGGTGTCCCGCCTCGCCGGCGTGGGGGGTGAGGTGGGGTTGTGCGGGCAGGCGCTCGGCTCCCTGCGGCCATACGACCTGTACGGGAATGCCGTGGGCACGGGCGTACGCCACTAGATGCGCAGTGGCGTCGCGGCCGTTGGACGGTGAGCCGTCCCAGACCGCCAGCAGCAGCCGGCAGTCCGCGATCATCCGCTCGTCGGCACGGACGCACGCGTCACGGTCGGCGGGGTCGTACGGCAGCAGGCGCACCAGTTCGGCGAGGCGCACCAGCTCGCCCGTCGCCACCTGGTCGTGCGTCGGCAGCAACGCGGGCACCATCGCCTGGGTGGGCGTCACCACGACAAGCGAGCCCCCCACCGCCCGCACCGCCCGCCCGAACAGCACCGGCACCCCCGCGCCGGTCCGCACGACTCCGCGTGCCCGGCCCGGCGACCGCCCCAGCACCGCGGCCAGTTCGGCCTCCACCAGCTTCCGCGTCAGCGGAGCCAGGTCGGTGTGCCCCACCGCCCCGATCATCACCACTCGCCTCCCAGTACACGGCCCTCGCACGGCGCGCCCCGACCCGCCCCACCCGTTAGCAGGACTGCTGTGCCGAGCCCACGGGCGATGTTCAAGCCCGGGTTGGACCGCGGGAACAGTGAAGTCACTACGCCCGACTTGCGACAGGGCCGAACGGCCCCGGCCCAGCGGCCCTCGGACCTGGCGGTGACGGGTCGCGGCGCGCCGGGGTTCCGGAGATCGGTGCGGTGCCCCTCCCTCTACGCAGCCGTCAGCAGAGGCCTGCGCTGGGCGGACGGGAGGGGCGGCGGTGTCGGTCACGCGGCTGGTTCCGGTGCCCAGATGCCGGTCCGGGCCCGTACTGCCTCGAGGGCCTCCCGCTGCTCGGTGTTCAGCAGGGCCAGCGGGAGCGGAAGGCGCCGTCCTGCCCCTTGAGGATGTGGGTGCGCAGCAGATCGAGTGCTGCGATGAGCCGCGTCGGCCACTCCGGGTCGGTCAGGAAGGGGCCGTTGGCCTCGGCCAGCACTGCCTCGACACGGCGGTGCTCGTCCCTCGACCGGGACCGGCTGGCTCCGGCAGGCGTCTCCTGGGCCGAGATCGGCGTGGTGGAACTTACTCCTTGTTCAGCGCCTCGCCAGTGGTGCGTCGGGCAGTCTCCGACCTGCTCTTCGAGCTGCCGAATCCGCACCACGACATCAGCCTGGCGGTGCAGCGGGGAACACGACGTGGACGGGACCATGTTTGCACCCGGTACACGCGCGCCCGGAAGCGAGTCGGCAACACGTCGCATTGAGCCAGCGGATACGGGGTCTGCCGCACGATCGGGTGACATCCCAGGTGGCCACCGACTTCGGAGTCCATCCGATGACGTTGTGGAAGTGAATGCGCCGCGCGGACATCGACGACGGGACCGGGCCGGGAACGACCGGGCAGAAGAGCGCGAAACCGCGGGAAGCGCGTGGGCGGATCAAGCTGCTGGAGCAGGGGAATGAGGTTTTGCGGCGGGCCGCGGCCTATCTGTCGCAGGCCCATCTGCCGGGAAAAGGATCCACCCGCACCCGCACCCGCAACTCGCGCGCGGTCGACGACCTGTGGCCCTTGCCGCTGATCCGGCGTTCCTGGTTTCCCGGTCAGGCCGGCAGGACGAACGGGGGGTGGGCGCCGTTGAGGAAGTAGTCCCCGGCGTCGCGGATCTGGTGGGCGACGGGCCTGTGCAGGGTGTGCGCCCGGGCGTTGCGCCAGAAGCGGTCGAGGCCCAGGCGTGCGGATGCGGAGCGGGAGCCGACGATGTCCAGGGCGCGGCTGGTGGTTTCCTGTGCGGCCTTGGATGCGGTGGCCTCGGCCATCGTGACGTGGACCGAGATGTCGGCGTACTCGTCGTAGGTGAGGTCTTCGCCGCGTGCCAGTCCGTCCTGGACGGCTGTCAGTGCCTGGTCGCTGAGTGCGGCGGCGGAGCGGGTGAGGATCGTGAGTTCCCCGTAGGTGGTCAGTACGTGCGGATCCTGGGGAGTGCCGTCCGGCCAGGAGGGGCGCCAGGAGGACTGGCCCATCCTGCTGTACTCGCGTGCTTCGGCGAGTGCGCCTTCGGCGAGGCCGAGAAGGAGCTGGACGGAGAGGAGGCGCCCGATCGGTGAGGCCAGAGCGGCCGACGGCGAGAGTACGTCGTCGTCGGCGGCGAGGGAGCCGAGTACGTCGTGGACGGTGACGGGCGCGGCGTCGAACTCCACGTCACCTCCGGCCGCGAGCCGTTGTCCGAAGGCTTCCGCGGCGTCGATCCTCACTCCGGGGTGGGTGGGTGCGACGACGACGGCGACTGGTTCGCGGTTGCCCGCTCGCTCGGCCCGCACCGCGAGGCGGTCGGCGACCAGAACTCCGGTGGCGTAGCTCTGCCGGCCCTCGAGCACATAGCCCCGCCCTTTCCTGGTCAGGATCAGCGGGGGGTCCTGAGCGGCGAAGCCTCCTCCCCAACACCACTGCTCCGTCGCTGATCGACGTTCGATGCGAGTGGCGAGGTCGGGTTCGGTGAAGCACCGGGCACTCCATGACAGGAAGTAGTGCGTGCCCAGGAGTTGGGCGATCGCGGCGTCGGTGGCTGCGATCGCCCGGACGACGGCGTACGCCGTGGGCCAGTCGGCGCCGCCTCCGCCGAGTTCGGCCGGTATGAGCAGGGTCAGCAGTCCGGATTCACGGAGTCCGGCGACCTCGGCGAAGGGGGCCTTGCCCGCGTGCTCCCTGGCCGGCGCGTCCGTGGCGAGGTCGTCCGCCGTCTCGTGAGCCACGTGCAGCCAGTGGGCGCGGCCGGGCCCCTTCCGGTCGGAGGCCGGGGCGGGTTGGGACGGCATAGTGGCAACGCCCATGGTGGGTGGTCTCCTCAAGCTGCTTGTCGGTTGGCGTGGTGCATTCGTCCACCGGGAGGACCGGCCTCTTTTCCTAGTAATCCGATAGGAATTATAGGGAATGCATGAACGGCGGAGCGTGCCTGGTGGAGGCGCGGTGTCGGCGTACCGGCGCACCTGCGCGCGGACCGTGGGGGCGGCCGACACCATGTGAGATCGCTCTGTCTCAAAAACGACGTGAAGAAACCGGTGCGAAAAAGGCATATTCGGCCACGGCTGTGTCGACATGTGAGACAGGCGGCGACTTGTGTTGTCGATGTGAAGGTCGCTGCTACTGTTCCCGCCGTGATTCGGACATCCTCCCCGGCGCTGACTCGGCGTCGCGCCGTCGATCTGATGCGTGTGGGCAGCGCCAGCTGTTGCCCCGGCGTCGCCGTGGCCTGCTGCTGAGTCGGACCGACACTCACACGCGCGCTCACTCCTCCCGGCCGTGACCCCCACGTGCGCGGGCACGCCAAGGCACCTTCGTCTCCCTCCGGACGTCCGGCCGACACCAGCGGTGTCTTCTGGGCGTTCAGTCCCGCGGTCTTCCGCTTTCCCGCGCTTTCCCCTGCCCGCGTCCACCGCCTCCGCGCGTTCCCGCTCGGTTGCGGCCGGCGTGGCGGGCACGCCTTCCGAGGAGTTCACCCATGCGTAAGAGACGTATCTCCGTTGTGGCCACCGCTGTCGTCATCGCGACGCTCGCCACCCCGCTCGCCCTCACCTCCACCGCCGCGTACGCCGACCCGGGCGCCGGTGTCACCGCCCACCAGCTCGTCGGCGTCGGCTCGGACGTCACCCAGGACGTCCTGGACGCGCTGGCCGGTGAGACCGTCAACGGCACCAGCTACGCCTCGACCGCGGTCACCGCGGACGGCTACACCCTCGCGTCCTACGATGCGACCGAGCCGGGCACCGGCTCCACGACCTCGCAGATCCAGACCCGGACGAGCGGGCCGAAGTTCCTGCGTCCCAACGGGGCCAACGCCGGCCGCCGCGGTCTCCTCGAGTCAGAGCGACGGCACCGTCGCCATCCAGGACCAGATCGACTTCGCCCGCAACACCAGCGCGCCCGCCGTCTCCGGCACCGCGCTGACCGCGATCCCCTTCGCCCGCGACGCGGTGGGTTACGCGGCCAAGGGTTCCGCTCTCGCCCAGCTGACCAAGCAGCAGCTGCACGACATCTACACCGGCGCGCTGACGGAGATCGGCGGGGTGACGATCCACCCGTTCATCCCCAACTCCGGCTCCGGCACCCGCTCCTTCTTCCAGAAGGCCATCGGTGTCACCGACGCCCAGCTCGGGAGCAACGTCGACACGCTGGACCACGAGGGCAAGGCGGTCCAGCAGAACCGTCTGAACAGCGTCATCGAGAACGCCGGCGACATCGTCCCGCTCTCCGTCGCCAGCTTCGTCGCCCAGCACAACGGCACGGCCCCGGACCGCAGTTCGACCGCCGTCACGGGCGGCGCGTTCGTCGGCGCGCTGGACGAGGAGAACAGCGGCACCTACACCGCGCCGGTGATCCAGAACGGCGACGGCACCATCTCCTCGAACTCTGACTTCTTCGCGGACACCACCTTCGGCCGCGACGTCTCCAACGTGGTCTCCACCCGGGCCATCGACCCGACCAGTGTCTTCTTCGACAAGGCCCTCTACGACGTCTTCGTGACCGACACCGGCCACACGGCGGCGCTGGACTCAGCCGCCGCCCAGTCGGTGATCGCCAAGTTCGGTTTCCTGAACGTCAGTTACAACGGGATCGCCGACCCCACCAACAAGCACGTCAAGCGCGGAGGCCTGGAGGACGGCAACCTCTCCACGGCGGTCCCCGCGGCCCCGACCGTGACCGCGACGCCGGGCGGCGGCACGCTGAAGCTGTCGTGGGCCCCCGCCGCCGGCGCCGCCGTGAGCGACTACCGCGTGACGGTGCAGGACGGTACCGGTGCGACCGTCGGCGGCTACGCCTACAAGGACGTAGCGGCCTCCACCACCAGCGCGAGCCTGACCGGCCTTACGGCCGGCACGTACACCGTCACGGTCTACGCGGCGAACATCAACGGCAACAGCGACGCCACCACGGCCACCGCGGCCGTGAAGACGGCCACGACCGTGACCGCCACGGCCTCGGCGGCCAAGCCCTCCTACGGAAGCACCGAGTCGGTCGCGGTGACCGTCGGCCACAGCGACGCCGCCGTCCCGACCGGCACCGTCGCCGCCTACTACGGCTCCACCAAGGTGGGTTCCGCCACCCTGAACACCTCGGGCAAGGCCACCGTCAAGGTAGCCACCACCAAGCTCGGCGCGGTCGGCGGCAAGACCCTGAGCATCCGCTACGGCGGCGACAGCACCCATGCCGCCTCCAGCCACAACATCACCTTCACCGTCGTCAAGGCCACCCCGACGCTGACCGTCACCGCCCCGGCCCGCGTCAGCCACACCAAGCACGCCGTGATCACCGTCAAGGTGAGCGCCACCGGCACCACCCCGACCGGCAAGATCCGCATCTACAACGGCTCGACGCTGGTCGGCAGCGGCACCCTCAGCGGCGGCAAGGTCACCATCACCATCGCCAGGCTCTCCAAGGGCAAGCACACGCTCAGCATCCGCTACGGCGGCAGCGGCTACGTGAACGCCAAGTCCAAGAGCATCAGCATCACCAGCTACTGAGCACCCCGAGGACCGGAGCCGGCACCCCACCGGCTCCGGCCCCGGGCGCCGTCGTACCCGAAACCGAAACCAGGAAGGAGCACGAGGACCTTGGGCCACCCGCTGACCGCGCCGGGCGAGGACACGCCACGGCCGTTGTCCACCGCACGGGGCACCGGTGACCGCATCTTCCGGGCCGCGCTGCGCGGCTCCGGCCTGGCCGTGCTCGCCATCATGGCGGCCGTCGGCCTGTTCCTGCTGCTGCGTGCCCTGCAGGCGCTGCACACCGCCGGATTCTCCTTCCTCACCACCGAGCGGTGGGAACCCGACACCCATGACTTCGGCATCGCCGCCGTCCTCACCGGCACCCTGCTCATCGCGGCCGTCGCCGTCCTGGTGTCGGTGCCGCTGGCGCTCGGGACCGCGCTGTACATCTCCGAGATCGCGCCGGCCCGACTGCGGCGCACCCTGGTCGCGCTGGTCGACCTCATGGCCGCCGTGCCGTCGGTGGTCTACGGCCTGTGGGGGCTGTTCTTCCTGCAGAGCAAGGTGATCGGTCTGTCCCGCTGGCTGTCGACCTGGTTCGGCTGGATCCCGTTCCTGCACGTCGACGGCGCGCACCAGGACGACCCCCTCGCCTCCGCCAGCGTGTACACCGCCTCGACGTTCGTCGCGGGCATCGTGGTCGCGCTGATGGTGGCGCCCATCCAGTGCTCGGTAATGCGCGAGGTGTTCAGCCGCGCGCCGGCGGGGGAGCGGGAGGGCGCGTACGCGCTCGGCTCGACCCGGGCGGGCATGATCCGCAGCGTGGTCCTGCCATACGGGGCCGGCGGCATCATCGGCGGCACCATGCTCGGCCTCGGCCGCGCGCTGGGCGAGACCATCGCCGTCTATCTGATCATCTCGCCGGTCTTCACCATCCAGCCGCACATCCTGCAGACCGGTTCCAACTCCGTGTCCTCCCTGATCGCCCTGCACTACGGCGACTCCTCCGCCTTCGGTGTCTCCGCGCTGATGGCGGCCGGGCTCGCCCTGTTCCTGCTGACCCTGGTGGTCAACTTCACCGCGTCCTCGATCGTGGCCCGTTCCCGGTCCGGCGCACAGAGCGAGGCCTGAGCCCATGACGACCACGCTGGACAAGCCCCCGGCCACCACGCCCGGATCCACCACCGTCGTACCGCGCCCCGAGCCGCCGGCGGAGCCGGAGGAACAGCGCCGGCTGGGCGGGCCGCGCCGCGACGACCTGCTCGCCCTCGGCGGCGCCGCCGCCACCGGCCTCACCCTGGCCTGGCTGCTCTTCGGCCAACTGGCCCCGCTCTCCGGGGCGTTGGGCTTCGCCGTCGTGGCCTACCTGATCTTCCTGCTGGTCTACGCCGTACTGGTGTGGATGGACGCCTCGGCCGGTGGATCCTCCGCCGCGCCCGCCGTGCGCGACCGCCTGCTCACCGCCGTGCTGGGCTCCGCCGCCGCACTGCTCTTCGCCGGCCTGGTCCTCGTCATCGGCTTCACCGCCGCCCGCGGCTGGCACGCGCTGCCGCACGCCGGCTTCTACACGCAGGACATGCAGGCGGCCGGTCCGCTGGACCCGGTCACCGTCGGCGGCGTCAAACACGCCGTCGTCGGCACCCTTGTGCAGATCGCCATCGCCCTCACCGTCACCATTCCGCTGGGCATCACCTGCGCCGTCTACCTCGGCCAGGTGCCGGGACGGTTCTCCCGTTTCGTGCGCACCATCGTCGAGGCGATGACCGCGCTGCCGTCGGTCGTGGCCGGCCTCTTCGTCTACGCGAGCTGGATCCTGATGCTGGGCTTCGAGAAGTCGGGCCTGGCGGCCGGGCTCGCCCTCAGCGTGATGATGCTGCCCATCGTGATCCGGGCGTCGGACGTGGTGCTGCGCCTGGTGCCCGGCACGCTCACCGAGGCAGCGGAGGCACTGGGCGCCCCGCGCTGGCGCACCGTGTGGCACGTGGTGCTGCCCTCCGCGCGCTCGGGCCTTGCCACCGCCGTCATCCTGGGCACCGCGCGCGGCATCGGCGAGACCTCCCCGGTGCTCCTCACGGCCGGCGCGACGGCCGCGCTCAACGCCGACCCCACGCACGGCCCCATGATGTCCCTGCCGCTGGCGGTGTTCACCTTCGTCAGGTCGCCCCAACCGGCCATGATCACCCGCGCCTTCGGTACCGCCCTGGTGCTGCTGGCCCTGGTCCTGCTCCTCTTCTCACTCGCCCGCGTCGTCGGCGGCCGCGGCCCCGGACAGCTGAGCCCTCGCCAGACCCGGCGGGCGGCCCGCCGCTCACGGCACGACCTGGACCGCTTCGAGGCAGCCGCCACGGCCGTCGACGGCCCGACCGCCCCCCTGACCCCGGACCCGAACCCCGCTCCCACCGAGGTGGACTGATGCTCCGTCGGATACTTTCCACCCCGCGAGCCGCCGTCGCGGCGCTGGTCCTGGCCGCGGCACTGCTGCTCGGCGCCGCCGTTCCCGCGACCGCCGTGAGCTACACCCCCATCAGCGGAGCCGGCTCCAGCTGGGCCTTCAACGCCGTCGACCAGTGGCGCCGCGACGTCCGGCAGTACGGCATGCAGATCTCCTACACCCCGCAGGGCTCCTCCTACGGCCGCCAGCAGTTCCTGGCCGGCACCACGGACTTCGCGGTCTCGGACATCCCCTTCCAGACCAACCCGACGGACGGTTCCGCCCCGGAGCGGCCGGTGGCCGGGTCGTACGCGTACATGCCGATCGTGGCGGGCGGCACCGCGTTCATGTACCACCTGACGATCAACGGCCAGCGCGTCACCAACCTGCGGCTGAGCCAGCCCACCCTGACGAAGATCTTCACCGCCGCCGTGCGCTACTGGGACGACTCCTCGATCCGCGCGGACAACCCCGCCCTGAAGCTGCCGCACCGGGCCATCGTGCCCGTCGTCCGCTCGGACGGCTCCGGCGCCTCGGCCCAGTTCACGCTCTGGATGGCCAAACGGCAGACAGCGCTGTGGAAGGCGTACTGCGCCAAGGTCGGCCGCAGCAACGCCTGCGGCGAGACGTCGTACTACCCGACCGTCACCGGCATGATCGCCCAGTCCGGCGACCTCGGCGTGGCCGGCTACATCTCCCAGGGCTACGGCGAGGGCTCCATCGGGTACGTCAACTACTCCTACGCCCTCAACGCGCACTACCCCGTGGCCAAGCTGCTGAACGCGGCCGGCTACTACACCGAGCCGACCGCGCAGAACGTCGCGGTGTCGCTGCTCAAGGCGAAGATCAACACCAACAAGAGCTCCGCGGACTACCTCACCCAGAACCTGGACTCCGTCTACACCGACAGCGATCCGCGCTCCTACGTGCTCTCCAGCTACTCGTACATGATCCTCCCGCTGAGGGTGCAGGGGACCTTCACCACCGCCAAGGGCACGACACTCGGCGCGTTCTCCTACTACTTCATGTGCCAGGGCCAGCAACAGGCGCCCGAACTGGGCTACTCGCCGCTGCCGATCAACCTGGTCAAGGCGGGCTTCGACCAGATCCGCAAGATCCCCGGCGTGGTAGCCAAGAACATCAACGTCAAGGGCTGCAACAACCCGACCTTCAGCGCGGACGGCACCAACCGGCTGGCCACCACCGCGCCCATGCCGCCCGCCTGCGACAAGAAGGGCGCGACCCGTCAGTGCGCCACCGGCTCCGGCGGTGCCCGGCAGACGACCGCGAACAGCGGCGGCTCAAGCGGTGGTTCCACCGGTGGCACCACTGGTGGAGCCGGTTCCGCCAGTGGCACGAGCGGCGGTACGGCGGCGACAGGCGGAGCGGCCGGACCGACCGGCCCTTCGAGCGGCGCGAGCGTCGACCCGGACACAGGTCAGACGGTCAATACGTCCGCCGCAGGCGGCAACGGCGCCACGACGGTGCTCGCCTCCCCGGTCTCCCTGTCGGCCGACGACGGCTGGAGCGCCAGGCAGACCCTGATGGTTCTGGCCGGGATCACCCTGCTCGTGGTGGTTCTGGTCCCCGCCGTCACCGCACACGTGCTGGCCGGCCGCCGGGCCGGCACGGCCAGGGGCGACAAGGGGGAGCAGAAGTGAGGACACATCAGCTCATCCGCACACTCGTGGGAGCGGCCGTAGGTGCCCTCATGGGTGCACTGGTCTCCGTGGCCGCGGCACCCGGCGCGGGCGCGGCGCCCGAGGACGGAACGCCATCGGCCACCGGCTCCGCCGTCACCGTCTCCGGGCGTAGCGAGTTCGCCGGCATGAGGTTCACCGTGAGCCAGACCCAGGGACTCACGGACCGGGCCGTCACCGTCTCCTGGACCGGCGGCACACCCACCACCTTCGCCGGAAGCCAGTTCAACACGGACTTCGTCCAGATCATGCAGTGCTGGGGCGACGACGACGGCACCGTCCCCACCAACCCCGGCCCGCCCCGCACCCAGTGCGAGTACGGCGCCTCACCCACCACCGACCGCGCCAACTGGCCCGGCAACGGCGACGACGACACCCGCGCCGTCGTCTACCGGGCCAGGCCCGGCCACTACGGCGACGACGACACCTACGGCTCCACCATGCCCTACGGCCTGGGCGAGGTGCCCTTCAAGGCGGTCGACGGCACCGTCGTCACCAGCGGCACCCAGAACAACAAGCTCTTCAACCACTCCACCACCAACGAGATCGACTTCGCCCGTACCGAGGCGGACGGCACCGGCTCGGAGATCTTCGAGACCCAGACCGCCAACGAGGCACCGCAACTCGGCTGCGGCGCCCCGGTCACCCACGCCGACGGCACCGTCACCGGCCGCTCCTGCTGGCTCGTCATCGTCCCGCAGGGCCACCTCGACCTCGATGGCAAGCCCTACGAGGACCAGACCCAGGTCAACGCCGGCTCACCGGTCTCCTCGACCAACTGGAAGAACCGCATCGCCGTCAAGCTCGGCTTCAACCCCGTCGGCGCCTCCTGCAAGATCGGCGCCGACGAGCAGGACACCATCGGCAGCGAACTCGTCGCCGAGGCCATGACCAGCTGGCAGGCCAAACTCTGCGCCACCGGTACCGTCTACGGCTTCACCCAGCTCGGCGACGCCGACACCCGCGCCCGCATCACCTCCGGCGCGGACACCCTCGGATTCGTCACCCGACCACTCGGCTCCGACGACGGCACCACCACGCCCACGGGCAAGGTGACCTACGCCCCGGTCGCGCTCTCCGGCGTCGTCATCGGCTTCACCATCGAACGACAACCCGGCTCCACCGCCACCAAGGAGCAAAAGGCCCTGGACGGCACCCGGTTCACCTCGATGAAGCTCACCCCCCGGCTGATCGCCAAGCTGCTCACCGAGTCGTACCGCAACTCCCCCTGGGGAGCGGTCAGAACCGTCTACTCCGGCGGCACCGCCACCCTCACCGCCGCGGGGGGCTACGGCTGGGCGAAGAACAACCCCGCAGGCCTGCTGTCCGACCCGGAGTTCCTGGCCCTCAACCCCGAGTACGCCAACCAGTCCATCGCCGAGAACCCCAGCACCGACACCGATCTCGAGGTGGCGCTCGGCCACACCGACGCGGCCCGGCAGCTGTGGAACTACGTGCTCGCCGACAACAGCGCCCGGCGCTTCCTGGCCGGCGTACCCGACGAGTACGGCACGCAGGTCAACCCGTACTACAGCACCAACGCCGACCTGAACCCGACCGGTTACGGCTTCACCGCGGCCCGCGACGACTACCCCAAGGCCGACCCGTGGACCACCGTCCCGCCGGGCTCCGCCGAGGCCACCGTCAAACAGGGCATGACCGACTTCCACCCCTACGTCGACGACATGCTCCTCGCCG
This sequence comes from Streptomyces sp. NPDC002144, assembly GCF_053593695.1. Classification (NCBI taxonomy): domain Bacteria; kingdom Bacillati; phylum Actinomycetota; class Actinomycetes; order Kitasatosporales; family Streptomycetaceae; genus Streptomyces; species Streptomyces sp. NPDC002144. The sequence goes on from NZ_JBSFDB010000068.1 coordinate 36,777, forward strand.
CCCAGCACGCGCGCCGCGGCGACCAGCTGTGGAAGTCCAGCTGGGACGCGAACGCCAACCCCCCGGTGTGGAAGTCACCCGGTCCCCAGAACGTCGGCCAGCGCTTCCAACTGGTCGTCACCGACGCCGCCTCCGCCGCGCGGTACGGGCTGCAGACCGCCAGCCTGCGCAACACCGCCGGCCAGTACATCGCCCCGACCCCGGCGTCCCTGACCGCCGCGGCGGCCTCCGCCACCGGCAGCCCCGCCGTCGTGCCCGTCACCGCCTCCCGGACACACGCCTACCCCGTGACCATGCTGGTCGACGCGGTGGTCCGCCCCGGCCAGGTCAAGCCGGCGGAGCGCAGAAGCTACGCCGCGCTGCTGCGCTACGCCGTGCGGGCGGGCCAGCACACCGGCATCGACCTCGGCGACCTGCCGCCCGGCTACGCACCGCTGGACAGCGAACAGCGCGCCACGGCACTCGCCGCCGCGAAGACGCTGGAGTCCTACAAGGGCCCCACCACGGCCGGTGACACGACCGGCTCCGCGAACGGCGCAGGCACGGCAGGCACCGGGGGAGCGGACACCACCACCGGCGGCTCGGGTACCGGGTCCACCACCGGCACCCCGACCGGCACCACCGCCTCCCCGTCGGGCAGTTCGGCCGCCCCGCACGGCGGCACCGCCCCCGACCTGATCAGCACCGCGAGCGGCCTCACCCCGGCCGACCCGGCGGTCCCGCTGCGACTCGCCCTGCCCCTCGGAGCCGGCCTCGGCGCCGTCGCCGGACTGATCGCCCCCTTCGCGGCCGGCTGGCGTCCCCGGGGCACGGCCGCCGCACTCTCCGCAGCGCAAGCCTTCGTCCGCCGTACGACTCGCCGACCCGGCGGGAGGTTCCCCAGGTGACCGCGACGATCGACACGCCCGCCGGAACGCAGGAAACCGTCCGTCCGTCCCCCGGCAGCAAGACGGCGAAGGCCAACAAGCGCGCCCTGCTCGGCCCCTACGTGACCGCCGGCGCCCTGCTGACGATCAGCGTGCTGCTGATCGGCATCTGCGCCCAACTGGTCCTCCTCAGCCCACTGCAGCACCGCGCCGCCCAGTCGTCCGGCTTCGACAAGCTGCGCGCCGAACTGGCCGCCGGGACAGTGGCGGTGTCCCAGACCGACCAGCAGGGGCGGCTGCTCAGGCCGGGCACACCGCTGATGCTGCTGGAGATCCCGAAGCTCCACGTCCGAGAGGTGGTCTTCGAAGGCACGGACTCCGACGTACTCGCCAAGGGCCCCGGCCACCGCCGGGACACCCTGCTGCCCGGCCAGGCCGGAACCAGCGTGATCATGGGCCGGGCCGCCGCATACGGCGGACCGTTCAGGCACCTGGCGGGCCTGGCCCCCGGCGACACCTTCCGGATCACGACGGGGCAGGGACGTTTCACCTTCCGCGTCCTCGACCAGCGCCACGCCGGCGACCGCGCCCCGACCGCACCCGCCGCGGGTAAGGGCCGTGTCGTCCTCATGACCGCGACCGGGCCGCCGTACCTCCCGAAGGGCGTGCTGCGCCTCGACGCCGACCTGATCGGCGCCGCGGCCGACACACCGGCCCTGCGGATCGCCCCCGACTCCCTCCCGTCGAGTGAACTCCCCCTCCGCGGCGACACCGTCGTCTGGTGGCAGGTGGTGCTCTGGCTCCAGGCGCTGGCCGCGGCCTCCGCGGCAGCCGTCTGGGCCTGGTTTCGCTGGGGACGCCGCCAGACCTGGATCGTGTTCACCGGACCGCTCGGCGCCATCGGTCTCCAGGTGGCGGAACAGGTCACCCGGCTCCTGCCCAATCTGCTCTGACCCGCCCAGGACTGAGGTTCTCAACTTGACTTCTCCCCCAGCTGAAGCAGGGAGATTCTTCCCTCGCGGGTTGAGCTTTCTGCTTCTCAGACAGCAGCTGCCCCGAACTAACGGCAAGG